>CAMWVS010000073.1 GCA_947177775.1 uncultured Prevotella sp.
CCTCAACAGGCATCAAGAAAGGCTTATCGATATCACGCGGAGGCAGCGGAATCCACTCGTCAACCTGTGCCATCAGCTCCATAACCTTCTCTTCCCACTTGGCAACGCCATTGAGGGCACCGAGAGCAGAACCGCGGATGATAGGAGTGTTGTCGCCATCATACTCGTACTGATCGAGCAGCTCACGCATTTCCATCTCAACGAGCTCAAGCATTTCCTCATCCTCAACCATATCGCACTTGTTCAGGAACACAACCAGTCTCGGAACGTTCACCTGACGTGCGAGAAGCACGTGCTCACGTGTCTGAGGCATAGGACCATCAGTTGCAGCTACTACTATGATTGCACCATCCATCTGGGCAGCACCAGTAACCATGTTCTTCACATAGTCAGCGTGTCCCGGGCAGTCTACGTGAGCATAGTGACGGTTAGCTGTCTCATACTCAACGTGTGCAGTATTGATAGTGATACCACGCTCTTTCTCCTCGGGTGCGTTATCAATCTGATCGAAAGACTTAACCTCAGAGAGACCAGCCTTAGCCAAAACAGTTGTGATGGCAGCTGTCAGAGTAGTCTTACCATGGTCAACGTGACCGATAGTTCCAATGTTAACGTGCGGTTTGGTGCGCACAAATTGCTCTTTAGCCATAGCTTTTTCGTTTATTTATTTTTAATGAATAATCTTGATTTTGTTTTTTGGAGCTGTAACTGAGAGTTGAACTCAGGACCTCTTCCTTACCAAGGAAGTGCTCTACCACTGAGCTATTACAGCAACATTAGAGCGGAAAACGGGGCTCAAACCCGCGACCCCCAGCTTGGAAGGCTAGTGCTCTATCAACTGAGCTATTTCCGCAAACTCCCTTTTCAAAAGGAGTGGGTGGTGATGGATTCGAACCACCGAAGTCGAAAGACAGCAGATTTACAGTCTGCCCCATTTGGCCACTCTGGTAACCACCCTTTTCAAAATTTGTTTTCTGTTTCGCCTCTCAGTAGATTGACCTCTGTCTATCCTCGAGTCTCTTTTGAGCCTCTTGTCGGATTCGAACCAACGACCCCGAGATTACAAATCACGTGCTCTGGCCAACTGAGCTAAAGAGGCGTTCCTTCGCAACCGCTCTCTTACGTGAGATTTACGGTCTGTTGGAAAACGGTTGCAAAGGTAAGCATTATTTTTTAATTACCAAAACTTTTCAAGGTTTTTTTTTAGTAATTCCTTAATTTTTCCTTGAATTTCTGCAGTTGAACCCGCATTGAGTCCACTCCGAGGTCTAAACTTTCCTCAAATGAGTCACTCACCTTTTCCACAAAAAGTGTGCTTCCAGGAACCGTGACAGTGAGGCTTACCTCCTTGTTTTGAGCCGTTGCGGGTTTTACAACCTTTAATTGCACCTCTACTTTCTGAATATCTTCGTATGATTTCTCTAACTTGGCGATTTTCTTTTCAATAAACGCCTGTAACTTCTCGGTAGCGTCAAAATGAATTGACTGAATCTTAATTTCCATAGTTGCCTCCTGTTTTTAAAGGTTATGCCCTCGGATGGGCGTTCTTATAAACTCTCTTAAGCTGTTCGAACGTAGTATGTGTGTATACCTCCGTCGTCTTGACACTTTCATGTCCCAGCAGTTTCTTCACGCTTTCCAGTCCTGCACCATTGTTCAACATTGATGTAGCGAACGTATGGCGGAGAACATGCGGCGTACGTTTTTTCAGCGTCGACACCCTCGAAATGTTCTTTTTAACCTCATAGCGAACCTGCGAATTGTTCATCCTGTGACCTTTTTCCGTCACGAACAAGGCTTCAGTCGCCATTCCGAAGAATTCGTCACGCACCTTTATATAATGTTGAAGTTCCGCAGCCAGCTCTTCACCGAATGGTATCAGACGCTGTTTGCTTCCCTTTCCCGTCACCCGTATCTGCAGCGCGGAGAAATCCACAGACGAGGCGTCAAGCCCGACGAGTTCGGAAAGACGGAGGCCCGTCTCGTAGAACATTATTATTATAGTGCGCGCACGCACATCCCTAAAACTATCACTCCACATTCCCTCTCCGTCGATAAGTCTGTCCATTTCGCCTTCCTTAAGGAACTGCGGCAACGGGCGGGCTTTCTTCGGGCCTCTCACCACCCGCGAGGGGTCGCGATCCACGAGTTTGTGAATCAGAGCAAAACGAAAAAAGGAACGCAAGGCACTCAACCTTCTATTGATTGAAGTAGCGATGTTTCCTTTGTCCATCATACTCTCCATCCAGTTTCGGATAACATCGGCATCGACCGACTGCCAAGAGAGATGACTATCCAGATTTTTGAAGTACGTTTCGAAAGCCCGGAGGTCTTCGCCGTAGCTCTGCACGGTAAGCGGCGATTTGTTCCGCTCATAGCGCAGGTAGTCCAAAAATTGTCCAATCATCATAAAACGTCGCACTTAGTGTTTTCGGCAACGAATTTACGGAAATTAATTCAAACTACCAAATTTTCCGGGGATTTTTTATTCCTCGGTGTTTCTCATCTTCTGTACGTAAACGGCGTGTTCCATCTTCAGCCTCTTAAGTACAGACGGTTTGTCAAACTGCTGACGTGCGCGGAGTTCCTTTACGACGCCTGTCTTTTCAAACTTTCTCTTAAACTTCTTGAGGGCCTTCTCGATGTTCTCGCCTTCTTTTACCGGTACAATAATCATTTGTTTTTGGTTTTAAATTTTTAATTAATTAGACTTATGCTTCGGGCACGGGGCCACGAAATGCGGGTGCAAAATTACAACATATTTACGTATCTTCCAAATATTCAGGCGATTTTCTTTACTTATGCGGTTACAATATCAGGGTAATATGTAATTATGTATTTCTTTTATTAATTGTTCATGCTATTATTCCCACAACTTCCCCTGCTTTACACAAACAGCGCAAGGACAGTTGTAGGAATCTGATTTTGAGACATCCTCATAAAATCATCAGGGTTGCCCTGCCACACGGCTCTTTCATTTTCCATATCAATGTTACACGGCCCGTGTACCACCGTTACATGGGCCGCGTAACATCGTTACATGGCCTGTGTAACACCGTTACGCGGCCTGTGTAACACCGTTACGCGGCCCATGTAACAAAAAGCAGTTTTGTCTGTTCCATTGCCTAAATGAAACAGCCGTGACCCTGCCTGAACACGATGGCGGCAAGAACAAGCCATCAGGCCTGCACGTCCAGAATGCATGAATACTCTTTCATGCCGCCGTCAGATCGTCTATCTGACTGATAATCTCACGATATTTGCGCTGTATCTTGACATGGGTCATATATCCGCAGATTCCGCCGATAGCACCTCCTATGACACCGCCAATCAGTCCGGCGGGAGCAAAGCCACTAAGTCCGTAACCCTCAAGGAAAAACCAGACGAGCCACAGAATGACTGTCGGGATGCCGAACTTCAGCCAGTCGGCGTCCATCTTCCGCGCACGGGCTATCCTCTGCCCTGCCTCGACGAGGTCTGCCTCCATGAGGAAGTCGCGGTTGAGGGCTTTCATATTATAATAGGTGTAGCCGGCGGCCGTAAGCATGAAGAGACATGTGGCGACGGCAAACGTCAGCGAAAAACCGATATGGCGGAAGCCAATCAGACTGTATGGCACCATCAGCAGCGCCACGACGATGCTGACAATATACCGGCTACGTATCCACGACGTGTTTCCGCTGACCGCCCGCCGGAGTATCCGGTCGTTGATGATGACCTGGTGTTCCAGCTGTCTTTTCAGCGCGCTCATCTGGGAGCGCATGGTTTCGAGTTCATTCAGATTTTCCATATTATTGCAGTTTTTTTATTGGTCAGACATCCGTTTCAGCTGTTCCTTGATTCTGTACAGCCGGACAGAGACGTTCTTTGCCGTTATTCCGACAACGGCCCCGATTTCATCATAGCTCATGTTCTCCAGCCATAGCAGCACGATGGCACGGTCGAACGGCCGAAGCTTCATGATACGGTCGTGAAGCTGCGCCACCTGTCCGCTGTCGTCATCGCCGCCGCCAAACAGGTCGACATCAACCGAGAGCGACACCGGCGCCCTACGACGTTTCTTTCTCTCTGCCGATATACATGTGTTGAGGGCCACGCGGTATATCCACGTCCGGACGTCGCTGCGCCGTTCAAAGCCCTTGAAGCCGCGCCAGACGTTCACCAGCACCTCCTGAAAGAGATCGGCCACTTCGTCCGCGTCCTTTGAGAACATGTAGCATACGGTGTATATCGTGCTTCTGTGTTCCTTCACCACTTGGGCGAATCTTTCTTCTATTCTGTCCATTTTGTCTCTATCCGATTGTTCGTAACTGCATGTTAGACGCCGGCCGGACATAAAAAACTACACGTGAAGCCATTTATTTTTTTTGTGTGGTCATTAATTTAAACGCAAAGACACAAAAGCGCAAAGGCTTGTTGATATAGAATTGTCACCGAGAACAGATTCTTTGCGCGTAAAGCATCAAAACAATCCCGACCGAAATGCAGTCCCTGCCTCATCCGTTCATGCGATAGCCAACGGCGATGATGACATCGAGGCCGCAAAGCATCTGCGGGCGGTTTTCCTGTCAATCCTCTTCGCTAAGCTCCCTTTCGATTTCTTCAATGGTCGGCAATGCGCTCTTGAAGCCGGCCGTCAACTGTTCATAAATCTGCATGGACGAAATGCCGATAGGAGTTTCTATGCCACGCAACGTATATTCTGCCACGACATCATTTTTCTCCTTACAGACGAGCAGTCCTATTGTGGGATTGTCTCCTTCGGTACGCATCTGATTATCCACTGCCGTGACATAGAAATTGAGTTGTCCAACATGCTCAGGCTTGAACTTCACGGCTTTCAGTTCTACCACAACATAACAATGGAGACGGACATGATAAAACAGCAAGTCAACATAAAAGCTATCATTACCCACCCTCAGCGGAACTTGCCGCCCATAGAAAGTAAAGCCCTTGCCAAGCTCCAGAAGGAAGCGTGAGATGTGCGTATCGAGATAAGCCTCCAGCTCACGTTCCTCCATGTCCTGTCTTATACCCATAATGTCGATAATATATGGGTCTTTCGTTATTTGCTGTGCCAGATCACTTTGCGGAAGCGGCAATATCCTCGAGAAATTACTGATGGCTTTCCCCTGCCGCTCATACAACCGGCTGTCAATCTGCCATCCGAGCACAGTGCGGCTCCAGTTGTTCTCCACTGTCTGACGGATATAGAACAGTGCCGGCATCTTTTCCTTGCAACGCTGCATAATCAGAATGTGATGTCCCCACGGAATACAGAAGAAGAATTCAAATTGGGAAACAGGCTGTTTCCCAAACATATCTTCCTGACTATAAAACAAATACCATTGTCTTATATTCTTCAGATTTCTATATGAGAAGCCTTTCATCTCAGGGAACTCTTCCATCAAGTCCTTGCTGAGCCGTTTCAGAAAGCCATCTCCCCATTGAGCGTCCTTCTTTTTTACGACAATGTCACTTCCCATCTGCCAATACAGATGCAGCAGTTCACTGTTTATCTTCACCGCTGCCTTTATCTGACTTTGACGGATACGCTCTTTCAGTCCTACAATCCATTGGCGATAGTCAACCGAATGGACATTCGTTGCAAATTATTTGTTCTGTTCCATATTTCATGGTCTTAAAACGACATCGTGTTCATGACCTCAAATCATTATCCCTGCAAAGATAGCGATTAGCCATGAGACCGCTCGAAGTTTCCGGAAATATTTTCCCGGCAATCCATAGCTATTTCTTCTAACGAAACGCAACAGCGGATACTGCGGCCTGACGATTGTCAAAAAAGGAAAAGAATCTGCGGAGACTATCAAACCCATGAATCACAAAAAGGACATTGCCAGCCGGCAATGTCCTTTTTCCAAATTATAAATTATGAGTTATTACTTAGGGCGTTCCGGCCATCCTCATGGGATTATGCTCCGAAATCCTCCTCGCTCTCTTCCTTCTTCACCGTCTTGCGGATGGCGCGCTTACGCGTCTTCTTCTCCTCCTGAACAGCGGGCTTCTCGGTCTTCACACCGGCCAGTTCGGGGTCGATGAGAATACGGCCGCAATACTCGCAGACAATGATTTTCTTGTGCATGCGGATGTCAAGCTGGCGCTGTGGCGGAATCTTGTTGAAGCATCCGCCGCAGGCGTCGCGCTGAACGTAAACCACACCAAGACCGTTGCGGGCATTCTTGCGTATGCGCTTGAACGACATGAGCAGACGCGGTTCGATTTTCACTTCCAGTTCCTTGACCTTCTGCTTGAGGATTTCCTCCTCGGCACGTGTCTCTTCCATTATTTCGTCAAGCTCGCTTTTCTTCAGTTCCAAGTCATTGCGACGGTCTGCGAGAGTAGCTTCGCTCATTCCAAGCTCCGATTCTTTCTCGTCAATACGCACGAGAGCCTCTCTTATCTTCTTGTTGCAAAGTTCGATTTCCAATGTCTGAAATTCGATTTCCTTGCTCAGCGTATCATACTCGCGGTTGTTCTTGACATCGTTAAGCTGTGACTTATAGCGCTCAACGCTGGCCTGCGCCTCAGCTATTTCGGCCTTCTTCTGGCTCACGGCACGACGGAATTCCTCAACGTCCCTCTGTATTTTCTCGATACGGGTGGACAGACCGGCGATGTCGTCCTCAAGGTCCTGCACCTCAAGAGGCAGTTCGCCGCGCAGAGCCTTCTTCTCGTCGATAGCCGACAAGGCTGTCTGCAACTGATAGAGAGTTCTCAGTTTCTCTTCAACTGACAAGTCTGTAATTTCTTTCTTTGCCATGTTCATTATGTTTTTTTGGTTTATGATTCTTTCCCAAATATGCCCAGCACCGCCGATTCAGAGATAATATATCGGATTAGTGCACGTTTCGGCGATATGCAACGGCAGTCCCGGACAGGCTTCTTCAATCACCTGACGGAACACCTCGGACGTATATTGTTCGCTCTGATAGTGGCCGATGACGCATATCTGCAGCTGCTGTTCGCGGCCGAAATAGACGTGATAGTGCATCTCGCCGGTTACAAAGGCATCCGCTCCGGCCCTGACGGCGTCGTCGAGAAGGAAGTCTCCCGCTCCGCCGCAGATGGCGACACGGCGTATCTTGCGGCGCAAAAGCTCGTTGCACATAGCACACTCCACGCCGAACACGCGCTTGACCATCAGCACAAAATCGTCGGCGGCCATGTCCTCCGGCAGTTCGCCGACCACTCCGCTGCCCGCCTCAACGCCGTCGACGGTCTTCGGCGCCATGAAACGCACGTCCGTGAGCCCCATCTTCTCGGCTATCTTATAGTTGACACCGCCGGGGGCATTATCCATATTGGTGTGCATAGACACCACGACAATATCATTCTTGATGGCCTTCATGACCGTCCGCTGCACATAATCGCCGTCGCCGATGGTCTTCAGCCCGCGGAACAGCAGCGGATGGTGGGACACAACGAGATTGAGTCCTTTCGCGATTGCCTCGTCAATGATACGTTCGTTCACGTCAAGGCACAATAAAGCCCCTGAAACCTCCGCCTCTGTCAGTCCAACCTGCAGGCCGGCATTGTCCCATCCTTCCTGCAAGGGCAGAGGCGCGAATCGTTCAAGGGCGCTCAACACTTCCTTAATCTTCACGCTTTTCAGCTTTTATATGTATTCTTTGAAAGTGCAAAATTACAACTTTTCAGTCATAGCACGATGGCGAAGCGTCTGATTTTAAGTCTTTTTAAGCATAAAACTGTTCATCCCTTCCCACTATCACCCTTCTCCATCTGCCGCAGGATATTCCGGCGACACGACCTCAGTCCGGCCGAATCTGCCGCGGCCGCGTCAATCATGGCGATTGACATGCGTAGTTCCTCAAGCAGTTCGGGATAGTGGCGACACATCTTGTATGCCAGTTTCATCGACAGCGAACGTATCGAGACCGGCTCGGCGTCGGACAGCATGCGGCCGAAACATACGTCGAGAAAGTCGGTGCGTATGGCGTCGGCGGCAAACGTCTGATGTTCAAGCAGCGTCAGGACAAGACGGCGGCTCGTCACGTCAGGTGCCGCAATGGCCATGTCTATCAGCTCCTCCTGCCTCGCCTGAAGCCAACGGCGTTCCGGCGCCTTGAAATGGGAGAACACCCAGAGCGCGTTTGACGCCACACGGCGCTCCCTGTCGCCGACAAGGCTGAAAAGCGCGGCCTTCATCCCGTCACCTTCCCTGCCCTCTGCCATGCGGCACAGCCCGCTGATGTCGGCGGCATGAAGGTGTCCGGCCAACCGTTTCCGCAGTTCTTCAAGTGCCGTCATCATTCAAGCCCCCAGTCGCTGAGATCCGTCCGGCTCTCCACCCGCTTCTCCACATCGTCGGGCAAAGCCGGGAAAAAGTCGAGACCTGTGATGCGTTCAACCTCGTCGATGGTGTTGACGTAGGACGATTTGGGACGGTTGCCCGACACATTCTTATATATAAAGCCGATGGCTTTTGGCTTCCCCTCCATACAGAGCACTACCTTGAAGAAGGCTTCTGGCACGACAACCTTGTTCCGTCCTATCTTCTTGTGACTGCCCTTGTATAGAATCGGACCGCTGACGATATGGAGACTGCCGAACTCCTTGGCCCAGCGGCGGCACTGCTGTTCAATTTCGTTCCAGTCGCCGGCATTCAGTCCGTGGACCTGGGGACAGGCATTGGTGAAGAGAAACGACTCAAGCTGAGCCTCCTCGCTCCACTTGCAGTCGGCCGAGGGACACAGATGGCCGCGGTCGTAGCCCGAGTTATAGTAGTCGGCGTCCGTGGCGCGCGGCTCAGGCACGTCCTCATCTTCACGGAATTTTATTCCCTTGCGGCCATACGTGCCGGTGGTATGTTCCGCCGTCAGGTGCCACGCCACCCAGTTCGGCAGCCGGTTCTCCCTGTTATATGACGCTGTATAGGCTGTGCGCCGCAGAATCTGTTCGCCCGACGAAGGCCGCATGGCCGGCAGTTCCAGCCCATCGGCCGGTTCCGTGGCGACATTTTCCATGGCTTTGTCTGCCACACGACGGTCTCCGCCGCCGATATCTCCGCCCATCAGCGGACGTCCGCCGGTTCCGGCGTTACACGAAAGCATCAGCAGCGAGGCTGCTATCAGCCACAGCCACGGTTTTCTTCCAATCAACATATCTGTTCCTATTTTTGTTTTATTCTATTAAAGTTTCGCTCATACGCAAGCCAAATGTAGCACGCGGCAGGGACACATATTCTTGTACTTGTCCGCATGCAACATGTCGATTATATGGCGGACAAATACAAGAATATGTGTCCCTGCCGCGTGGTCATACACGATTTCAAGTCAAGCTCCCTACAGTCGCCAGGAAGACAGAAGACGATAGTTACAATCGTTTGGACATTCGTCCTCTATCTCCTTATATATCCATTTATCTCCTTACTATCTCCTTATTTTCCCGTCCTCACGTCGCGCAGCCGGCCGTGAACGTCGAACGAGCGGCGGTCGGCCAGATGGAGCGTCGTCATGAGTGCGAGCATCGAGGCGGAAAACGTGATGACGATAATCATCATCTGATACTTTATGGCGATGCCCGGAGCCGAGCCGCCCAATATCTGACCGATCATCGTTCCCGGCAGCGAGACGATGCCCATCACGGCCATGTTGGCTATGCACGGGGCGAACGACCGTTCTATGGCACGCCGGACGAAGGGCATGACAGCCTCCAGATGTGTAGCGCCGTTACCCAGCAGATAGTAGTAGAGCTGGCGCTCGCGTTGCAGTCCGTCGTAGAACGTGTTGAGTCCCATGACGCATACGCCGAGCATATTGCCCATGAGGATGCCCATTATCGGGATGAAATATCTCGCGTCAAACGGATGCGGCAGACGCAGGACGAACACGAGGAAATAGAGTCCGACAACAAGTGCCGCCCCGAGCAGTCCGGCCATGAGCGGCAGAAGGACGACACGGCGGCGCAGGCGGGTGCGGTGGGAGGCGGTCAGCGAGGCCACCACGACCATCAGCAGCACCCAGAGAATGTTTATCCACGGGCTGTTCCACTCGAAGAGATAGCGCAGGTAGAGCCCTATCAGAAAGAGCTGGACCACCATGCGGGCCACGGCTATGAGCGTGGAGCGTATCTGCCGCACGCCGAACATGCGGAAAAACCATATCGGGGCTGCCATGAGAAGCAGTCCGACGGCCAGTCCTATATATGATATGTCTGTTGTTCCCATCGTTATTGTTCCTCCACGGTCCCGTCGGCGGGACCTTCGTTTGTTATCATTATGCGCCGGTCGCAATATGCGGCCAGCCGTTCGTCGTGCGTCACGACCACCACCGTCGACCCGCCGTCGGCCATCCGCCGCAGATATTGGCCCACAAGTGTGGCGGCTTCGGCGTCAAGTGCCGAAGTGGGTTCGTCGGCCAGCAGTATAGGCCGGGCCAGCAGTCCGGCCACGGAGAGCATCACGCGCTGACGCTCGCCGCCGCTAAGCTCGGCCACGCGGCGGTCGTAGAGCGACGGGTCGAGCCCCAGACGCCCCCACTCCTCCATCAGCCGCGGCTTCGAGAACGGCGTGCCGCGGTTCACTTTCAGCCCGAACAGCATTTTCACCATGTCGCTCACCCACTCCAATGGGAGCGTAACTTCCTGAGGGATATATGCCATTATTTTTCTGAATTCTTCGGCTGACGACGGCGTCAGCAATTCACCGTCGATGCTGACATGGCCTCCGTCGAGCGGACGGAAACCGAGCAGTGTTCTGAGCAGTGTGGTCTTGCCGGAGCCTGACGGTCCCATGACGCACACCATTCCACCGTCGTCGACAGCGAACGACAGTCCGCAGAACAGGTCGGAGCCGCCGACTTTCAATGATGCGTTTTTTATTTCAAGCATTGTCCTTTTCGTTTTGACGGACAAATATACGCATAAAATCCGATTAAAACCCGAAAGCCGCCTATAAAAATGGACACATGACACAGCTCTTTCAGTCAACATCCAATCCAACATGCCACAGGCATGCCACTACTCCGTTTTTCCGCGTCTTTTTTGGTCATTTATACCGAAAAAAATAACTATCTTTGCAGACACACCTAATGACGGAAAAACTTAAAACAATCTTACAATGAGAAAGGAAATCGAATTAAGCCCGAACCGGCTGGTGGCCTTTTTGGGCAAGCCTCACACAGAATTCACACGTGAGGACATCGTGAAATACATCTGCGGGAACAACGTCGAGATGGTCAATTTCATGTATCCCGCGGCCGACGGCCGTCTGAAGACACTCAATTTCGTCATCAACGACATGGAATATCTTGAAACGATACTGACCTGCGGCGAACGCGTGGACGGTTCGAGCCTCTTCCCCTTCATCGAGGCCGGAAGCAGCGACCTCTATGTCGTTCCGCGGTTCCGCACGGCTTTCCTCGACCCGTTTGCCGAACGGCCCACGCTGACCATGCTCTGCTCGTTCTTCGACAAGGACGGCCGGCCGCTCGAAAGCTCTCCGGAACAGACACTGCGAAAGGCATGCCGCGCGTTCACAGAGACAACCGGCATGACATTCGAGTCCATGGGCGAACTCGAATTCTACGTCATCGGCGACAACGACGGAACATTCCCCGCCACAGACCAGCGCGGCTATCACGAGTCGGCGCCATACGCGAAATACGGCAACTTCCGGACCCACTGCATGGCCTATATCGCGCAAGCCGGAGGACGCATCAAATACGGACACTCCGAGGTGGGAAACTTCACGCTCGACGGCAAGACATACGAGCAGAACGAAATCGAGTTCCTTCCCGTTCCGGCCGAAGAGGCCGCCGACCAGCTGATGGTGGCGAAGTGGATAATACGCAATCTCGCCGACGAATACGGCTACGACATCACCTTCGCACCGAAAATAACGACGGGCAAGGCCGGTTCAGGACTTCATATCCACATGCGTATCATGAAGGACGGCCGGAACATGATGCTCGACGACGGCCGGATTTCAGAGACGGCACGCCGCGCCATCGCAGGAATGATGGAGCTGGCACCGGCCATCACGGCCTTCGGAAACACCAACCCGACGTCCTATTTCCGTCTCGTGCCCCATCAGGAGGCGCCCACAAACATCTGCTGGGGCGACCGCAACCGCTCCGTGCTCGTCCGCGTGCCGCTCGGCTGGACAGCAAAGACGGACATGTGTGCCCTTGCCAACCCGCTCGAAACGCCCTCTCAGCGTGACACAGCACAGAAGCAGACTGTCGAAATACGCTCTGCCGACGGTTCCGCCGACGTCTATCTGCTCATGGCCGCGCTGGCCGTTGCCTGCCGCCACGGTTTCGAACTGGCCGACGCCCTCGACATTGCCGAGCGCACCTACGTCAGCGTGAACATCCATAAGGACGAGAACCGCGACCGCCTGGCCTCACTCGCCTCGCTGCCCGACAGCTGTGTGGCGTCGGCCGGCTGTCTCGAACGCCAGCGCGAATGTTTCGAGCGCCACGGTGTGTTCAGCCGCGCGATGATTGACGACATCATCAACCGCCTGCGCGCATTCAACGACCTCACGCTGCGACGCGACATCGAAGGCAACGCCGAAAAGATGATGGAGCTGGTGAGAAGGCATTTTCATTGTGGGTAGTTCGGGGTAAGGAGTGAAGAGTTCAGAGTGAAGAGTTTAGTTCAGAGTGATGAGTGATGAGTGAAGAGGTATGATTACTCTTAAGTGTAGAGTTCTGGGCATGAACAAGGGCTGAGTTCTGGACTTGATTTCTGCACTTAAGAGTAATCATACCTCTTCACTCATCACTCTGAACTCTGAACTAAACTCTGAACTAAACTCTGAACTAAACCCTAAACTCAGCCCTTAAGAGTAATCATACCTCTTCACTCATCACTCTGAACTAAACTCTGAACTAAA
>CAMWVS010000074.1 GCA_947177775.1 uncultured Prevotella sp.
AAAGCTTTTCGACCGTCTTCACGCAAGTCGGCCGCAGTATCTATGCGGTTTAGCAGTGTGAGAGCAGAATCGGGATTGCTCTCCATCAGTCTGTCGGCATCAGTGAGCAGCTTAAAAGAATTGCGACTGTCTGCACATGCAAACATTATGACTGCGAGTAACGAACATATAAATGTTTTCATAAACTTGTTGTTCATGGATGTTCTGGTTAGTTCAACTGAAATTATTTTTTGCAAAGATACAAAATTTATTTATATAGAGAAATAAAAACGCAAAAAGGCACAAAAATGTGTTTATGTTTTTATTTGCCTATATATGAAAATCCTTTTGAGAAAGGAGTGAGGAGAACGAAATCAGGCGATTTATGGGCTAAAATTGTTGCTATTTGTTGCTAAAAGCATATTTTCCCGAAGCTCATTTTGGGTTTAACATACTAACACACAATGACTTAACTCATATTTCCATTAGCAACAAGATTTGCATTTTCTTTAAAATTTCTATGGCGGGAACAAGACCTTTATCCTATCTTTGCAGTGCGATTTGTGGGAAGAAATGCCCATAACGTGTAAAACAATCATAAATAAATGCAAACCAATTAAAACAAAAAAATGATGAAAAGAACAATTAGAAGAATGAAAAGGAATCTGCCCATGGTGGCTTTGATGCTCACCATGCTTCCTGCTACTGTCAACGCAAGCGATGTTGTCACAACATCACCGGTTACAACAATTCAGCGCGCTACGCTTATAAAAGTTATAATGCTTAGTTTTGATGATATAGAAGATAAGCCACTCAAGCACCGTGCTCCAGCCCGCTATACAGATATAGTGGAAGCTACGTTTGATGGTGAAACCAATATCCTTGGCTTTGAGTTTTACAAGCCTTTGTCAGGTGTCGTAATAACAATCAGCAAAGATGGTGCGCCTGTCCACTCGGAAATATGCGGTGATGTCAATGATGGTTCAACGTGTTCATTTCCTCTGTCTGAATACGGAGCTGGACAATATGAAATAGAGATAGCGGCCGAAGACTTAGACACTGAGTTGTATTGTAGTTTTTCTGTAGAATAATTGTTTAGTAGACTGATACCATGATTTCTGCAATGTGTACCGGATTATTTTTCTTTTCCGGTACACATATTCTACCCGCAATTTGATTACATTAATAATCGTTTTATAACGGTTGTGTGGTTTGGACTCATGGTGAAAGGAGACTAATGTCTTGATGACGAATATATTTATAAACGTTTAGAAATATGATGGTGAAGCCGGCTACCAAAATCAAAGTGTCGGCAAAATTTTAATCTAAAAAATACATATTTATGAAAAAGAAATTGATTAAAGCAACACTATCCGTAGTTTGCATTAGCGCTGCTGTGTTTGGCAGTTGGAAAACCTATTCTACATATAATGTCAATACCAACAATGCAGAATTGTTACTTTTGGAAGACGTGGAAGCTTTAAGTAACATTGATATTCGTGGTTGGTTGAACAATATAACTCGTCCCATAGAGTATTATAATCAAAAAACGTGGATAAAGAAAACGGTGGAATGTATTATAGAGGAAACAGAAACTTCCGGTAGTATAGGTGCTGAGGTAACTGTTGGGTATAAAGGTGTTGCAAGTGCTACCATTAGTGGAGAGACTGGAGGTAAAACAACAAAAAAAACATATAAGGGACATAAAACTACTTGTGTGTATGATGAAGAAAAGGGCGAATTGGAGCATTGTGATAGTGATGAAGACTGTATAAAAGATTAATAATGACATAAATATAAAACAATTATGAAACTTACATCGTTATTTTTATTCTGCTGTTTGTTCTGTGCTGTAAGTTCATGTACAGACAAACGAACTACTTATTATGCGGATAGTGAAATCATTGACGGTTCTACGGTCATAGATATTCCTGCACTTAAGGATTCAACCATTATTGCTTGTTCCAGTGTGTTTTCTGATGTGGAATATATTCCATTGGAAACCAATTCTTATTCAGCTGTGGGGATGATTGACAAATTGGAATTTACGGAAGATGGAGACATGATTGTCTTTGACGAAAGGAATGGTATAGTGATGCGATATGATCGTGATGGACATTATATGAACAAAATAGGAGAAAGAGGACATCAAAAAAATGAATACGTAAAGCCAACGGATATGGCATACGATTCTTTTCATAAGCAGGTCATAATTTGGGATAATTTTAAAAAGGCTCTACTATATTATGACATTAATGGAAATCTCGTAGATAAAACAGAGTCAGATTTGTGGTATGGTAAGTTGGAAGTCCTTGACAATGACAATTTGGTTATATGTAATTCTCATGAGATAAAGGATAATACGAATGCATTAAAGTTCTTTTTAGTAGATAGAAAAGGAAAAATACGGAAAGAATTTAATGAATATAACACCATCACGGGCTTTCAAAAAGCCTATAATAAAGTATTCTCAAAATGTGATGGACATGTTTTGTGTCACACAGAATATTCTTCGAACATATTTGAGTTCCGAAATGATTCACTGGTTCCGCGTTATCATCTTTCATTTGGAAAGAATGGTATTCCTGATGATTGGTTCGGATATGACAAAGACAAGTTTCACAAAATGATTCACACAAATAACAATATAACTTATTGCAATAATTTTTTTGAAACATCCAAATACATCATTACTACACTATCAATGGATTGCCTCTATCTGTGCATCAAGGAGAAAAAAGAATACGGTAATAAGGTTTATGCGGGATTTAATCTACGGCATGATCTTTGTGGAATTAAGATAATAGATGAATCCGGCGGATTAATGAACACTGCAACAGTTGTCCCTGTGGCTGTTAATAGTGGAAAATGCTATTTTGTGATAGAGCCTTCTGTATTTGCCACTTTTACTGACAATCTTAAAGAAATTAAGAAGCAATTGGATGGCAATCATCAATATAAAGGCGAAAGTATTAGCGATGACGACATTAGAAAATTTGAACTGTTGGCCCAAAACAACAATCCAATAATTTTAAAATGCACTCTAAAGTAGCGTTTATCGGTATTATCATGTGTATCATGCTTGCATTGATACACATGATCTCGATTCTTCAACAAAGAAAAATAGAAGAAGAATATAAGTTCATCAAATCTGTGAAAGTAACCATTCCCATGGAAAAGTTGACAAGCCTAACACCAAAAAGGAATATTCAATATGATTCGGAAAATAAAAATAACAACTATAAATTCATTATATATCATGATTCCTTGCAATGTTCCAGTTGTGAACTGAAACGACTAACAATATGGAATAGTATTATTTCTAAAACAAAAGCTTCGGGAGTTGGCATGGATTATTATTTCATATTTTCTCCACTTAATGGAGGCGAAGAAAAATTCAAATCTAATTATTTAGATAGCCGGTTGTTATATCCTATATATATAGATTCCGAGGGCAAATTCTCACAAGACAATCCGTTTATCCATCAAAGTCGTAAATATCGTTGTTTCGTTCTTAATGAAGATAATAGGATTGTGTTCATTGGAGACCCTACGAAAAATCTGGATATTGAGAATCTGTATATAGAGTTTCTTGAGAAATTGAAATTACAATAAATTAGTTTTGTTGATAATAAAAATACAATAAATTATCCATCATGATACAAATCTATACCATAAGGCATAATATCCTTACTGCAACACTCATCCTCATGTTGCTGCCTCTGCTCCATGCCTGTAACAAACCGTCAGTTACGGCGGTTTATTACGCAGGTGGGGACGAGATAACGGAGATTTATCTCGAAGACTGGAATGTCGCCGGGCCTTTCACGTTGACGGAGGATTCCGTGGCGATGAGTGATTTCGCCGTCAACCGCAGTTTTTCTCTGCCGGCGGAACGGCAGGACACGGCGATAAAGTTGTGGCACAACGGAGCGTACCATCCCCGATATGGACAGCTGGATTTGAGGGAGGTGTTCGGTCTCGGAATCACGGACACCACGAAAATACTCGAAAGAACGGTGACTTATCTTTCATGCACGATAAAGGCCGATAGAGCGAAAGATATGTTTCTGCACGTCGATACCAGAATGAAATGGAGCGGATTCGTAAACGGCGATTCGCTGACCCGGATGGACATCTCCGGCATGAACATCTATCCCGTCCGCCTCAAAGCCGGAGACAACACCCTGCTGGTAAGGGCGCAGGGCGCGAGCGGTAAATACTGGTATGAGGCAACGCTCTACGACAGCAACGGAATCGCATCGCTCTACGCCGAGGAACATACGGGAAACATCATCTTTCCCGTCATCAGCAATGACAGCATCACGCTGACGGACGATCATCAGACCATCACAACCAACGATATAAAACTCTTTTTTAATGATGTCAACGGGAACATGACTTCGGAGACGGTGCTCAGGAAAGGTGTCATGACGTATCATGTTCCTGACTTGCAGGCCAACCGGGCCTACATCTGCAGCATGGTCATCGCCGGTGACACCGTGCGCCAACCGGTGATGACCTACGCCATTGAGGATGTTGAAGCCCGTTTCATGGCCATGCGCGATTCGCTGGCCAAGGGTCATCCGCGGTCAGACGAGATTGATCAGCTGCTCTATCGCGTATGGAAGCTGGGAACCGTCACGGGGAAAATGAGGGAAGACCGCTGGTTTCCGTTCAAGATGCCATGGCTGGCCTATCAGCTCGAACACGTCTTCGCTCATCTTGACGGCACTTACGGAAACGACGCCAACGAATATAACTTCAGATATCTGACCTACCGTTCCAAACTTGACGGATGTCTTCAGAGATACGTCCTCGTCAGTCCAAACCACACGGACCGTAACCGGAAATATCCGCTTGTGGTCGTCATGCGCCCGTGTAGCGAAAAACGCTACCATCTGTTCTTCAGTCCGCAGATTTCCCATCAGTATGTGGTCAACGACCTTCAGGCCGTGGCCGACAGGTACGGCTGTTTCGTGATAATGCCGGAAGCAAGAATGATGCTCAACGAAGACCTGACACCTTTCGCCGAGGCAGAAATGCGGCTTGCCGTCGCCGACGCTCAGGAACACTACAACATTGATCCGGACAGGATTTACCTTCATGCCAACTGCAGCGGAGGCTACAGGGCACTGCGTTTTGCCGCTCTCAATCCCGACATGTTTGCCGCCATCGCGCTTTATGCTCCGGTTTACAGACGTAATGACGAGGAGAATGTCAATAAGGCGTGTGCACCGGAAACCATGCTGAGAAACCTGCGCAACACTCCGCTGCTCATCTACGGCGACCCGGTGGACACGCACAGTCCTGTCAGCGTATATGCTGACCTCCTGACGGACTGTGACAAGTTTACCATTCCCTATCGGCTGACGTTGCGACGAAACTCGGGACAGGGCTATCGCGGTTATCACAGACTTCTTGTCGGCCGCGATGCGTGTGAGTTCTTCAAGGACAAGAGCCGGGAAGGGCGGACACACGTGAAATACAGATTTCCCGTGAACGACACCACCGTGGCCGACTTCTACCGCCGGCCTTTCATCTATGTCTATAACGCCGCCGACACGTCTGCCGCCTATCGTCAGCTGCTCGCAGACATGCGCAAGGAATATGAGGACTATCTCTATGCCCGACTCCCGTTGGACAAGGACACGGCAACGGCCCGCATGCCGCTCGTTCCCGACACGAGGGTTACGCGCCGCATGCTGACGGAGAAGAACGTTTTTCTCATCGGTGAAGATTTCGGCTGTCACAACGTCAGGACGTTTGCAAAAGAAGTGATAAAGACAAAACCGTACGTCAAGGAGGACGAAGTAGTCCTGACTTCTACCGCAAATCCATACAACAGTGACGGAATGGCGCTGCTCTACACGTCAGGTCGCGGCTCCCGCTTCGCCCATCTCATCAATCATCCATGGAAACATGGATTCCGCAGGACAATGACCCAAAAACCGACGAAACAATGAACATCAACACAATCAACAATATAATAAGGCTCCTGCTGGCCGTCTGTTTCATCCTGTCAGGTACGCTCAAAGCCGCCGCTATACGCGCTTTTGAGCAGGAGGTACAGATGTACGGTGACGCATACGTCGGCGAATGGCTGCATGGCTTTTCCTTTGAAATTGCCATCGCGGTCTGTGCTGTGGAGATTGCCGTCGGCGTCGCCGCGTTGTGGCGCCGGCTGGCGCTCCCCACAGGAATCGCGTTCTGCGGGATGCTGTTCTTCTTTGTCTATCTCACGGCCACCAACCTCTTTTTCCCCACCATAATGGGGAGCATCGAGACATGTGGTTGTTTCGGCGAGCTGATCCACTTCACGCCAGTATCATCATTTGTCAAGAGTGTGGTGCTTCTGCTGACGGCTGCCGCCAATCTCTATCTGACGGTCAAGACGGAACAAGAAAAAACGGAAACGCTATGATAAAGAAAATCCTGAAATGGGCCTGTTATGTACTGCTCGTGCCTGCCATTTACGTCGCATGGCTGCTCATGAAGATATTCCTCTTCGACTACTTCACCGTTCCGTCTTCGTCGATGACTCCCACTATCACGCCGGGCAGCAAGGTCATCGTCAACAAACTGACGGCTGGTCCGCGCCTCTACACCGCCATAAATTTCAAGCGCAACGGAAATGAGCTGCATTCCCTAAGGCTGAAAGGAACGAGAGGGCTTCACCACAACGACATCGTAGTGTTCAACTTCCCTCTTCATGGCGACAAAATATCGTTTGTGATAAACCATGTTTATTGCAAGCGCATAACGGGACTGCCGGGCGACACCCTGACGGCCGTGAACGGTCACCTGTATAACAACAATTATGAAGGTCTGTTGGGATGTGAACAGCGGCAACGGCAGTTGGAGGGCAAGACCGAAGAGATGTTGAGGAGATATAAGGTCTACGACGTTGCGCCGCGCCATGACCGCCATTTCGGATGGAACATCCAGAACTGGGGGCCGCTATACGTTCCGCGGCGTGGAGACATCATCACCGTTACGCCACGCGAAGCAACTCTCTACCGCAGGATATTGGAATGGGAAACGGGCGCAAAGATTACATACGACTGGGACAACATGGCCGTTTTTGCCAACGGCCGCCGTCTGACGACCCACCGGTTCCGCCATAACTACTATCACATCTGCGGCGACTATTCGCTCGACTCGTTCGACTCCCGCTATTGGGGCTTCGTGCCGGAGGAATATATAATAGGGGTCGTGGCAAAGATAATACCGCCACGCGAAAGTAAATGAAATATGATTCAATTCTACGTTTTTCGCCATGGCATAATTGAAGAAAATTTTGTTATGTCCATTAAGTTTGATGAAAACTTTCTTTTAATCGCGATATAAAGAATGAGACAGAGGATGCCGAAAATCTGTAAGAGAGTAGGCAAAATTAATAAAAAAAATAAATAATGAGAACATCTATAAAAATAATACTTTTTGCCACATTTATTTCCAGCGTGATTTTATCATGCGACAAAACGAAAACAAATACCAAAGTCTTTAATCTTCTGAAGTCTGATTTTAGCGACTGGGCTGGTCTCATACAGATTACCGATAGTGCGACATTACAAGAAACTGACAGCTGTATCTTGTTCGAGTCCCTGCTAAGACTTTCAAGAAACAGTGTTTATCAATGTTTTCGTTTTGTCGAATAGACACTACTCAGTTCATTTGAGCTATGTTATGGCAAGAAAACAAAGATGAAATGAAAAACTAACTTCAGTGATGATATTGTCAGATTATACAAATATATCTGATAATATCATCACTTTAAAACATCAATAATAATGAAAATAACAAATATCTCTTTTTATATAATAACGATTGTAACTGTTCTTTTTTCATGTAAACCGAATGGAGAAACACAAGAAGCGGTATGTGTTAATCTGGATAACGCGGAGGCGATAGACGACTATAAGGATATTATCGCCAAGCAAGAGATAATAGAGCTGTCAAATGTTGATGGAGCGTATATGGCCGGCTATCGCAGACTGTTCGTTTCAGACAGTGTCTATCTTTTCACAACCAAGAGCCGTATTCTTTACTTGTTTGACAGCGATGGTAATTTCATATCAAACTCTTCCAAGAGGATAGGCAACGGTAACAAGGAATATCCAATATTGTTGGGGGCCACGTATAATAAATATTCGGGCAATGTTGAAGTGTTGACGCCGTTCGGAATTATGTTTTATGATAGAAAGTTCAATTACGTCGGCAGGTCAAAATATTCAGATAAAGAAGCGAAACTTCAGATGTTTAATTACGTTTATGACCTGAGCAGCCATGAACATATTCTGTTAAGTCCGTTGGCCATGAATGACAAGGAATCGTATATTTACATTTATGATTCAAAAGAAAACAAGATTGTCCATAAAGCCAAATATGAAAAGGACTGCCCGTTCATAACGATGCAGGTACAGTGTGTGAGTGATGGAAACTTCATTGCTTTCCCATGTATGAACTATTCGTTCTACGACATTGATTTGAACAATTATGAGTTAAAAAAATGCGTGAGTTTCGATTTAGGAGACAAGATGTTGAAAGAAAGTGACTATTCTCATTTCTCAGATGAACATCAATTGAAAGATTTTCTTTCTAATAATTGCAAAAAAACGTTGGCTCTCAGAACTTTTAAAAGTGGCAACAGGATTGTGTCACTGGTGAGGAGCGGTAGTACAATGGCAGATGCCAAGACGTATATTGTGGATTTGGACAACGCAAAAGAGCGATATTTGAAGTATCAGTATGAAAAGATAAATATTCCTGTTTTTGAGGCCTTCAACAATGGGATTCTATATGCTTGCGTGACCGAATCATATTTGGAACAATATGTCGACACGGATTTGCTGGATGAGAAATCAAAGGAGATTTTGGCGAGACGTTCGGAAGAGGCAAACTACTATATCATTAAGTATTATCTGAAGTAGAACAGATGATGAATAAATATATCAAGGTTCTGTTTCCAGACATACGGTATAGTATATCACTGGAGTGTGTCAAAAAAATGGCTATATGGCGAAAAATATGTCCTTAGAGTTAAGGTATGCTTCACTTTCCAATCATGGATAGGCTCCGTAATCAAATTTCTGAATTTAAGCCGCACGACCCACAGTGATAATGAACATGCAATACATGTCACGATAGCAGAGTAGTTATTAAATGGCGTAGACAATAAAAATAAAAAATATATATATGAGTAAATGGTTTCAAACATTGAGGGTTATCAGCAGGACGGTTGGATGTGTCGTCGTACTGCTGCTGATATACCTGACCCTCCTGCCCGTGGAAAGACGGTGGGCAGGGGCGGAGATATTGGTGGCTGATTGGACCGGCGTGCTGCTTCTGACGGGAGCGGTGATGCTTCTCGCTGTAGCCGGGAAGATGAAAATCACGGTTACGGACGTTGTGGTCTTTGCGTGGTTCGCGGTCTACACCGTCATGGTGTGGACGGGAGACACCTATTCCTGCCGGTCGGAATATCTCCATGCGACCGTCATGTTTCTGCTCTACTTCGCGCTGAGACAGATGTTCGTCGTGGCGGGCATGCCGGCGTGGATGATTATCGCCAGTGTCATTGTCGGCGGCTGCTATGAGGCCGTGATGGGCATGGAGCAGATGGTGAACGGCACGAGCCGTCACACGCAGTATCTTCTTACGGGAAATTTCCTCAATCCCGGGCCTTATTCGGCCTATCTGATGATGGGGCTGGCCGTCGGCCTGACGGCAATGGGAGAGGCGGGGAACAGAAGTCTTGCCGGCAGGGTTCCGACGTTTGTGCCCTGCTGGATGGCAGCGGTGGTGGAGAAGATAAGACTGAAGGACGTCCTGCTGGCCTCTGTTCTGATAATGGCCGCCGTCCTTCCCGCCACGTGGAGCCGTGCGGCATACGTGGGCATCGGCGTTGTTTGTCTTTGGGCGTACCGGAAATGGTATTGGAACTATAGATATTTGGTCTGGGGACTGCTGGCGGTGGCCGGTATCGCGTTCTATCTCGTTAAACTGGGTTCTGCCAACGGCCGGATGATAATCTGGGTGGCCTCGCTGATCACATGGACCTCCAGCCCGTGGACAGGCGTTGGCGTCGGCGGTTTCTGCCATGCCGTCGCCAAGGGCATAGAGCATATTCCCGATAGCGACATCTATCTGGCGTCGGCCGGAGTGACCGACAACGCCTATAACATACTGCTGAAGACGCTCGTAGAGCAGGGCGTCGCGGGAGCGGCTTTCGGCGTGGCGCTCTGTGTGGCGGCGATGGGATCGCTACGCCGGAGCTGCCGCCCGCTGTTCTACGGCATGGTCGCGCTGCTGACGTTCTCGATGTTCTCCTATCCCTTTGACCTCCTGCCATATAAGATAATCGCCGTGATGACGGTGGCATGGGGCGAGACGGCGGGAGGAAAGGTTCTGACAGGGATGAAGAGAAAAATGACTGTGGCAATGGCCGTCGTGCTCGCTTTCGCCGGACGACAGACATACGGGCTGATAAAGGAAAGCGACGAGGCGGACCGCGAATACGACGTCTACAGAGGACTGAAAAGCGAGGCGTTCATCGAAGACTATTACGGACTGCTGCCGTTGGAGGGCGACAACGCCGAATTTCTCTTTGAATTCGGCCAGATGCTCCGTGAGGCCGGACGGTATAGCGACAGCAACGACATTCTCCGGCGGGGCATGCTGTGCAGTGCCGACCCTATGTTCTATGTGCTGACAGGCAATAACTACAGGGACATGTCCCGCACTTTTCTGGCTGAGCATTTTTATGAGAGGGCCTTCGCCGTCATGCCGAACCGGATCTATCCGCTCTATCAGCTCATGAAACTCTATGAGGAAAACGGTCGGCTGACGGAAGCCAAAGAGACGGCGAGACGGATTTACGTGATGCGGCCGAAGGTGGAATCGAAGGCGACGAAGGACATGCAGGAAGAGGCGAAGAAGGTTTTTAAAGAAATAGTGGGTAAAGAAATTAGAGATAAAGATGAAAAGGAACTGGAAGATATTCTTAACGGTTTTTATGAGCAACGTCCTGTCATTCACAGGTAGCCATGCTCAACGGCTGACGCTGGCCGACGCGATAACGATAGCCCGGGAGAACAGTCTCGACGCCCAGATAGCGCGCTATTCCTATATGAGCAGCTACTGGCAGTATCGTTCGTTCAAGGCTCAGCTGCTGCCCTCGGTGAACATCGGCGGCAAGCTGGGAGGTTTCAATCACTCGGTGGTCGAGGCGCGCGACCCTGAGACGGGACGTGTCAATCTCGTCAACAACAACACGATGACGAACTCGATGACGCTTTCCGTCGACCAGCAGATAGCGGCCACGGGCGGCAAGGTGTCGCTGCAGTCGTATCTCTACAGGCTGGACCAGTTCACGTACAACGAGAAGACGTACAACTCCCAGCCGCTGCGCATCAGCTACACCCAGCCGCTGCGTTCGTTCAACACGCTGAAATGGGAGAAAAAGACGGCACCCGTGGAATATCGGATAGCGGAACGGACATACATCGCCGCGCTGGAGGACATAACGATAAAGGTGACGCAGCTGTTCTTCAACGTTCTGGCGGCGCAGTCGGACTACCGTCAGAGCGTGAGGACGGTCAGCGACCGCGAACGGCTGTACGAGGTGGCGCAGAAGCGGCTCGCGCTGACCACGACGACGAAGAGCGAGGTGCTGCAGATGGAGCTGTCGCTGCTCAACGCCCGCATGGCCGTGACGCAGAACCGGCTGGCGCTTGACGACGCCATGTACGGGCTGTTCTCATTCCTGCGCGTCAGCGACTATTCGGGGGCAGAGCTTGTGACGCCTTACACTGTGCCGGACATTACGGTCGGTGTGGACGAGGTGCTGCAGAAGGCCATCACGAACTCGTCCCATTCTCTCGAACAGCAACTGCAGATGCTCCAGGCCAAGAAGGAGCTTGCGCAGGCCAAATCGTCGCGCGGCATACAGATGACGCTCAGCAGCGAGCTGGGATTCACGCAGACGGGCCAGACAATGGATGCGGCATACAGCCGGCTGAGGGACAACGAGATTGTCGGTCTGTCGCTGTCGCTGCCCATTTTCGACTGGGGAGTGAGCCGCGGCAAGGTGAGAATGGCTCAGGCACGGCTCGACATGATGCGCACGAAGGTGGAACAGACGCACCAGGACTACATGGAGGACCTGAGAAAGAAGGTGACTCAGTTCAACGCACAGCCGCAGCAGTGCCGCAACGCCCTGCGTGCGCAGGACATAGCCGAGGAGCGTTATGAGATTACCCGCCGGCGGTATGAGGCAGGGGCCATATCGGTCACGGACCTCAACACGGCGCAGCAGGAGATGGAGTCGGCCAAGGCTCAGTATATCAGTCAGCTGAAAACATTCTGGAACGATTACTATACGCTGCAGAAATCGACGCTGCACGACTGGCAGCGCGGACACGACCTGACGGTTGACTTTGACGAGCTGACGAAGTGAGAGGTCCCAGCCCGGTCCTCCACGGGTAGGAGGGCACCAACGGGATGAAGGGCGATTGTCTGAGGAATGAGAAGTGAGAATAGATTTGTTAAGCAATAACCATTTATAAACAAAAAGGCCTACAGCCTTCTTTCCCTTACCCCCATGAGGTGGTGGAGAGACGTTTCCTCCCGTAGGCACCCTCCTTTTTTTGGGGGGGGAGAGTCG
>CAMWVS010000075.1 GCA_947177775.1 uncultured Prevotella sp.
CAGGATGTCAAGAAGACCATCATGCTCACCATCGGCGGCTGTATCGCCTTCATCGCACTGAGCGAGGCTCTTCCGCTCTTCTTCAAGTAAGCAACCGCAGAACCATACAGTCATGGCGATATACAACGACGGCTATCCGGTTTACAAAGGGTTACAGAAACCATTGGAGTTCATGGGAATACGCGGACGTTTCCTGACATTGGCGGCTGCCGCCATAGGAGTGTCCTTCGTAGGGTTCATAGTGTTCTCCATAGCATTGGGAAAGCTCGCGGGGTTTATCGCCATGCTTGTAATGGCCGCCGCAGGACTGGTGACAATATATGTCAAGCAGCGCGGCGGACTGCACAACAAGCGGAAAGACCGTGGAATCTTTATTTATCACAATTTATTCAAGCATTGAATGGCAAAGGAAAATAAAAAAGTCTTCGACGGGATATACGCCCAGTTGGAGGAAACGGACGGTAATGTCGTGCTGTTCGACGCAAAGGGGGCCCCCTCTGTCATCTTTGAAATGACAAACCCTGTTCTCCGGCTGTGTACCGACTCTGAGCGGTACATGGTTTTTCAGGACGTGCTGGCTAATATCGTCCAGACGCTCGGCGAGGGCTATGCCTTGCAGAAGCAGGACATATTCTGCCGACAGCGTTACCACCGCGACGTGCCCGAAGACGCCGAGTTCCTGACCCGGAGCTATTTCAATTACTTCGAGGGCCGTGAGTTCACTGAAATCACCACCTATATTATAGTGACACAGGAGGCGCAGCGCGGACAGTTCGTGCAATACGACCCCAAGAAATGGCTCGACTTCCATTCAAAGGTCGCAAAAGTTGACGATATTCTCACCGAGAAAGGAATAAGCCACCGCAAGCTGACGAAGCCTGAGGTCAACGAGTACCTGCACCGCTTCATGGCGTTCCATTTCCAGCACGGCCCATTCTCCATGACAAATTTCAAGGCTTCGGACGAATACCTGCGGACAGGCAACCGCATTATCCGCTCATATCCCCTTGTGGATATTGACGAGATAAATCTACCCTCGGTAGTGAAGCCATATACCGAGATGAGTGTCAACGGCTATCCCGTGGCTACCGATGTGTTCTCTTTCCTTGCCGAAGTGCCCCACGCCGACTGCGTGGTGTTCAATCAGGTGGTGCAGATACCGGGCCAGCGGAAGCTGCTCCGAAAACTGCAAGGAAAGGCGAAGCGTCACGGCTCCATGCCCGATCCGAGCAACAAGATAGCGAAAGCCGACATCGAGGAAGTTCTCAACATCCTCGCCGTTGACTCCTCCCTTCTTGTCAACACCAACTTCAACATCATCGTGAGCTGTCCTCCCGACAAGGTTACACCGGTCACATCGTTTCTTGAGACCAAACTTTACGAGTGCGGCATAATGCCGTCGCGCACAGCCTACAACCAGCTGGAGCTGTTCATCAACTCCTTTCCGGGCTGCGCCTACGGCTTCAATCCCGACTATGACCTGTTCCTCACGTTGTCGGACTCGGCACTCTGCCTTTTCTTCAAGGAACACCTCAAAGGGTGCGAGGACACGCCTCTCACCACATTCTACACCGACCGCCAGGGACTCCCGGTGTGTATAGACATAACCGGCAAGGAGGGCAAGGTGAAGATGACCGATAACGCCAACTTCTTCTGCATCGGGCCAAGCGGCAGCGGCAAATCCTTCCACATGAACAGTGTGGTAAGACAGTTGCTGGAGCAGAATACCGATGTCGTGATGGTCGATACCGGCGACTCCTACGAGGGCATTTGCGGCTATTTCGGCGGCACATACATCTCATACTCAAAGGAGAAGCCTATCTCCATGAACCCGTTTAAGGTGACACGCGAGGAATACGAGCAGAACTTCGGGGAGAAGAAGAATTTTCTCAAATCGCTGATATTCCTGATTTTCAAAGGCAACGAGGCTCCCTCAAAAATTGAGGATATGCTTGTCAACCAGACCATCGTGGAATATTACGAGGCATATTTCAATCCGTTCACCTCATTCTCAGACACCGAGCGTGAGGGCTTGCGCCAGAAATTGCTTGTAGCGGCCAAAATGGAGGACGACTACGAGAAGTTCGCCACCGATATGCGTGACATCGAGGAACAGATAAACTCCCCTGAGCCGGAGACAAAGACAACCGTCCGCGCACTCATACTCCCTTCGGAGGAACGGCGCAACAAGATTATCCGCCAGTGCCGGGCACTGCGGGCCATGATTGTTGACCGCGCCACTACCGAGGCGGAGAAAGAGAAAGCTGCCTCAAAGATTGAGGTGTATAAGAAAGAGCTGCACGAGACCTCGATGCTGATGAAGATTGACAAGCAGATAGACCACATGGAGGAGCAGAAACGCCGCCTCAAAGTACCGTCGCTCTCCTTCAACACCTACTACGAGTTCGCCCTTGAACGGATACCGCAGATCACATCGCTGGAGAAGATACATTTCGACATACGCGACTTCGCCGCTATCCTCAAACAGTTCTACCGTGGTGGAGAGCTGGAGGTGACGCTCAACTCCGACCTTGACACCAATCTTTTCGACGAGCGTTTCATTGTCTTTGAGATTGACAAGATAAAGGATGACCCCGTGCTTTTCCCGATCATCGTGCTGATAATCATGGACGTGTTTCTCCAGAAAATGCGTATCAAGAAAGGACGCAAGGCCCTGATAATCGAGGAGGCATGGAAAGCGATAGCCTCGCCCACAATGGCGGAGTACATCAAGTTCCTGTATAAGACCGTCCGCAAATTCCACGGCATAGCCGGTGTGGTGACGCAGGAGCTTAACGATGTTATAGACTCTCCCATCGTAAAGGAGGCGATAATCAACAACTCCGATGTGAAGATATTGCTCGACCAGTCGAAATTCAAGGACAGGTACAACGACATAGCGGCCATACTCGGACTGACACCTATTCAGAAGCAGCAGATATTCACAGTCAACGCCCTCAATAACAAAGAGGGACGCAACTACTTCAAAGAGGTGTGGATATGCCGCGGCCAGAACTCCGATGTCTATGGCGTCGAGGAGCCGCCGGAGTGTTACTGGGCCTACACCACCGAGCGGGCCGAGAAAGAGGCTCTGAAAATATATCTCCGTCATTACGGCACCATGCAGGAGGCGATAACCAATATCGAGGCCGACCGCAAGAGAGCCGGAATATCCAAATATCTTGATTTTGCCCGTAAGGTCAACCAACAACAGAAAGTAATGTCGCTATGGTAAATCCAATACATAATTCACAGTATGCCTTGCGTAATATCATGCTGATTATCTGCGTGGCGTGCTTTTTCGGCACTGCCTCGGCATGGAAAGTGGTGATTGACCCGTACTGCCTGAAAGCGGTTACAACCAATCTCGCATCGCAGAAAGCCATCGAGGATCAGCACAACAAGAGACTCGACTCCATATCCGCCAAGCAGAACAAGCTGGAGCAATACACCGTGAGCATGGCTACCATCACCGAACTCTACAAGGTGACTATGGAGAATATCTCAGGCTTCGGCACCGAGAGCAAATATTATGTGGAGATAGGACTGTGCGCCTTCGACATAGTCAAGAGCGTGCCGGAACTGGTAAAGACCGTAAGCAAAGCCAAGTTCACCAACAAGGCTCTATGCCTTAACGAACTCGGCAACCTCACAGCCCAGACGCAGCAGCTTGTGGCCGACTTCATCAACATAGTCAACAACGGCAAGGTTCAGAATCCCCTCAAAGGCCAGGCTACCGCCGCGACTAAGAGCGACGGATACAATCTCCTTGACCGCTATGACCGCCTGACGGTAGCCAACAGGATATACACCGACCTTCTTGAAATCCGCTACAAGGTTCAGGCTATGATGGCTATGGCTCAGTACGCCACAAAAGATGACCTGTTTTTCGCCATAGACCCGGAGGGCTGGGCCAACATGAAAGTCATGCAGAATCAGGTCGGTATGCTGATACTCAACTGGAACGGACTGCGGATTATAAAATGACGGAGCCATGATGATACGGAAACTTACAACTCTCGTTCTTGTGGCTCTGCTTCTTCCCTTCAAGTCATTCGCCTTCGACTTCCCGAAAGACCTGCCGACATTCGAGGCACTTATGGCTCTGCACAAGGCTGTCAAGAAAGATGAAGACCAGGCGTTGGCACGCATAGCCACGAGCTTCGGGGAGCAATCGCTTGTCACCAAAGGGGCGGAGAAGTTCAATGATGTACGCTCGACGCTCGACACCAAGCTCAACAACGCTTACTCATACGTGGTACTCGCCGCAGCCATATCCTCGACCGCCAGCTCACTCTATCTGCTGACAAAGGAATACAAGGACTTTACGGTAAACACCTACAAGTATGTGACCAAGAAGCCTTTTGTCGCGTGGTACTATGCCGACGCCAACCTTGCCATAGCACGCGAGATAAAGCACGCCCAGAAACTATACGCTACCGTGGCCGCCTCCGGCATAAACCTCATGAAAGCCTCGATGGATGAGAAGATGAATCTTGTCATGTCGCTGAAGGACACCATAGAGAACGCCCGGCGGATTATCGACAACGCCAACCTGTGGTGCTACCTCATGACAAACTGCGGCTGGAAGCCTGACTACATCTGGGAGATACTAACCTCCGATGTCAAGGACGAGATCGTGGGAGCGGTAATCAACAAGTGGAACCAATAAACATATACCGATCATGAAATTCAGAACTATCACCGCATTATCGCTCGCCCTGCTCATCGCGGCAGTCCCGGCGGCAGTGTCGGCCAAGACACCCAAAATCCATGACGACCAGAAGGAGAAGCAATGGCTCTCGATGGAGAACGGGCCGTGGGACTTCGCTCCCGACTGGTACTATTATTTCCTGCACAAGAATTATTCCGGCGCGGAAATGTACTGGAAGTGGGCCGGCTTCAAATCCGGCTACCGCGTCCGCTTCAAGGAGGAGAAATCGAATGTCAAACGCATCATGCCCGTGCGTGTAACGGCGGAAGAGACCCAGCGGCAGAAACTATCGAAAGTGGAGAAAGAGCGTGCATACGTCGAATCTCTCTACAAGGAGGAACTGGCACGCGAGGCTGACCGGGCTGTCGATGTCACCTATTCGATCTACAAGGACGAGTTCAGCCGTATGCAGGACTGTATCGCCGACGGGCTTCTCTATTGCCTTAACAAGAGCAAGGGGAAGATGAAGTATCAGGTTGACGAGCTGTCACGGCAGAACGAGATTATCTGCGCCAATATCGCCTATATCCATAAACAGGGTGTCGGCTACGGGCTGGAGAACGCAAAGCGTCAGCAGGCATACGAGGAGGCAAAGACCGAGATGGGAAAACTGGTGTCGCGCACCGCCCGCCTCGCGGCAGTGGCCGCCACCCACTACTAACATTAACCTGACTAATTGAAAACTATATGACTTTATTATCAATACTCTGCACAATGGGGCTTCCGGCTATCGACCAGAGCCTCGACAAGCTGCTTGTGGCGATGGAGGCGTTTCCGAATGTGGCGATTTTAGGCGATACAATCAGCTTCGCCCGTATGCTCGGACTGTTGCTCGCCCTGTGCGTAGGCTCTTACGAGTGCTGGATGATGATGCTCGGACGGCGCGGCATGGACGTGATGAAGCTGCTCCGCATCATAGGCATATCAATGTGCATATCATCTTCCTCATGGATATGCTCGGCTCTCCAGATGCCCGGCAAGTCTTTGGAAGCCACCACTAAGTCAATGGCTATGGCGAAGAACAAGGAGGTCGCGGCACTGGAGCTGAAAGTGGCCCAGAAGCAAGGAGAGTATCTTGAACGCCTCCGGGCAGTGCAGGATTCAATATCCACGGCAAAACAGGTCGCTGCCATAGGCGAGGACGCGAACTGGTGGGACAAACTCGTGTATAACGTGGAAAACCTCGGCGAGACCATCAACAACTACGCCCAGCGTGCGGCGGTGGCCGCTGAGACAAAGGTAAGCGAGTGGATAAACGACGTGATACGCTTTGTCGGAGAGCTGATTTTCCAGATGTCATATTACGGCATACTTGTGGCGCAGAGGATATTCATAGCGATAATGATTGTGTTCTGCCCCATAATGTTCGCTCTTTCCCTCGCTCCGCCGTGGAACTCGGCATGGAGCCAATGGATGTCAAAATTCCTCTCCCTCACGTTATGGGGCTTCGTGACATATATGTGCCTGTACTACATAGACTTCATACTGATGTATAATCTTCAGGAGGATCTGGTGGCCTACAACCACCTGTTGCACGGTGCTGTCAACTCATGGGAGCAGATAGGCGCACTCGGTTTGCAGGGCATAGGCTCCAACTGCATGTACGCTATGGGTATGCTTGTCGGGGCCTATATCATACGATTTGTCCCAGAGGTTTCATCATGGCTAATACCCGGCGGTGTCAGCAGCGGTGCCGCTTCTCCCTCAGGCAGTGTCGCTATGGGCGCGGCGATGATGGGCGGTTCGGCGGCTCTCAAAGCTACCAACGTGACCCGCAATGTGGCCGGTTCAATCGGCGCACAGGCAGGAAGAAATCTGAAACACACCCCTTAACCGACTAACAAGATTATCATGCTGATAAAATCCCTTGAACAGAAAACGCGGCTCGCAATGATGACGGTAATGGCAACCATAATAGGTTGCGCCGCCATCTGCGGGTTCACCGTGTGGCGTTGCGTGTCGCTCGTGACCGAGGAGCGCAAGCAGATATATATTCTTGACGGCGACATACCGTTCCTTGCCGAGCGTGCCGGACTTGAAGCCAATTTCATCATGGAGGCGAAAGCGCATATCCAGCTCTTCCACCAGTATTTTTTCAATCTCCCTCCCGACAACGACTATATCAAGTGGACTGTCGGCAAGGCCATGTATATGGCTGATGGCACAGCCCTGAAGCAGAAGCAGGCACTTGACGAGAACGGCTTTTACTCCGACATCATATCATCTTCGGCTGTCTGCACCATAATCTGTGACTCTATACAGTTCGACGAGCATACACGCAAGTTCAGCTACTACGGGACGCAGATTATCAAGAGGCGCACGCGCAATCTCAAACGCACCATGCTCACCACCGGCTATGTGGAGAATGTGCCACGTACACAGAACAATCCCCACGGACTGATGATAACCAACTGGCGTACTCTTGAAAACAAAGACCTTGACTATTAAAACCTGACTTATGAAATCCCTCAGACAAACTTTCAGTGACAACCGGAGGAAAGCACATGGCGCGATACGCTCATGGCTCCGCCCCAAAATGGGTGCCATAGGCACACGTTACCGTCTGGCCGCCAGGATCAGAAAGGCCAATTCATGGGCCACGCGACACCCTCGCCGGACTTTCGGCTATGTCGTCGGCTCCCTGCTGATGATACTCGTGTGCGACATCATAGCGACCGGGGCGCGGATGGAATCACAGGAGCCGGAGCTGCAATCCATCGCCAAGGTCGAGCCTATCTTCAGCGGCTTCCGCACCATTCAGGCCAACAAGGAGGCGCAACGCCGCCGGCTCATGGAGATAACCGGCGACGGTCAGGCGGTCAAGCATGAGCTTGACTCCCTTATCGCCATTCCACGCAAGAGCCATGACGACTCAATAGGCATAATACGCCGGTACAGGCAGCTTGAACAGATTGTAAAATCCCTCAAACATAACGATAACAATGAAAAAAATTAATTTCAGACAACCGAAGTATATCTTCCCTGCGGTGATTTTCGTGCCGCTGTGTGCGCTGATATATTTTGCTATGGAGACTTTCGGCGGCAGTGGCGATGACACCCAGACCGTTGCGACAGACCGTATCAACTCCACTCTGCCGGAGGCCAACGCCGAGGCTCCCGGTGACAAGATGTTCGAGATGTCACGCCGCTTTGGTGACGAGGACGCCTTTACCGCCGTTGGCGCGCTCGGCGAGGAACAGGAGGAACGTGAGGCTCTGGAACACGGCTACACCGAGGACGAGCTGAACCGTCTCGACGCGGCCGAGGCTGAGCGTATCCGTCAGCAGCAGGAGCTGGAGGAACTGGAGCGTTCCCTTGCTGAATCGCGCCGGCATATCAACTCATACGCTTACGGTGACGGCTACAATCCTGCCGACTATGAACCTGCCGTTGACCCTCGCAGCGAATATGCACGCGACCTTGAGGCGATACAGCAGCGCAGCTATGAGCGTCAGAAAGCTATCGAGGCCGGACTTGGCATAGGACAGCCTGACCCGGAGGAAACAATGCGTAAACACCGGGCCGACTCCATAGCAAGGGCGCGGGAGATAGAGCGTGAGAAAAACCGACCCTTGCTGGTGCTTAAATCAAGGGAGACAAATGCCGACAAGTTCAATACCGTGGGGAGTTCGGCCGATAATGTCGATGCTCCGCTTATCCGTGCCATGATCGACAAGACAACAAAGGCGCACGAGGGCACGAGGCTACGCTTCAAGTTGCTCGATGATGTGACCATACATGATGTGAGGCTTGCCAAGGGCACATATCTGTACGGCACTGTCACAGGCTTCGGCCAACAGCGTGTCCGCGCCGCCATCACTTCAATTCTTGTAGGCGGAAAGTTCCTGAAAGTGAACCTTTCGGTGTTCGACAACGACGGCATGGAGGGCTTCTATGTCCCGGAGTCCGCTTTCCGCGATTTTATGAAAGAGGCGGGAGCCAGCACAGTGCAGCAGAATATCAGCTTTGAGTCCGAGAGCGGTTACGGCTCCGGAATATCCGGCGAGGCCATCGCTTTGCAGGCTCTCCAGAATATGTATAACTCGGCAACTTCCGCTGTATCGGCCAATATCCGCAAGAACAAGGCGAAAATCAAATACAACACAATCGTTTACCTTATCAATTCAGACGAAGCATATTAAACGGTAATCAACCAACCCATTATGAAAGATAAAATTATTGCAGCGACCCTCGCGCTATGCGCCGTCGCAATCCCGGCGACAGCCAAAGAGAAGATCCTTGTCAACTCGGAAGTGACAACCCATATCGTCATGCCTGAGAATATCAAGATGGTGGACTTATCCACCACAAAGATTATCGGCAACCAGTGTGCCGACAACATCGTGCGTATCAAGCCGTTCATCGAAGCTGACTCCGTTCCCACCTCCTACCGCGAGGGTGAGCTGATGGGTACTCTCACACTCATCGGCGAGCGGCATCTGGCACAGTACGATGTGGTATATACCACCGCACCCTCGCGTGCCGCCTCTATCCACCGTGTGCCATACGCCGGATTGGACTCATACATCAATCCGGAAGTATCCATGCCTCAGTCGGAAATGGCACGTTACGCCTGGGCCGTATATGGCAGCGGTCGAAAATACAATCAGGTGGTCTCCAGAGCCAACGGCATGAAGGCGATTGTCAACAACATCTATTCGATAGGCGATTATTTCTTCATCGACTATTCCCTTCAGAACAGCACGAAGATAGCATACGACATCGCCGAGGTGCGCGTGAAGCTCACCGACAAGAAGGAGGTCAAGGCCACAAACTCTCAGACGGTGGAGCTGTCGCCGGTATATTCGCTGAACCTTGCCAAGAAGTTCAAAAAGAACTACCGCAACGTGCTTGTGCTCGACAAGCTGACTTTCCCGGACGAGAAGGTGCTTCGCATCGAAATATCTGAGAACCAGATAAGCGGACGTGTCATAATCCTTACCGTGGAGTATGACGACATTCTCAACGCCGACGGCTTCGACTCAGACATACTCAAAAATCTGCCGTTCAACTATTCACCCCATATCTACAAATAATCCGGCACTATGAAAAAGATACTGTTCGCAATCATCTGTGCGGTGGCTTCTCTCACGGCCACCGCTCAGGAAAACAAGATAGCCGTCAACGCCGGCTTCCTGTTCCCGTCAACTCTCAACGCAACTGTTGGCTACGAGAGGTCGTTCACCTATGGCAACGCCGTGGAGGTCTATGGCGAGATTGGCAATCACTGGAAATCGGGCGAGGGTCAGTTCTGGAAAGGTTATTATTGGGACGGGGGCATAATCTACAAACACCGTTTGCACCGTTACAAGAACGGCAGCTTCCGTGTCCGCTTCGGCCCTCAGTTCGGAGCTGTGGAGAGAAAGTTTTTCATCGGTATCGAGGGAGGCTTTGAATACAACTATGTGTTTCAGAACGGGTGCGAGTTCTCGATCATACAGAAGAATAATGTGAATTTCCTGCATGGCGACACGTTCCGCAACGGCCTCATGCTCGGATTCAAGATACCTTTCTAATCCCTTTTCCTCATGGCTTTTGAAGAAACAAAGGAACAGCAGCAGATGTATAACTACTTCCGTAGCTGTATCTATATATTCCTGATTATCGAGATTGTGATGAACCTGCCTATCACGGCTGACAACCGCGTGACGCAGTTCATACTCGACCTGCTCGGACGCTTCAAGGTGTTCAACTCCGTGGCCGGGTGCAAGGTCGCCGAGCTTGTATGCATCTGTGTGGTATGTATCGGCACCAAAGCGAAAAAGGCGTTGAAGTTCAACCTGAAGACTATGGTGGTATATCCGGTGCTTGCCGGTCTCACTCTCGTGGGACTGTGCTTCATCTTCCATCACGGCACATGGGGTATGTCGCTCTTCGGCTTCCCTGCAAGCCGCGTCCTGTATGCCTTCTGCTCGGTGGTAGGCACAATGCTCGTACACCAGGGACTTGACGGTATCGCCAAGTATTACAACCACAAGGTCGGCGAGGACAGGTTTAATTTTGAGAATGAATCTTTTGAACAGTCCCGTCAGGAGGTCAACACCCCTTATTCAGTGAATATCCCCATGATATTCTACTGGAAAAAGCGTATGCACAACGGCTACATCAACATTATCAATCCGTTCCGAGGAACGATTGTGTTGGGTACTCCCGGCTCCGGCAAGTCTTTCGGCATCATAGATCCGTTCATAAGGCAGCACGCACGAAAGGGCTTCGCCATGATGGTATATGATTATAAATTCCCGACGCTTGCCAAGACGCTTTTCTATCAGTATTGCAAGAATTTACACTACGGTAATCTGCCGAATGGCTGCGGTTTCCGCATAGTCAATTTTACCGATGTGGAGTATTCCAACCGTATCAATCCAATCCAGCGTAAATACATTCCCGACCTCGCGGCGGCTTCGGAGACGGCGGCCACGCTTCTTGCCTCGCTCAACAAGGGCGGTGGCGAGAAAAAGGGCGGCTCGGAGGCTTTCTTCACCAACTCGGCAGAGAACTTCCTCGCGGCAATCATCTATTTCTTTGTGAATTTCCACCCGACAGGTTTTCTGAAAGGGAAAAAACTGAAACGCTATATATCGCACGAGGGCAAGAAATTGGAGCTTGTGATACGCAACTGGGACGATTTCAACGCTCTGGACGAGAACGGCGAGGTCATGCTTGACTTCGTGAACGAGAACGGGCGCGATGTATCTACTGACGAGGACAAGATGTTCGTTGACCTTAACGGCTTCTCCTATATCGACCGTATGGGTAAGCTGATTCTGATTGACCGCTGCTGGTATGAGGACGAGAACGGAAACGAGGTTGAGCCGGATACTGTCACAGGTGAGTTTTCGGATATGCCCCATGTGCTGTCGTTCCTCGGACGCAAGTATTCTGAGGTGTTCGACATTCTGATGATGGACGATAAGATAGCCTCGCTGATGGCTCCATTCAAGTCCGCTTACGAGAACAAAGCCAACGACCAGCTTGAAGGTATGGTGGGTACTCTCCGCGTAAATGCCGCACGTCTTGTATCCCCTGAAGCCTATTGGGTGTTCACCGGCGATGATTTTGACTTGAAGATTTCCGACCCTGTGAGTCCGAGCTATCTTGTGATTGCCAACGACCCCGAAAAGGAACAGGTCATCGGCTCTCTGAACGCTCTTGTGCTTAACCGTCTGATAACCCGTGTCAATTCCAAAGGCAACATCCCTGTCAGTATCATCGTTGACGAGCTTCCCACGCTGTACTTCCACAAGATAGACCGACTGATCGGCACGGCGCGAAGCAACAAGGTTGCCGTGACCCTCGGTTTTCAGGAGCTTCCGCAGTTGGAGGCTGACTACGGCAAGGTGGGTATGCAGAAGATTATCACGACCTGCGGCAACATATTCATGGGTGCGGCACGAAACAAGGAGACACTTGAATGGGCGCAGAATGATGTGTTCGGCAAGGCGAAGCAGACATCGACCTCAATCACCATAAACGACCAAAAGATCTCAACCTCCATTTCCGAAAAGATGGACTATCTCGTTCCGGCGGCGAAAATCGCTGATATGGCTACGGGGTGGCTTGCAGGTCAGGCGGCACGTGACTTCACGGCCACCGATGAAAAGATGCTGT
>CAMWVS010000076.1 GCA_947177775.1 uncultured Prevotella sp.
TTTGTAGTCCCTAGGAGAGTCGAACTCCTCTTTAGAGAATGAAAATCTCTCGTCCTAACCGATAGACGAAGGGACCGTCGCTTTAGTTTTGCGGGTGCAAAGTTACCGCTTTTATTTAATTCCACAAAATTTTTTTAGAGAAAAATGCGCAAAAAGAGTCATTTTCTGTCATAAAAGCCTTATCTTTGCATATATGTTGACAAAAACCGAGGCGTTGGTGCTCCGCCACGTCAAATATGGCGACAACCGTATGATTGTCGATTTGTTCACGCGTGAGTGCGGCCGGATGTCGTTTACAGCGACTGTCAGCCGCGGTGGCCGCGGCAGTGTGCGCCGTCAGATGCTCTGTCCGCTATCGCTGATAGAGGCGGAATGTGATATCAGCAAGCGCACCCGGCTTCAGAAGCTGCGCGCTGTGCGTCTGTCGACACCCCTGCCGGCGCTGTCGACGGACCCCCGAAAACTGTCCATCGGCATGTTCGTCGCCGAATTTCTCTGCCATGCCCTACGCGACGAGCAGCAGGGCGGCCGTCTGTTCGACTATATTTCCGACTGTCTCCAGTGGCTGGACAGCCGCGAAGAGGGTTTTGCCAACTTCCACCTTGTCTTTCTCATGCGCCTGTCGCGCTTCCTCGGTTTCTTCCCTAACCTTGACGGTTACGTCAGAGGCTGCTGCTTCGACCTGCGTTCGGGATGCTTCTGTACGACCGCCCCACTCCACCGCGACGTGCTCCTGCCGCAGGAAGCGGCGCTCATAGGGCTGATGATGCGCATGAACTTCTCCACTATGCACCTCTTCCGCATGTCGCGCACGGAGCGTAACAGGATGGTGGAGGTCATCATACAATACTATCGCATACATATCCCAGAATTTCCGGAACTGCGCTCGCTCGACGTGCTGAGGGAACTGTTCAGATAAGAGGTCTTCGCTCTTTCTTCATTCTGACTTAAACTAAAGCAGGGACATGATTCTTGTGACTGCCCGCAAACAGACGGGTGCAAAAAACCACAAGAATTATGTCCCTGTCGAGTTATTCACGAAGCCGTTGCGGCATGAAGATTATGCCGTGACGCTTCGCTTGTCCTATCGTTCAGGTCTGCTTATTTCATCACTCTGAACGCGGGCTTGCCCTTACCGAGGGTCAGCATGGTGGCGTTGCCCTTGTTCACGACAGCCTTGCGGGGAGCGTTTGCCCGCGCCGGGAAAGAGAGATTTTCATGTATATCCCATTCCGTATCCGTGGCAGCCCAGAAGTTTACGCGCGTAATGGTTGTTCCTTCTTCATTCTTGGCCATGATGAGCAGTGAGTTCCAGCGCTCGGGCACCTCGTTGTTTACGTATGTATATTCGCCATCGGTATTGATTTTGCCGGTGATATCGAGGGCATCGCCGCCGGCGGCAAGCTCCGGCAGTGTATAACCTTCGTTCAGGCGGTCCTCACAATCGTTCTCGCCCATCAGACGCACGTATGCCTCGGTGACGTTGCTCGGGGTTATCTCGAAGTTGATGCTGACCTTGCCGTCACTCTTGCTCTTGCTGAAAATCTTTATCTGCGGTCCGACACCCACCGGTTTCAGTGGCACGATGTGCATCTCCACCTTCTGAGTCTCCGTCATATTGCCCTCGGCGTCAATACCGATCACGTACATGACATAGTCATCTTCGTCGTTCACCAGCCATCCTGTTCCGTCGCCGGGGATAAGATCTGCTGGAGCGAAACGGCCGGCGTATGTGAACATGGTGAAGTCAAAACCATAGTAGTCAATGAACGATTCGATACTTTTCTTCGTACCATATAGCGTGCATATCTTGATGATGTCGCTGCTGGCAGTGAAGTCGAACATGGCCTCACCTCTTTCGTTGAGTCCCGCATATTTCGCAGTGACAGTTCCGGCAGAGCGGTCGGCAGACTGTGTCGTCACGGTGATATATGAGAATTCCTCGCCAAGATCGTCGGCAGTGGCGTCATATTCGCCAACCATGATGACATAGTCCTGACCGGCAATCACTTCCAATTCCGCAAATCCGTCACTCACACCGTCCTGAACGGTGAACGACCTTGTTCCCTCTGCGAGATAACCGTTGTAGAGCTGGTTCTTCAGCAACTGGTTGACAAGCTCAGGGTCGCTGTTCTCCATTGTCGTTCCGTAGTATGTCAGCAGGGTGATGTCAACGAGCGACTTCTGGATGAAGAAGTGGGCATACTGCTTCGTGGGCGACAGGGTTTTGACGGTGTATGTGAAATAGTTCTTGCCCGTCTCCTCGGCGCTGAGGACAATCTGTTTCTCCGTCACACCCTCAGGCAGTTTGAACGAAACATAATCAACTTCGTCAACACCATACCTGGCTATCACCTGGTTGCCTTTGATGAGATACATGTTCTCCTGGGCCATGCCCGAGGCGGCCACTGCGGCCACCATGACTATCATTAAAAGTAATTTCTTAATCATCACTTGACTTTTTTTATTTCTTTATTAACTTCTGGGCCTTCTGTCCGGCCTTTACGATGTATGTTCCGGCTGCGTTGCGTGAGGCGTCTATCGCGGCCTTTCCGTCACGGCTGACGGTGCTACCGACAAGACGGCCGGCGGCATCATAGAGTTCAACGGATGTTCCGTCAGGCGCTCCCGCAACACTGACAGTGCTGCCAATGACGCCGAATCTGATGTCCGCCTCTCCGGTCTTTGTGTCCCGTATACCGGAACCGTTGGCTGTCAGGGCTATCCGGTCAATCTCCGTAGTCTGCCAGGTGCGGCTTTCGCCTGCCACCGGAACTACACCGACCGTACCCGAACCAATCTCGATTCTCTCCACCTCCGACATCTTCAGCGTATATGCCGTTCCGTCAAGACAGAGAACACTGACGTCCGTCTTCTGCGCCATGAGCCCCGAGGGCAGCGCCGAAAGGAGGAGCATCAGCAGAGTGTACTTCCTGTTCATGTCGTTTTATAAATCATTATGACTCTGTTGGTTATTAACAAAAAGGAAAGGCCATAGATACCAGAGCCATGTTAAGTATCTACGGCCATTATGGTTGTCCTATAAGATAGTACTCCCCTTCACTGCCCGTCTTATGACAAAAGGCGCTTTACGACATCCGAAATTGTCTTTCCGTCTGCCTTTCCTGCCAGTTCCTTACTTGCCGGCCCCATCACCTTGCCCATCTCGCGGACACCGGAGGCCCCCGTGCGGGCTATAATCTCACGTACGACGGCCTCTATCTCGGCCTCGCTCATGGGCTTTGGAAGGTAGCTCTCGATGACGGCAACCTGTGCCAGCTCGGCGTCGGCGAGGTCCTGACGGCCCTGTCCGGCGTAGAGCGCAGCCGAATCGTGGCCCTGCTTGGCCAGCTTCTGAAGAATCTTGAGCGCTGCGGCGTCCTCCAGCGTGTCGTTGGCGCCTGGTGCCGTCTTTGCCTCAATAAATACTTTCTTGATGTTGCGCAGGGCTTCAAGGGCTACCTTGTCCTTGGCCTTCATTGCCGCAACGATGTCTTTGCTTACTTGTTCAAATAGTGTCATGATGCTTTATGCGAATTTTATAGTTCCCTGCATGGCCTCCCTGTTGTCGTCCGACTTGCCCGAAACGATGTCGTCGCCGCTTGCCTGGCTGTGGATATTGTCCAGAATCTCGCGCGTCCGCTTATATGTGGGCGTCGACTCTACGGCTGAAATGACGTCGTCGTTGTCCAGATCTTCCGGACTGAAGAGGTAGATGTGCGGACGGCGTTTGTATTTCTTGCTGTTGCTGTCATTCTTGTAGAAAAGTCCGCGGCGCTCCTGGCGCTGGGCTTCCTTCTCCTGAGCCTCGGCAATACGGTTGGCCTCTTCCTGAGTGTGCTTCTTTATGCGGTCCTGCATACCCTCGACGTTGCGTATTCCGAAACCAGTAGCGAGGATGGTGACCTTCACTTTCTTGCCCAGCTCGGGGTCTATTGCCACACCCCACTTTATCTCGAAGTCGCCGAACTTGTCCATGAAGTCGTGGACATAGTTCATTTCCTCCATCATGAAGTTGTCCTTGCCGTCGCGCTCCTCGTTGAAAGCTATGGAAAGGAGTATCTTCTTGGAGTTGAACACGTCATTATCGTTGAGCAACGGCGAGTTCAGCGCGTCGTCGATCGCCTTCTTCACACGGTCCTCGCCCTCTCCATAGCCGGTCGACATGATTGCCACGCCACCGTCATGAAGAACGGTCTTGACGTCGTTGAAGTCGAGATTGATTATTCCGTGGACAGTGATTATCTCGGCAATGGACTTAGCCGCAACGCTCAGCGTGTCGTCAGCCTTGCCGAACGCGGCCATTAGCGAAAGGTCGGGATATATCTCCCGCAAGCGTTCGTTATTGATGACAAGCAGCGCATCGACGTGCTTTGATATTTCCTCGACGCCATCCAGCGCCTGGTCAATTTTCTTGGCTCCCTCAAAACGGAACGGTATCGTTACGATGCCGACCGTAAGTATGCCCATTTCCTTAGACACACGGGCAATAACCGGGGCTGCTCCCGTTCCCGTTCCGCCACCCATTCCGGCTGTGATGAAGGCCATGCGGGTTCCGTCGTTGAGCATAGCCCTGATGTCCTCAATGCTCTCCTCAGCAGCCTGACGCGCCTTTTCGGGACGGTTTCCGGCTCCCAGTCCTTCCTTGCCGAGCTGCAGATGCACCGGCACGGGTGAGTCGTTGAGTGCCTGATTGTCGGTATTGCACAACACGAACGACACGTCGTGTATACCCTCACGGTACATGTGGTTGACGGCATTTCCTCCGCCACCGCCCACTCCGATGACCTTTATGATGCTGTGTTCCTTCTCCGGAGCACCGAAGTTCACCATATTGTTGTCTCCCATATTGTTGTCTCCCATATTCTTATTGACATTATTGTTTGGATAACTTTGTTATACGACAGCTGCCACATTAATTATATAACGGCCACATCATTATCATATATGTATGCCTTATTTATGCAAGAACAGTCTCCTTGTTTATTATACAATAGTGGCCGCGCCATCAGTTCTCTTCTTCCATGAGCTTCTTTCCCCACGTCTTCGACCACTTGATGAACTTGTTGATCGGACTGTTGGCCTTGCGCTCCTCTTCGCGGCGGCGTGCCTCCTCCTCAGCGGCCTCACGGGCTATACGCTCCTCCTCTTCTTTCTTGCGGCGCGCCTCTTCCTCGAGCTTCAGCTTCTCAGCCTCCGTCGGAACAACGCCGGGAGGAATCTCTCCGGGCTTGCGCGGGGCTTTGGGGCGCGCCTCCCCGGATGCGGTTGCATTCGTCCTGGTGCTGCCAAAGAGATCTTCGGGGTCCATTTCGTCACCCGCACAGTTGAGGTCGCCCTTTGCAAGCAGGCCCAGCACGGTGTTCATCATGCCGTTGCGGGCGTTCACTTCGTTGTTTCCCGAAGTGATGGAATGCGTCACGAACTTCGCCGTGCGTATCTTGTCGATGTGCGTATGGTTGACGAAGGCGCGCTCAATATTCTTCATGTTGGAGCCGCCGCCGGTCAGGATGATGCCTCCGAGGAGCTTGTCGCAATATTCGGCAGGCACCTGACACCACACGTTCTCTATTATTTCCTCCACGCGGCTTTCCACAATCTCGATGAACTTGCGGCTCTCCACCTGCCTGTCTGTGTCGATAGAGAGATGCAGGGAGTTGTCTATGTCATTGTTATCAGTGTACGCGCAGCCGTATTTCAGCTTCATTTTCTCAGCGTCCGGCTCCTCCATCTGCAGCGACATGATGTCCTTTGTGATGTTGGCAGAGCCGAGGGGAATGACGGCAAGGTGGCGCAGGACGTTCTTGCTGTAGACCGAAACCGTGGTTGTGTCGGCGCCGATGTCGACGAGGGCGCATCCGGAGCGCTTCTCGGCCTCCGTCAGCACGCTGTCGGCGAGGGCCAGCGGGGCGAGATACATCTCGGCGACGTTGATTCCGGCCGTCTCGAAACACTGGTTGAGATTCTTGTAGAACGTTTTCCGTTGGAGGATATTGAGGAAATTACCCTCTATCCGCGAGCACTGGATGCCGACGGGATCAAGCTGTGCCTGCGTGTCAACCTTGTATTCCTGTACGGCGACGTCGAGAATCTCCTGGTCGGAGTATTTCCAGTTGCGGTTGATGTCCATCAGTTCGTTGACCAGGTCGTTTGTCACCTTGGTCTCTGACGGCAGATCGCGGGCAATAACGTTTCTCACGCTGCGTATGGACTGACCGCCCACACCGACGTAGACCTGTGTTATTCCGGTCTTGAGCTGTGCCTTGAGCTTGTTTACGATAGTTGTGAGGCACAGGGCTGTCTGGTCGATATTATAGACCTTGCCCTTGCGTATGAAAGCGGAAGAGTCTTCCCTTACCACGGCAAGCACGTTGATGCTGCCGTCGAGGTTTTTCTTTCCCGCGATACCGGTCATCTTTGATGAGCCGAGTTCTATTGCTACGATAAAGTCCTTTGCTGCCATCTTATTGTCTGTTCATGATTCTTTTCTTGTTCTTTCATTCCTGCGGGATGGCTACTGCCGCCTGAGGGCGGTGCACCCGTTTCCTGCATATTATCTGGTTGTCAAACTCCAGACTGATATATGAGTATTTGTTCCAGCCGGCGCGGTTGAGTCCGTAACGGTAGAACTTTTCCAGCCGGCGCAATTTCCGTCCGGCATGATAGGGTCGTCCAAGATAGACGATGTGGTCTCCTACTCTCGGAACCATCTCCACCGAGCCGTCTTCAAGGACATTCAGCTGAACCACCTGATTGCGCCAGAACTTGTCCTTGACTATATATGCGGCCAACGGCGTGAGCACCTTTGAGGCATATCGGCGGCTGATGTGTCCCGTGGCGACGATGAGGTCGGTCGTATAGCGTGTGTTCGGCATGATGCCTCCGCGGCTGTCGATATAGTAGTCGTCGCCCGTAACCGCTTTGACGCGTATGAGCGGCATACGCTGCGTGACGCTGATGCAGACGTGTCCGCCCATGGTCTTGTAGCACCTGGCCCGGTCCACGAACGGGCTTTTCTCCAGCGTGTCCTCTATTCTGCGCACGCTGACGGCGTCCAGAGGCCGTCCCAGCGGGTAGACTCCGTTCTGCGTCAGAATCCGCTTTATCTCTTCAGAGTCGAGAAACCCTTCCACGACGTCCTCGCTGATGTCTATCCTGACCTGAGAACAGACGGCACGGCTGTCGTCCGGCCTGTTGAAGGCCGTGACGGCAAGCAGCAGATACACCGCCACGACGGTGTCCAGAGCTATGACCATTGTCTTTTTCCAGCTGAACGTCATATCCTTTTCTCTTTCTGCGATACCTATTCTTTCACTCTATCCTGAAGTATCCTGGCTATCTGCGGGACATAGTTGTCAAGGTCGCCGGCCCCCAGGATCATGAGCACGTCGAAGTCGTGGCTGCCGACATAGGCCACCACGTCCTCCTTGTTCACCATCACCTTCTCCACACCTTCTTTCAGGCTGTCATAGATAAGCTGTGAGGTTACGCCCTCGATGGGTTCCTCACGCGCAGGATAGATGTCGCAGAGCACAACCTCGTCAAGCAGACTGAGCGCATCGGCGAAATCGCGGTAGAAGTCGCGTGTGCGGGTATAGAGGTGAGGCTGGAATATGGCCGTTATCTTCCTGTCGCGATACAGTTCGCGCATACTGCGTGCGCTTTGCAGTATTTCTTTCGGATGGTGGGCATAATCGCTGAGCAGCACCAGGCGGTCGGTCTTTATCTTGAAGTCGAAGCGCCGTGCCACACCGCCGTATGTCTGCATTCCATAGCGCAACTCGTCGGCCGTACAGCCAGACAGTTGGGCCATAGCCATGGCGGCGATGCCATTCTCTATGTTGATTGGAACGGGCTGTCCGAGCCTGACTCCATTGACACATTCTATCGGCGAGACAAAGTCGAACGTGATTTCACCGTTCTCTATGTTTATGTTTTCAGCGTGGAAGTCGCCTTCGCTAACGGAGTATTCGTATCTGCGGACGCCATCCTGCAGGCGTTCCCCGACGCGCAGTCCGCGGCGGACTATGAGCGCGCCGCCCGGCTGGATGAGCGACGTATAATGGGCAAAGCTCTCCAGATAGGCCTCTTCCGTCCCGTAGATGTCGAGATGGTCGGCGTCGGCGGAGGTGATGACGCTTATCCAGGGCCGCAGCCAGTGAAAGGAGCGGTCGAACTCGTCGGCCTCAATGACGACATAGTCGCTCTTGCTGAGGATATGGTTTGTCCCATAGTTCTTCGATATGCCTCCGAGGAAGGCGTTGCAGTCCATGGCGCTCTGGTGCATTATATGGGCACACATGGTCGACGTGGTGGTCTTGCCGTGGGTTCCGGCCACGCACAGCGCACGGTGGGAACGCGCGATGGTTCCGAGCACCTGCGCACGCTTCTGTATTTCAAATCCGCCCTCGCGGAAGAAGACCAGTTCCTTGTGGTCGGCGGGTATGGCGGGGGTGTAGACAACGAGACATGTCTGCGGATTGCGGCAGACATGAGGAATCTCCTTGACGTCCTCTTCATAGTGGAGGAGCATGCCCTCGCATTCAAGTCTGTGGGTCAGTTCGGTCGGTGTCTTGTCATATCCGGCCACGACGATGCCGCGGCTGATGAAGTAGCGGGCGATGGCGCTCATGCCGATGCCGCCGGCGCCCACGAAATAGACTGATTTTATGTCTTTGAGTTCCATTGTTTCTTTAATTGGTTATGGGAGGGAGGGGAGTCAGTATGGAAAGAGAGTTTTTGAGAGGAGAGAGGAGGGAGAAATGATAACTGCCGTTCCAGCAACAGGAGTAATCATACCTCTTCACTCATCACTCTTAACTCTTCACTTCAGGAAGCCTCTTCATTTTCTTCCCTCTGCAAGGCAGATAACCTCCCGGGCTATTGTCTCGGCTGAATCGGGGAGGGCCATTTTGAGTATGTTTTCGCTCAGTCGGGCCAGCTGCTTGCCGTCGGCAACGGTCTCAAGGGCGAGCTTCAGGAGCGTGTCTGGCGCGTCGGCGTCCCTGACGCAGAGGGCTGCGCCGCGGTCGACGAGCGCCATGGCGTTCTTTGTCTGATGGTCTTCGGCCACATTGGGACTGGGAACGAGGATGACCGGCTTGCCTATCAGGCAGAACTCGGATATGCTGCTCGCTCCGGCACGGCTGATGACGAGGTCGGCCGCACGGTAGGCGGCGCCCATGTCGGTGATGAAGTCGGTCACGTGGAGATTATCCGGACAGCCCTTCGCAGCCAGCTCTTGGGCTATGGCCTCGCTGTAGTATTTTCCTGTCTGCCAGACAAACTGGACGTCGTCGCCGGCGGCGGCCACCATGTCGAGATGACGCAGGACGCTCTCGTTGACCGTGCGTGCTCCGAGGCTTCCGCCAACGAGAACGACGGTTTTTTTCTCAGGGTCAAGTCCGAACGCCCGACGGGCTTCGCCGGGAGTCATCCGGCTCTCAATGAGCGACTGGCGCACGGGATTGCCCGTCTTCATCAGCTTTTCGGCCGGGAAGAAGCGCTCCATTCCGTCGTATGCAACACATATTCTGTCGGCTCCGGCGGCCAGCATCTTGTTGGTCACACCGGCGTATGAGTTCTGCTCCTGAATCAGACAGGGAATACCCATGGCGTGGGCGGCCTTCAGCGTGGCCGCACTGGCATAGCCGCCTACGCCGACGGCCGCCATCGGGCGGAAGTCGCGGATCGTGCGGCGCACCATGCGCTTGCTCTTCAGGAAGTCCATCAGCACGCCGATATTGCGCGGCGACCACAAAGGACGTATCAGTCCGCGGACCGGAAGTCCCACTATTTCGTAGCCCTCGCGGGGCACCCGCTCCATCTCCATGCGGCCCAGGGCACCCACAAACAGTATCTTGGCGTCGGGACGCAAGGCCTTGACGGCGTTGGCAATGGACACGGCCGGAAAGATGTGGCCGCCCGTTCCGCCTCCGCTGATGACTATTCTCAATTCGTTGTTCATACCTCTTTATAAAAGTGTAGTATTCTGCAAAATTAGTAATTTTCTTCCGTCCACACTAATTTTATGCCGTAATTTTTTCGCATCATCCGTTTTGCCTATACCCGTGTCTTTTCTCCGTTATGCCGTCGCCGAATCCCGATATTATCAAAATATCGGTCAAAAACGACAGATTCTTTCCTGCCTGTCGTTTCGGAATTATCACGACTTATTTTTCCCGAAACCCGTCCGGGAGAAAATTCCGTTCCGAGGGGCAAGAAATCGCCATCTCTTAGATTTCACACAAAGGCAACAACACGAAAACCGTCATTTACCAACACCTTTTCCGCGTTTTCATAACGTATTTTCGGGGATGCGGGGAGAATGAAAATTCAGAATAAAGAGGACATGACAGGCAGTCTACAGCCAGACATCCATGATTAAAAATCAAGAAAAACGGCGGAGGAAAGCGAAGATATCGGATGATACGAAAACAACCGTAGGGACATATACCTGTATCTGTCTATCCGCCATTTGGTTGCAGACAAATACAGGTATATGTCCCTACGGATGTTTACACCCGCCCCGGAAAATCACATTTCCTCTGCCACAGGTTTCTTCTTCGCCGACCGGCTGACGCTCAATATCGCTCCGATATATGCGCAGTTGATGATTGTCGACGTACCGCCCTTGCTTATCAGCGGCAGCGGCTGGCCCGTTACGGGCATAAGGCCGACGGCCACAAGCATGTTGAACGTAGCCTGGACGACAAGCAGCAGGGCCAGTCCCATGACCAGCAGAGCCGGGAAATAGTTCTCGCAGCGGTTGGCGATGCGCGCCGTGCGGAAGAGCAGGACTATATAGAGCAGGACAACAAAACCCGCGCCGATAATGCCAAGTTCCTCGATGATGATGGCATAGATGAAGTCGGAAAAAGCCTGGGCGAGGAAATCACGTTCTACGGAGTTGCCAGGTCCCTGGCCGATGACATTGCTCGAAACGATGGCTATATTGGCGTGGGCCACCTGAGCGTCCTTGTCAAGGTCATAGTCCTTGGGGGCCACCTCCTCGTTGTCGAGGAACTTGACGATGCGGGCCTTCCACGTGTCGGCACGGTGGAACATCTTGGCCATAGCGCCCTCGTCCTTTTTCTTTTCCGCAGAGGCTTCATCGGCGTTTCCGGCCGTCTTATGAATGTCGACAACCTCTGTCTTGGCCTGAGCCTCCTCCTCGCTCTTGGTGTGGCCTACGAGCATGATGAACATCAGACCCAGCGCCGCGACGGCCAGCACACCGCCCATGAGCTTGCCCAGCTGGACGTATGACACGCGGCCGATGAACATCATCAGGAACACCACGATAGCCAGCAGCAGTGCCGTGGAGAGATTTTCGAGCATAATGAGGAAGCAGATGGGGACGGCCAGGGCCATGACAAAGCCGAACGCCTTGCGGTCGGCACCGCTCTCATGCTGCATGGCACTGAGTATCTGGGCTTCGGCCAGCACCATAGTGCCCTTGGCTATCTCCGACGGCTGGAACGTGAAGCCGAGAACGGAGATGACGCGCTGCGCTCCATTGATGTCCTCACCGGCAAAGAGCACCCATAGCAGGGTCACGAACGACGCTCCGAGCAGGAACGGGGTCATGAGTTTGAAATAACGGCAGGGGATGTTCATGGTGATTACGGCAATCACCAGTCCGGCAATGATTGTTCCCGAGTGATAAACAATCGGGCCAATGAAGTTTCCCTTCTTGTATGTCAGACCGCTCGAAGCGCTGAACACCTCGACGATACTGATGGCACACAGGAAGAAAAACACCATCCAGATGCCTTTGTCTCCTTTAAATATGTTGCTTATCTTCATAATAGAGGCCCCACCCCGGCCCTCCCCAAGGGGAGGGTGCCTACGAGAAGAGACAGTATGGGAC
>CAMWVS010000077.1 GCA_947177775.1 uncultured Prevotella sp.
TGAGTGAAGAGGTGTGATTACTCTTTAGTTCAGAGTTTAGAGTGATGAGTGAAGAGGTGTGATATGTCTTGTTGGCTGAGAAACAGGGGGCGTAAAGGGACGCACGTGACCATTTTGATACACACCATGCAGTCTGGTGTATTATATGATTTTTGGGATATGAGGGGGTTGCAGAACTCCGAAAATTACACTCCTATAAAAAATATAGTAATATTGATTGTATATCGGATGATTACAAAATTGACATTACTGAATTTTGACGTTCTGCAACACCCTCCTCTGGCCGGCTACGCGGTTTCCTCGTCTATTCGTTTTCCCGTTCCGGATATGTGAGGTTCTCTTCTTTTATGCAGTCAAGCACCTCATAGAGATATTTGCAGGCTTCCCAGCGGGCCATTGGCAGGTCGTGGAGCAGCCAGTTGCCGCAGTCTTCGGGTGCTGCTCCGGGAATGTCGCCTTCGAATTCGGCAACGAAGCGGAACGTGCGGCGCATCAGTTCGACGATGTCGCGGCTGGTGAGGTCGCCGCGCAGCAGCAGATAGTTGCCCGTGAGACATCCCATAGGCCCCCAGTAGACGATGCGGTCTTTCCACGCCGGGTCGTTTCGCAGATAGGTTGCGGCAAGATGTTCGATGGTGTGAAGCGCGCCGGGGTGGAGTGCCGGTTCGCGGTTGGGCTCCTTCATGCGGATGTCGAATGTTGTGATAACTTCGTCTGCCACGTTGTCCTTTCGCGAGACATATATGCCGCGCAGGAGCCGGTTGTGGTCGATTGTGAAACTTGGAATCTTGTTCATTTGTCCTGTATGTTTTCAAGAAAAGTCTTTGTTACGTGGAAAGAGCGGTCGGCCATGGTCTCCCAGAAGTCGAAATACTGCTGTGCCTTGTGGTCGCTCAGCGGAATGTCGCTGATTATGCGGAAGCTGATGAAGGCGACGCCGCGCTGATGGCAGGCGTGGGCGATGGCGGCCGACTCCATGTCGACGGCCAGTGCCTCGGGGAAGCGGTCGAGAATCTGCGACATCTTCTCGCGCGAGTCAACAAACCAGTCGCCCGTGACGGTGAGTCCCGTGTGGACCGGCGTGCCGCAGTCAATCGAACAGGCGCATTCGAGCAGCCTCGTGTCAGCCTCAAAGCGTGCCGGAAGTCCGATAATCTGGCCGTAGTCAACCTCACTGCCGCAGTAGGCGTCGTGATAGCATGTCTGCCTGGCCACGACAACGTCGCATACGCTGAGTGCCGTTGATGCTCCTCCGGCAACTCCCGTGGACACGATGGCGTCCGGCCCGAAGGCTGAAATCATCTCCGTGGCACCGATGGCGGCGTTGACCTTGCCTATGCCGCACTGGTGGAGGACAATCCGGTTGTCGCCCAACAGGCCCGTGACATAGCGCCGGCCGTTGACGATGCTTTCTTCCGTTGACGTGAGGAGGGCCTTGACGCGGCTGAACTCCTTGTCCATGGCTATGATAATTCCTGTTTTCATAAAGTCTGTAATTGGTTTACAGGCGCAAAGTTAGCCAATAATTATGAATTAATGGTTATGTATTACGGATTAAAATCAGTATCTTTGCAGCCAGATACAGTATTTTTTATAAACGTTTATATCAAAAAGATTAATGATGAGTACATGGAAACGATGCCTGCCCGACCTGCTGGCAGTGCTGTTATTCGCGGTGCTCTCCTTTGCCTATTTCTTTCCGGCAGACATGGAGGGACGCATCCTTTTCCGTCATGATTCGTCCGCAGGGCGCGGACTGGGCCATGAGCAGCAGGAGTACCGTGAACGTACGGGAGAACGCACCCGCTGGACAAACGCCGTTTTCTGCGGTATGCCGACCTATCAGCTTGCACCGTCGTACGACAGTCTTGACGGCGTATCCACGCTGGCCGATGCCTATCATCTCTGGCTTCCGGAGAACGTATGGTTCGTCTTTGCCTATCTGCTGGGCTTCTATATCCTGCTGCGGGCGTTCGATTTCCGCCATTCGCTGGCCGTGCTGGGTTCTGTGATATGGGCCTTCAGCAGCTATTTCTTCATAATCATCGCCGCCGGCCATCTCTGGAAGGTGATGGCTCTGGCCTATCTGCCGCCGCTGATAGCCGGAATCGTGCTCGCCTACCGTGGCAAATACCTGTGGGGACTGATTGTGACGGCCGTGTTTACGGCGTTCGAGATACTGGCCAACCACGTCCAGATGACATATTATTATATTCCGGTCATACTCCTGATGGTCGTGGCCTGGCTCATTGATGCTGTGCGCACCCGCCGGATGGCCCACTTCCTGAAGGCGACGGCCGTTGTCGCCGTAGGCGCGTTGCTGGGCGTCTGTCTCAATCTTTCCAACCTCTATCACACCTGGGAATATTCAAAGGAGTCCATGCGCGGCAAGAGCGAGCTTGTCAAAGCCAACTCCGCCAACCAGACGGACAGCGGGCTGGAGCGTGACTACATCACGCAGTGGAGCTACGGTATTGACGAAACCTGGACGCTGCTTGTGCCAAACGCCAAGGGCGGCGCGTCCGTTCCGCTGGCTATGGACAAGACGGCCATGGAGCATGCCGACAACACATTCCTTCCCGTCTATCAGCAGCTGGGCCAGTATTGGGGCGACCAGCCCGGAACGAGCGGTCCGGTCTATGTGGGCGCCTTCGTGCTGATGCTCTTCGTTCTCGGTCTGCTCATCGTCAGGGGACCGATGAAATGGGCGCTGCTGGCCGCTACGGTGATGTCGGTGCTGCTCTCATGGGGTCATAACTTCATGCCGCTGACCGACTTCTTCATCGACTACGTGCCCATGTACTCGAAGTTCCGCACGGTGGCCTCTATTCTCGTTGTCGCTGAGTTCACCATTCCGCTGCTGGCCATGCTGGCCTTGAAGCGCATTGTCGACGAACCGGAGCTGCTCACACGCAAGATACGTCTCGTCTACGTGAGCTTCGCCCTCACCGGCGGCGTCTGTCTGCTGTTCGCCATCATGCCCGGAGTGTTCTTCTCCAGCTTTGTTTCGGCAGCGGAGATGCAGCAGCTCAGCCAGATTCCGGCGGAATATGTCCAGCCTCTGCTGGCCAATCTGACGGAGATGCGCAAGGCCATGTTCACGGCCGACTGCTGGCGCTCGTTCTTCATCATCGTTCTCGGAACGCTCCTGCTTCTGCTCTTCAAGGCCCGCAAGTTGAAGGCCGTCTACATGGTGGCTGGTCTGACCGTGCTCTGTCTCGTCGACATGTGGCAGGTCAACAAGCGCTATCTCAACGACGGAATGTTCGTCGAGAAGAGTGTCCGCGAGGCTCCGGTACGCATGACGGCAACCGAAGAGCACATCCTTCAGGACAAGTCGCTCGACTATCGCGTCCTGAACATGGCGTCGAACACGTTCAACGAGAACGAGACGTCATACTATCTGAAAAGCATCGGCGGCTATCATCCGGCAAAACTGCGCCGCTATCAGGAGATGATAGAGGCATATATCTCGCCCGAGATGAAAGGACTGTTCGGTGCGGTGGCTGAGGCCGGCGGCGATATGACCCGCGTCAACGGCGACTCCATCTTCCCCGTGCTCAACATGCTCAACGCCAAATACTTCATCATGCCGCTTCAGGGTGGGCAGACCGTGCCCGTGCGCAACCCATACGTCTATGGCAATGCGTGGTTTGTGGACCGTGTCAGCTATGTTGACAACGCCAACGACGAGCTTGCCGGCGTCGGACAGCTAAGCCTGCGCCACGAAGCCGTGGCCGACAAGCGTTTCCGCGACATGCTTGGCGAGAGCGCCGCGCAGGACAGCACGAGCCTTGTCACGATAACGTCATACGAGCCAAACCGCCTTACGTACGACGTGAGGTCGGCAGCCGGCGGTGTGGTAGTGTTCTCGGAGATATACTATCCGGGCTGGACGGCAACGGTCGACGGCGTTGAAGTGCCCGTCGGACGGGTCAACTACCTTCTGCGTGCCATCAGCGTGAAGCCCGGCGACCATAAGGTTGAGCTGACCTTCCAGCCCGGGACGCTGGCTACGACGGAGACGATTGCCTACGCCGCCTATGCCGTTCTGCTGATTGTCATACTCGCCATTGCGTTCGTGACATGGCGTAAGAAGCGTGACGGCAAGGCCTGAGCGCTGTTGCAATAGCGATTTTGCAGTGTGATTATATACAAACGACAATGCCACGGCTGTCCTGTCCGGATGCCGTGGCATTGTCGTTTTTTTGTGTTTCTGGATTGTCTGGCGGTCGCGAAAGCGCCTTCAGCTTTCAATTTCCAATCTTCAATCTTCTGTTTTTCAGGCGTTGTAGTCGTGTGTGATGTTGTGGCGTATGTATGCGCGGTGTCCGTAGAGTGCGATGACAACGAAACAGATGAGCGGAATGACGAATGAAACGTTTGTGGCGGGCAGGCCGAACATGGTCACGCCGGCGTCGATGACGGCTGCCTGCAGCGGCGGAAAGACCGAACCGCCGAGGATTGACATTATGAGGCCGGCGCCGCCGAACTTGACGTTGTCACCGAGGCCGCGCAGGGCGATGCCGTAGATGGTGGGGAACATAAGCGACATGCAGGCGCTGATGGCCACAATGCAGTAGACTCCGGAACGGTCGGTGAAGAAGATTGCGCCGCCCGTTGCCGCCACTCCGCACACGGCGAGCACCGACAGCAGCCGTCCTGGCTGGAGGTAGCGCAGGAACCACGTGCAGATGAAACGGCTGCAGGTGAAGAACACCAGCGCGAGGATATTGTATTTCTGCGATAGAATTTCTGCTCCGCGCTCGTCCATGCCTTCTTCCATGAACACCCGCGTGCCATACTGGATGATGAATGTCCAGCACATCACCTGCGCGCCGACGTAGAAGAACTGGGCAATGACGCCCTCGCGATAGTTCTTCACGCGGGCCAGCTCGCCCAATGCGGTCAGCAGGCTCTTCTTCGAACGCGTGTCGCCGGCCTTCGGCATCTTCATCAGGCGGATGGCCACGAGCAGCAGGATGACCACGGCGCCAATGAAGATGTAGGGCTGTATGAGCACCTCGAGGTCGTGGTTCTTGAGAATCTCAAACTGGGCGTCGGGCAGTTCGGCTCTTGCCGTCGAGTCCATCGGGCTCATCCGCGCCTGGACATAGTGCATGGCGACGAACATTCCGGCCAGCGCGCCAATCGGATTGAACGCCTGTGCGAGGTTGAGGCGCTGTGTTGCGGTTTCCTCGCTGCCCATGCAGTAGATGTAGGGATTGCAGCTGGTTTCGAGGAACGACAGCCCGCAGGTCATCACGAAGTAGGCCAGCAGGAACGGATAGTACATTCCGATGGCCTGGGCGGGCAGGAACAGCAGTGCGCCGGCGGCATAGAGGGTCAGCCCCGTGAGCACTCCGGCCTTGAAAGAATACTTCTGTATGAACATGGCGGCGGGGAAGGCCATGACGAAATAGCCGAGATAGAACGCCACCTGAACCAGCGCGCCCTCGGTAACGCTCATGCGGAAGATTTTTGAAAACGCCTTCACCATCGGGCCGGTCACGTCGTTGGCGAAGCCCCATAGGGCAAAACATGTGGTAATCATGAGGAACGGCAGGAGCATACTCACGCCGTTTTTGGTCAAAAGACCGTTTTTATTGTCCATTTTCTGTGATTTTTGATTTGCAACTTTTCCGCGGCAAATTTACAAAGAATATGGGAAACGAAAGAAAGAAAAGGGGAAAAGCAACTTAAAACCCTCTGAAATCCAGCAAAAAACCAACAACAACCCTCCCGAAGTGAGAGAGTTTGATTACTCTTTGAGCTAAGACATAGACTCAAATACATATCAAGCTCCCTCCCTTTGGGAGGGTTGGGGTGGGTTGTTGTTTTTTTTGTTGGGGCTTATGCTTATTTCACTATGGCAGTCACCTTTCCGTTTTCGAAGACAACAATCATGCCTGACTCGTAGGTCCACTGCGTGCGCTGCGTGTTCTCTACGACTGTGGCTGGTTTTCCTGCTGCCATGAGGCATTCGTTCTCTGTCATTCCCTTGACAATCTGTCCCTTGACGATAGCTTCCCAGTGGGTGAGGTCCATGTTCTTGCCTTTCACGGCCGTGGCGATGATTGGGATGTATTCGTCGAGTATGGCGTCGAAGCGGTCGATGAATTCCTTGTTCTGCGGTTTCTTCGTGAGGTTGACCTTGTCGAAGTTGACTGTGCTGAACGCTCCCAACACTCCTTTGGGCATGCAGCGGATACCTTCAATCAGGTAGAGCAGCTTTCCGTCCTTGGCCTGCATGGTCAGAAGGAACGTATAGTTGTAGTCGCCGGAGGGCACGCTGGGCTTGAGGCTCAGTTTGAGCGTGTTCGGGTCGTAGCTCTCTATGGCGCTTTTGGCCTTCTCCGTGGCTCCTGCCTGCTCCAATGCCCAAAGCACTGCTGCTCCGAAAATCTCCTTGTCCTGCTTTCCAATGGTGATTGCGCCTGTGCTGAAGTATCGTCCGTCCTTGTTCTCCAGAGTGTATGTCTTTCCTGCGTGGGCGGCTGAGGTCAGCAGAACCATGATTGCGATGAGTAGATTTCTCATTGTTTTCTGTCTGTGTTATATAATTTAATGTGTGTGTATTGCCAAAAAAGTCAGCCCCTGTTCCCACAGAGACTGACCGTAATTTAGGAAAAATTATGTGTTGCTTTAGAAATTAAAGCCAACTGTTGCTGAGAATGTGCCAATCTTATCGGCATCCTCAACGAATTCATTCAGGTCGCTGCCGTAGCTGATGCCGAGGTAGAACTTGTTGATATCAACACCAACACCGATGTTCCAGCCGAAGCTGAAGCGGCTTGCTTCATAATCATCGAAGAAGCTTATATCTTCATCAAAGTAGTCAGAAGAAATATTTCCCACAAGATTGCCTCTCAGGTAGAGACCTGCGAAAGGAGCAAGTTTGATACCGTCGGTGATCTCATACTTGTAGACGAGGTTTACCGGTACAGTTGCTGTCAACCAATTGGTTTTGTACTCATCCTCAGACTTCCATGCGTAGTTCAGGCCAAGACCGGTCTCAATGAACAACGGAGTTGTCTTTGAAATAGCGATACCCTTTGTCCATGCAGCTGAAATACCGCTCATTCCATCTTCGCCAATGTTGCTCAGAGATGTGTAAGACACGCTCAGGCGGTTGTAACCATTACCTTTCTTGTGAGTCACAGTGTTAGAAGAGATAAGCTGTGCGGAGGCACTGAGGCTCATCACTGCGGCAATAGCCATTAAGAATAACTTTTTCATGTTCTTTCTTTTTTAATTAATAAATATTTATTGCTTTCTAAATATCCGATTATTAGCTTTTTTACTTAGCACGGTTCTCCCATTGAACGGCTTTGGCTTTGTCGTCCTTTGCTATGGCGCGAATTCTTGCACCTTCTTCCAGCGGAACAATCCACTTTTCGTCTTCCTGACCTCTCTTGGGATCGCCGAAGCTGTGGAAGTTTACATACTTTGCGGGATAGCCTCTCACGATGATGTCAAGCCCTTTGGCTTTCTTGTTGTTAGTCACATAGTATGTTATGCCCAGAATAAGGTCAGCTCCAGCTATTGATGCGGCTTTGTATGTAGCGTTGACCTTGGCTCTTTCAAGTTGGTCTTCGGTCAAATCGTTGAGTGACAATCCGGGGAAGATGTTGAACGGGCCATATTCCTGACATTCTTCTTTGATCATTTGGAGATCGGCTACCATGGGACGTACGAAGAACTCGTGCATACCTTCCTGAATGCGTGCCTGTGTGTGCTCAAACTCCGTCTGTGCCAGCGCTGTGGCCGACATTCCGCAGGCGAGTGCTGCTATTAGAAATAATCTTTTCATAATCTTAACCATTTTTCAAGTTTGGTGTATAATTCTTTTATTGTTTGCAAAGATAGGCAGTGGTCTGCAAACAAAAAAAAAAAACGGTTAAAAAGAATTAAACACACTCTGTTTGTGCTCAAACGTATTTATGGCGGTGTAATTGTAAACTATAAATACGCTGATTCCGGTCTGCTGTTGTGGTGGGACGGATTGTTTTTTGTCGGGCAGACTGAGCGGCTTCTCAAATCCGTCGGCAGTGTAGAGTCATTTTCCATTGTTTTCTTCGTCCATTTCCTATATTCTTTGTAAATTTGCCGCACAATACTTAAAAACATTCGCTATAACAGAAGATACACATTTATGGAAAAGTTGCTATCCCTGCCCCCAAATCTGGTGGGCTGTTTTCATGAGATAACGGGTCTATCGCCCGAAGAATATTTCTGCACGAACGACCCTGTCGGACGCAAACTCGGAAGTGGTGGCGGCACGACGTGGCTGCTGGAGGCGTGTCACCGCGCCTGGGCCCGCGACGGAGAGGATTTTGACACGTGGCTGGCCGGCGGCCGGCGTCTGATTCTTCACGCCGGCGGTCAGAGCCGCCGTCTTCCGTCATACGCTCCGTCGGGAAAGATACTGACGCCCGTCCCCGTGTTCCGCTGGGAGCGCGGCCAGCGTCTGGACCAGACGCTGCTGGACCTGCAACTGCCGCTATATGAGCGCATAATGGCTCAGGCTCCTGATACGCTCCACACAATGATTGTCAGCGGCGACGTCTATATCCGCGCAGCGGGCCAGCTGCCTCCCGTTCCGGAGGCCGATGTCGTATGCTATGGATTGTGGCTCGACTCGTCGATAGCTACTGACCACGGAGTTTTCGTTTCAGACCGCCGTACGCCGTCGGTACTCAAGCAGATGCTTCAGAAACCGTCGGTCCAGGAGCTGGCCGAACTTCAGAAAGACCATTTCTATCTGACCGACATCGGCGTATGGATGTTGAGCGACCGCGCCGTCAAGCTGCTCATGGCGCGCTCACGGCGCGGCGGTGGCGGCGACATATCGGAATATGACCTCTACGGCGAGTTCGGATGTGCCCTCGGAACCAATCCGACCATAGCCGACGCCGAACTTGCGGAACTGAGCGTGGCCGTGTTGCCGCTGCCCGGCGGCGAGTTCTATCACTACGGAACAAGCTCGGAGATGATTTCCTCGACGCTGGCCGTCCAGAACATCGTCAACGACCAGCGCGAAATAATGCACCGCGGCCGTAAGCCCCATCCATCGATATTCATCCAGAACTCAATAACGGAGACCGCCGTGACGCGGTTCAACACCAATCTGTGGATAGAGAACAGTCACGTGGGCCGCTGCTGGACGCTCAGCCACGACAACGTCATCACCGGCGTGCCGCGCAACGAATGGGCCGTGACGCTTTGCGCCGGCCAGTGTGTGGACGTCGTGCCGATCGGCGAACGGTCGTACGTTCTGCGTCCCTACCGGATTGACGACAAGTTTGCCGGCCGCCGCCAGCAACAGCGCATTTTCCCCGTCTTTGATGACGTGGAGGAGATGGGGCGTGCGTTGGCGTGGATGCTTGCCACGGAATATGTTCCGGAACGTCTGGCCGACATGAGTCTGCCGCCGGCACCGGAGCTGGCCGGACACCGTCTGATGAGCGCCGAGGAAATTTCGACGGAGGCCAATCTCGTGCGTCTCGCGGCCCAGCGCCGCGCCTATCGCAAGGAAAACTGGCCGGCTCTGGCTGCCAACTACGAACACAGTGTGTTCTATCAGCTTGACCTCGACGATGCCGCCAGGCAGTTTGCGGCCGACGCCATACCGCTGCCCCGGCCTGTGGCCGACGACGCATCGCTGATGACGCGCATTCACGACGCAATGTTCCGCTCGGAGGTCATGCGTCTGACCGGCGGTGAGTGGCAGACGGACGAGAACCGTGCTTTCTCACTTTTGCGCGAAGGTCTGACGGAGCCGGTTCTGGCCGAGCGTCAGAATCCGCGTATGTCGGTCTACAGCGACCAGATTGTATGGGGACGCAGTCCCGTGCGCATTGATATTGCCGGCGGATGGACCGACACACCGCCGTTCTGCCTCATGGAGGGCGGCAACGTCATCAACCTGGCCATCGAACTGAACGGACAGCCTCCGCTTCAGACATACGTACGGCCGTGCCGCGAGCCGCACATTGTCTGCCGCAGCATAGACCTCGGTGCCGTCGAGGTTATTGAGACCTACGAGCAGCTGGCCGACTTCATGCACGTGGGCAGCCCCTTCGCCATACCGAAGGCAGCCCTCGTTCTGGCCGGCTTCCAGCCCGGCTTCAGCCAGATCAACTATCCGTCTCTGCGCGCACAACTCGAGGATTTCGGCTGCGGCATAGAGCTGACGCTGCTTTCGGCCATCCCGGCTGGCAGCGGACTGGGAACGAGCAGCATTCTGGCCGCAACGGTGCTCGGAGCCGTGAGCGACTTCTGTTCGCTGGCCTGGGATAAGAACGAGATTGGCCGTCGCACGCTTGTGCTGGAGCAGATGCTGACCACGGGCGGCGGATGGCAGGACCAGTTCGGCGGAGTGCTCCACGGCGTGAAGCTGCTCCAGACTCAGCGCGGCTTCAATCAGGCGCCGCTCGTGCGCTGGCTGCCGGACGATATATACACACAGCCGGAGTATGCCCAGTGTCACCTGCTGTATTATACCGGCATCACGCGCACGGCAAAGAACATTCTCTCGGAAATCGTGCGCCGGATGTTCCTCAACCACAATGCCGAACAGCAGATGCTGCGCGACATGAAGGCCCACACAATGGATATGTATGAAGCCATCCAGCGTCAGGACTTCCTCCAGATGGGACGCCTCGTGCGCACGACGTGGAGGCAGAACCAGACCATAGACAGCGGTACGAATCCGGAAGAGGTGAGACGTCTGACGGAACTCGTCGACGACCTCTGTCTCGGCTACAAGCTGCCGGGAGCCGGTGGTGGCGGCTATTTATATATGGTGGCGAAAGACCCCGAAGCCGCCGGACGCATCCGCAACGTTCTCAATGCCAACCGGCTTAACGCCAACGCACGCTTTGTGGAGATGTCGCTGAGCCGCAAGGGACTGCAGGTGAGCAGAAGCTGAGTCGGTTTTTAGTTCAGAGTTCAGAGTGTAGAGTGAAGAGGTATGATTACCAGCATAAAGACTTAGGCTTGCATGGTAATCATACCTCTTCACTCTACACTCTTAATTCTTCCCTCTTAATTCTTCCCTCTTTATTCTTCCCTCTTAATTCTTCCCTCTTTATTCTTCCCTCTTCCCTCTTTATTCTTTACCAGCACAAAGACTTAGGCTTGCGCGGTAATCATACCTCTTCACTCATCACTCTACACTCTACACTCTACACTCTTCACTCATCACTCTACACTCTTCACTAAAAAAACTCATCACTCTACACTCTTCACTAAAAAACACCTCTTTCCTCTTATCTGGCAAAAACCGCGGGCAAAGCGCATGATATACGATAATTATTTGTACTTTTGTGTTGATGAAACAACAAAGCGCAATGGAGTTTTTTACACGAGTGGACATCCCACGGCCCGACTTCGCCATCGGGCCGCAGGAGCGGATGCTCTTTGTAGGATCATGCTTCGCCGACAGTATCGGACGGCGGGCGGTGGAAGAGAAGTTCCGGGCCGTGGTCAATCCCTACGGCGTCATGTATAATCCGGCGAGCATACTCCACACCGTTGAGCGCTGTGACGAGGCTCCGCGGGTGGCTCTGTTCACGCTCGGGACAAACCATGTCTACCGGTTGAAGGAGACGGGCGAGATTGTGGATAACTGCCGGAAGCAGCCGCAGCGGCTGTTCTCAGAGGAGGAACTGAGCGTCGACGACTGCGTCGGCTATCTTCGCAAGGCCGTCGACACGCTGGCCGAACGCGACCCCGAGGTGAGGGTTGTGGTGACGGTCAGCCCCATCCGATATGCCAAATACGGCTATCACGGCAGTCGGCTGTCAAAGGCAGTGCTTCTGCTGGCGGCCGACCGGCTGACGAAAGAGGACAGCCGATG
>CAMWVS010000078.1 GCA_947177775.1 uncultured Prevotella sp.
TAGCAATATTTACTCTTTGTAAGATTGTGATAAAAGAATGCTTTAATAAAAATTAACTGCCGGCTGGACTCCATTTTCAGAACAACTACTCAAATATGGCGTGTTTCCGCCAGAAAAAAGTAAGCGTTGACTGTTACAGAGTTATGCGAAGTGTTGTGCGGTTTTTGTGGGTGCGGACTGTAAGGTTTTTCCCGTTTTCCGATGAGGCTCCCGTTGCATGATTGTGGCAGTTCCGTTGGAGTGTGCCGGCTGTCCCGTTGGAAGGACAGGAGAGCCTTACGGTTTTGCAACGGCATGATTGAGGTTGGGTAAAACGGCTATAATTAACTGTTGTTGACTCCATCTTTGTATTAAAAAAAGCTGCTTTTCCCCAATAATATTAACATCTTTTTCTGGCATCATTTCTGACGGCTTCCGAAGCAGACTCCATTATATGACTGCTATTCTCATCTTGACGCCATAAAACTGTCTTTTCTGTCATTTTGTGTAAAATAGTTGGTTTTTATGTTGCATTGTGGCGTAAAATCGTTATCTTTGCATCGCATAACACAAACACTTGAATATAAATAAAAAACCAAACGATTATGAGTAAACTGATTAAGCCCATAGCGTACGACAGACTGCTTGACATGAAGCAGACCGAACAGGGCATCAAGCTGATTAAGGAGTTCTTCCAGCAGAACTTGTCAACCGAACTGCGTTTGCGTCGTGTGACAGCACCCCTGTTTGTCCTTCAGGGACTTGGAATCAACGACGACCTCAATGGTGTCGAGCGTGCCGTCACCTTTCCTATAAAGGATCTCGGCGACGCCCGTGCAGAGGTTGTCCACTCGCTGGCCAAATGGAAACGTCTTTCACTGGCGGAATATGAAGTCGAACCGGGCTACGGAATATATACCGACATGAACGCAATCCGTGCCGACGAAGAGTTGGACAATCTCCATTCTCTCTATGTCGACCAGTGGGACTGGGAGGCTGTTATCACGGCCGGACAGCGCACCGTAGGCCACCTGAAGAGTGTCGTAGAGCGCATCTATTCCGCCATCCGCCGGACGGAATATCTCACGTGTGAGACCTATCCGCAACTGAAGCCGTTCCTGCCAGAGAAAATCACCTTCATCCACAGTGAGGAACTTCTTCAGATGTACCCCGACAAGACGCCGAAGGAGCGTGAGGACGAAATCTGCCGCAAGTATGGTGCCGTCTTCGTGATAGGCATAGGTGGTCGGCTGAGTGATGGAGAGAAGCACGACGGCCGTGCCCCCGACTACGACGACTGGTCGACTGTAGCCGAAGACGGCCGTACGGGACTCAACGGCGACATTCTTATCTGGTATCCTGTGCTTGGCCGTTCGTTCGAGCTTTCCTCCATGGGAATTCGTGTTGACGCCGCCGCGCTCACCCGCCAGCTCGCCCTCGAAGGAAAGGAAGACCGCGCCGGACTCTATTTCCACCGCAAGCTGCTCGCCGGAGAGCTGCCCCTCAGCATTGGCGGCGGTATCGGTCAGAGCCGTCTTTGCATGGTCATGCTCCACAAGGCCCACATAGGAGAAATCCAGGCAAGCATCTGGCCCGAGGACATGCGGCGCGAATGCCGCGAACTGGGCATGCCTCTGATTTGATATTAATCAGTAAATACGACATCGGGAAGAGGCTGAAACGTGACTCCAGCCTCTTTCCGTTTTTTTTCGGGGGCGGCGTATGACGGTGGTTGACAATATTCTTTATCAGAGTGCAAATCTCTCGCGTGTCTAATTGTTTTCACAAAGATTACGGTTCGTTTTGTTCGTTTTCTTTAAAATAAAGCATTATATTTGCGGTCGGAATAACAATCAATGTATGGTAATGAAGATAATCAATAAGAAAATGCTCGGTGCTATCGTAGGCGATATCGTCGGCTCTGTCTATGAGTTCAACAACATCAAGACAACAGAATTTGAACTGTTCTGTGCTAAAAGCCGTTTTACCGACGACACCGTTATGACGCTGGCCGTTGCATGGTGGCTGACCGCCGACGAAACCCATTCGCCCGACCGGCTGGTCGAGTGCATGCGGGAATTGGGTCATCGTTATCCTGACGCCGGTTATGGATATCACTTCAAACGTTGGATTTTCAGCAAAAATCCGGCGCCATACGGCAGCTGGGGCAATGGCTCGGGAATGCGCGTCAGTCCTGTAGGCCTCTATGCCGCCACGCTTGATGAGGCTCTGGCGCTGGCCGAAATCTCCGCCAGTGTCACGCATGACCATCCGGAGGGCATCAAGGGAGCCCAGGCCGTGGCCGCGTGCATGTATATGTGCCGCACAGGAAACACCAAAGAGGAAATCAAGTCGTACATTGAGAAAACCTTCGGATATGACCTCAACAGAAAGCTGGACGACATACGGTCCGGCTATACCTTTGATGTATCCTGTCAGGGGAGTGTCCCCGAAGCCATCATGGCTTTCCTCGAAGGCCGTTCTTTTGAGGAGACAATACGTCTGGCGGTGTCTATCGGCGGTGACTCGGACACCATTGCCTGCATGGCCGGGGCAATGGCGTCATGTCTCTATAGTATTCCGATGGACATAGCCGGCAAGTGTGACGATGTGCTTACGGATGATCTGCGTGAAATAAAAGACGAATTTCTCAACATGGTAAGCGCCCGCAACGGGCTGAGGGACCGTTTTCTGCGGATGTTCCATTGAGGAACGGCAGATGTGGAACAGGCTGGTGAGAATATAAAAAAGCGGTGTATATAAAAAAATGGAACAGGCGGAGCGTCAGTGCCCCGCCTGTTCCATTTTTTTTATACGCCGCTTTGGTCTATGTGTTTTCTGCAAATGTTCTGTTCACACCTTTTTCCATCCCTTCTATGCCAGTTCCAGATCGAGCAGCGCGCGCAGTTTCTCTACCGACGGATTTTGCCGGCTCATTTCCTCGAACTGTTCGCGTCTGGTGAGAACCTTTGCCTGTTCGTGCCGTTCGGCCAGACGCATGTTCAGCGTGATTCCGCTATTGTGAAGATAGAGTCGCAGGGTGTTTACGATACTGCCCTTGATGGCTTGCATCTGGTCGAACATGATCTGGTTTTCCACGACTACCTCAATTTCCGGAATTGCGGTTATGGAGGGATTCATGTTCTTCATTCGTGCTGCGATGCCGCTCAGTTTCTGCGGCATCCGGTTGCACATTGACATCCACTGGAACTCCAGTTCATGCTGGTTGAACTCCTGGTGCTCGTCTTTGGCCGTTCCGTTGGGGTCGTCTCCCCCAAGCGTGCCCGGTATGATTTGCATCTTCTTGGGTTTGGCCATCTGCCGGAGATTGTTCCATGAATATCCCAGTGCGTTTCCGTTGGTTTTCAGCTGGGGGCGTGCCGAAGCATGATAGACGTGTTGCGGCGTGTCGGTCTGCTGTTGTGCAGAATCGGTCTGAGACGTCTGCGGAGCGGATGAATCGCCGTTGGCAGCCGGCTTTGCGTAAGCCGTCGTCTGCTGTTGTCTGGCGGAAGAATCCGTTGCGTAGTTTTTAGCGGTGCCATTGTGGCTACCGGCAGATGATGCGACGGCGACACCGGCGGCTACCTGCGGGGCCGCACTGTGCTGATGCGCCTGTTGCATCAGGTTCTTGAACAGGGTTTTCAGTCTCCGGGGGCGGGGCCCCGCGGCCGGAGAGTCGTCAGGCTGGGTTATCTGGGCCACCTCGATGAGCGTCAGTTCCACCAGCAGCCGCTTGTTGCTGCTCTGCCGGTAGTTGATGTCACACTGGTTCATCAGCCTCAGAGCCTGATAGAGGAAGCGTGTCTCACACTGTCTGGCCTGCTCGCTGTAGCGTTCGCGTTGCTGCTGGCTGACTTCGAGGAGGGGCAGAGTGGCTTCGTCCTTGGCCATGAGCACGTTGCGCACGTGGGCGGCCAGTCCGCCTATGAGCAGTCCGCCGTCGAATCCCTTGGCTATGATGTCGTTGAGCAGAACCATGATTTCGCTGACTTTGTTCTCCCGGGCGAAGTCTATGATGCGGAAATAGTGGTCGGAGTCGAGCACATTGAGGTCTTCAATGACCTTCCTGTATGTGATGTTTCCCTGACAGAAACTGGCCGCCTGGTCGAAGATGGACAGAGCGTCGCGCATACCTCCGTCGGCCTTTTCGGCTATCACGGCCAGGGCTTCCTCCTCGTAGGTGATGCCTTCGCTGTCGGCTACATGCTTCAGATGGTCAATCGTGCCGCGCACGGTCATCCGCTCGAAGTCATAAATCTGGCAGCGCGAGAGGATGGTGGGCAGGATTTTGTGCTTCTCGGTGGTGGCCAGCACGAAGATGACGTGGGCCGGCGGCTCCTCGAGCGTCTTGAGGAAGGCGTTGAAGGCGGCCGTTGAAAGCATGTGGACCTCGTCGATGATGAAGACCTTGTAGCGTCCCACCTGCGGCGGTATGCGCGTCTGCTCCATGAGCGTCTTTATGTGTTCCACCGAGTTGTTGCTCGCCGCGTCCAGCTCAAAGATGTTGAACGAGCGGTGTTCGTTGAAGGCGCGGCAGCTCTCGCACTCTCCGCAGGCGTCGCCGGCTTCGGTCGGCGAAAGACAGTTGATGGCCTTTGCAAAGATGCGGGCGCAGGTTGTCTTGCCCACACCGCGCGGGCCGCAGAAGAGGTAGGCGTGAGCCAGCTTTCCGCTGCGCACGGCGTTCTTCAGCGTTGTGGTCAGGGCGCCTTGTCCCACCACGGTGTCGAAAGTGGTGGGGCGGTATTTGCGTGCTGAAACAATGTATTCTCCCATATATACTTTATATATAATGTGTCTCTCCCATGGTCTCACGCGTTCCGGTCTGCGGCCGTGGCGGTGAGGACGGAAGTTTCTGCAAAGATACGTATATTTTCCGACAATAGGGGAGGGGAGGGGAAAAAATTAGGAGTTAAGGAGCTGAAGGAAGTTGTCGCTCCGCTATGTTCCGTTCTGTGAGTTGAGCCAAACGTGTTGTGGTTTCCGATTTTTGAGGAGTTGAGGCGTTGAAGGGAGTTGGGGGGAAGCCGACGGTTTTTTCGCTTCCTTTGTCAGGAAAGCGTTTGCTTGCCCTAAAAACGCCCTCTTGATAGTTGCGGATATTCAACTAACGGACGGCTGAATGTTAAAAGGTCGGGAATATTCACAAAAACACGCACTTTTTGAATCGCAAACGAGTGGTTAACAACTGTTAATTGCGGTCGTTTTGTTCCGTCGTTTCCGTTCCGTCGCGAGCCGTAAGGCCCTCCCGGTGTTGCAATAAGGCCGTTGTCATCATGCAACGGGGCTGCCGCTGTCTTGCAACGGAGGCCCCGTTGCAAGGTCGGGAGGGCCTTACGGCTCGCGGCGAAAAACGCTTTTTGTGTAATAATGCGTAACGTGTTGATTATCAGTGTGTCCTGTTTTTGTGTAAAAAGTGCCGTTTTTCGCGTCGTAGCGCGGAAATCGTGGTCCGGATGCGAATTAACCTTAGTTAAAGTAAGATTTTTTTAATCAGGCAAATGACAGGGCAGTTGCTTCCTGAGACCGGAGTTATAATTAATGTAAAAAACGTCAGCCTTGCCGTCGTTATGTGGTCTGAATGTTGTATCTTTGCAGAAGATAGGCTGCATCCGGCATGTGCTGATGAGTTCGCGGACAATCTGTGAACAGGTTCACATTGCGCCCGATTGCACCATATTTTCAAAATAAAAACAATCCGGAAAGCAATGAATCGCCTCAGAAAAGTGCTCAGCTATATACGCCGTTCGCGCGTGCTCAAATACTGCGTGGTCATCGTCGTGGCCGTGGTCATCGTAGGTTTCGTTGACGAAAACAGTCTTTGGGCGCACTACCGCAACAAGCGGAAGATAAGCGAGCTGGAGAGCGAGATAGCCCGCTACCGCCACCGCTACGAGCAGGATCAGGCACAGCTTCGCCGTCTTGACACAGACCCAAAGGCCATCGAGAAGATTGCCCGCGAGCGCTATTTCATGAAAGCGGACGACGAGGATATATTCGTGCTGAGCGACGACGTGCCGACGGAACAACTACATGAAGATGAAACAGCTGAATAGAATAGAAAATGTGATATTTCTTGCCGGTGCAGTGCTCATGGTTGTGGGCAGCGGCGCAAACATATTTATGAAAATGTGGGCCCCATACGTCTTCGCGACAGGCTCGCTTGCCTTTGTTCTAATGCAACTGAAGCAAAGTTATGAGGGCCGCAACATCGTGATACGGCGTCTGCGCCGCATCATGATAGCCAGCGACATGTTTTTTCTTGCTTCGGCATTGCTGATGTTCGCCAACCAGCGAAACATTTTCGGACTTGATGCGCTGACATACGTTAAGTATATACACAACAACTGGGTTGTCACGCTCCTCGTGGCATCCATACTTCAGCTCTATTCCACCCACAGAATAAGCCGTGAGCTGGACAAAGAGACTGAAAAAATGTGAAAGTGAGGCCGGATGTTTTAAATAGCATGAATTTTTTTCCGTACTTCGATATATCATTGTACTTTTGTCGCACAAAAGAAATGAAAAGAAATTGCATAGGTATGAATAAAATGCTTTATCTGCTCGCTGTAGTAGCTGTCGTTACGTCGTCATGTGCCAACTCCTACAGCGTGTCCGGTTCGTCGTCGGTCTCATCACTTGACGGCAGCAAACTCTATCTGAAAGCCGTCAAGGACAATGAACTGAAGAACATCGATTCGTGTGACGTCGTTCACGGACAGTTCGAATTTAGTGGCGCACTCGACACCGTGCGTATGGTGAGCCTCTTCATGGACGACGAGAGCATCATGCCGATAGTTCTGGAGAAGGGCGAAATAACCATCAATATCGACAATGCCAACCAGAAAGTGAGCGGAACGCCGATGAACGACAAACTCTATGAGTTCATTTCGAAACACAATCAGCTGGACAATCAGATGGGAGAACTCTCCCACAAGCAGAGCCGGATGCTGCTTGACGGCATTGACGAGGGACTCATCAACGAACAGCTGTCGGCCGAAGCGGCACGCATAGCAAAGGAAGAGGACGACCTCGTGACGTCGTTCATCGTCGATAACTTCGACAACGTGCTCGGACCGGGAGTATTCATGATGGTCACAAGCCGCTATAAGTATCCGATACTGACGCCCCAGATTGAGCACATCATGAGCAAGGCGACGGAAAAATTCAAGAACAATCCATACGTAAAGGACTACTATCAGACTGCCACCGAGAACGAGGCACGCATGCAGGGACTCGACCCGTCGGAAATAGGCGTGGCCTCCGGACAGCCGCAACAGCCTTCCGTGGGTGAAGAAGCCCTCTCTACGGCTGACTCTACGGCAGCGGAAAGGCCCTGACCGCCAATTCCAGATGAACAAATGAAAACACTGATAACAAATGCTGAAATCGTCAATGAAGGACGCCGCTACGGCGGTTCTATTGTCATTGAAGACGGACGTATCATAGAAATAACGGATAAACCGCTGCAGCCCGACGCTTCTGTCCATGAGACGATAGACGCGTCGGGCTGTCTGGTTATGCCGGGAGTGATTGACAGTCATGTCCATTTCCGCGAGCCGGGACTGACGGCCAAGGCCGACATCGCCACAGAGAGCCGCGCTGCGGCTGCCGGCGGTGTGACGACATATTTCGACATGCCCAATACCGTGCCCCAGACGACAACGCCGGAGGCTCTGGAAGAAAAATTCGGGCTGGCCGCAGAGAAGAGCCGCGTCAACTATTCGTTCTTCTTCGGCGCCACGAACGACAATCTGCCGCTCATCGACCGTCTTGACGCGACGCGCATACCGGGCATAAAGCTCTTCATGGGCTCGTCGACGGGAAACATGCTCGTAGACCGGCGGGAGGCTTTGGAACGCATATTCGGCACGGTGAAGATGCCCGTCATGGCCCACTGTGAGGACACGGCGATAATCAACCGTAACATGGAGGAGGCCCGGTGCTCCGATCCGCGTTTCCCCGACGTGGCGCTTCATCCGCTCATCCGCTCTGCGGAGGCATGTTATGAGAGCACGTCGCTGGCCGTTTCGCTCGCCCGCCGCTACGGAACGAGGCTCCACGTGGCCCATCTGACGACGGCCCGCGAGCTGGAGCTGTTCAGTCCCGGCGACCCGAAGATAACGGCTGAGGCCACTGTAGGCCACCTGTTCTTCACCGACGCGGACTACGCCCGGCTTGGCGCACGGATCAAGGTGAACCCCGCCATAAAGACGGCCGCCGACCGTACCGCACTTAGAAAGGCTCTGCTTGACGGTCGGATCACCACCGTCGGAACAGACCACGCACCCCATCTCCCCGGGCAGAAGCAGGGAGGATGTGACACGGCGGCCTCGGGCATGCCCATGATCCAGTTCTCGCTCGTCACAATGTTGGAACTGGTGGACGACGGAGTGCTGCCGGTTGAGCGCATGGTTGAGCTGATGTGTCATGCTCCGGCACGGCTGTTCGGCGTCCGGGACCGTGGTTTCCTGCGTCCGGGATGCTGGGCAGACATAGTCATCGTGAGCCCGCGCGGACCTTGGACGGTGACACCGGAGCAGGTCGAGAGCCGCTGCGGCTGGAGCCCCATGGAGGGACACACCTACCGGTGGCGCGTGGAAAGGACGTTGTGCAACGGCCAGACCGTTTATGACGGGCGGACGGTGGACGATGCCTGCCGCGGAATGGCGGTGATGTTCGGATAAAGACAGGCTGTGGAGAAACGCAGAATAACATACACAATAAGCGAACTGACGCCATACATAAACTGGCTCTATTTCTATTTTGCCTGGCAGGTGCGTGACGCCGGAGGACAGGCGCGGCTGCGGAGCGAGGCCGAAAGAGTGCTCGCGGAGCTTGAAGGGCGTTATCGGGTTCATGCTGTTGTAGCCTTGGCCGATGCCGCCAGTGACGGTGACGACGTGCTTGTATTTCGTGGCGACGGCCTTGCCGACAGCGTCCGTATCCCTATGTTGCGTCAGCAGCATCCCGTCGGGACGGCCGGGCCGTGTCTGTGTCTGGCTGACTTCATCCGTCCGGTTGCGTCGGGACAGCCCGATCGCATCGGGATTTTCGCCACGACGGTGGACATCGGGATGGAAACCGATTTTGCCTCGGACGACTATATGAAGATGATGGTCCAGCTTCTGGCCGACCGGCTTGCCGAAGCCGCAGCCGAACGGACCCACGAACTGGTCCGGAAAGAGTGGTGGGGCTATGCTCCAGACGAGCGGCTGACCATCGGCGAGATGCATCTCGAACGTTTCCGTGGAATCCGGCCGGCCGTGGGTTATCCCTCGCTGCCGGACGCAAGCGTCAATTTCATTATCGCCGACATCCTCGACGCTTCTTCGATGGGCATCCGTCTGACCGAAAGCGGGGCCATGAAGCCTCACGCCAGCGTCAGCGGGCTGATGATGGCGCATCCCTGTGCCCGCTATTTCGCGGTGGGACAGATAGGGGAGGACCAGTTGCGCGACTATTCGCGGCGTCGCGGTGTGCCGGTCGAGGTGATGCGACGGTTTCTGGGCGCAAATCTGCGGTGACGGTGTTGGAGCATAGATATGACAATGTATAGCCCCCGGCGTCATGCCGTGGGAATGTCGATAAGATAATGTAAGAGTGAAATACTGATGATAGCAAGGATATTAATACCCGTGTTACTGATGATAGTGCTGGCTGACGGCTACGTCCATCTGCGCTATCTTCGCGGTCGTGTGTCGACGAAAGCCGTTCTGCTGTGGTGGCTTCCAGGAGCGCTGATGGTGTTCTATACGGTTTTTCTCGCGTTGCAGAAGGATTTCGCACCGTCGGACAACGGCCTGCTTGACGCCTACCTGTTCCTTCTCGGTATGATTGTCGTGCCCAAACTGGTCTTTGTCATCTGCTCCGCGGCAGGGTGGGGCATCTCCTGTATGGTTCACCGGCTGCTCCACCGGAGCGGTCCGAGGCTTAACTACGGCAATGCTGTGGGCGTGGTGATGGTGTTGCTGATATGGTATGTGCTGTTCTACGGGTCGTTCGTGGGATTCGGCAAACTCACCGTGCGCCATGTTGAATACGCCTCCGAGGACCTTCCGGAAGCCTTCGACGGCTACCGCATCGTCCATTTCTCAGATGCCCATGTGGGTACTTACGGGCGTGACAGACAGCATCTGCTCCGCCGCAACGTCGACAGCATCATGGCCCAGCGGCCCGACATGATTGTCTTTACGGGCGATCTGCAGAACATGCAGCCCGGTGAGCTGACTCCCCATGAGGCTCTGCTGGCTTCGCTCAATGCCCCCGACGGCGTATTCTCCGTTCTCGGGAACCATGACTACGCCGACTATATCAAGGCGGACGAGGCTACAAAGGCGGCCAACTGCCGTGCGATGGTGGACAGCCAGCGCCGGATGGGATGGACACTGCTGAACAATGAGAACCGCACGGTGCGCCGCGGCGCCGATTCTATAGTCGTGGCCGGCATGGAGAACGATGGCGACGGAAAGAAATTTCCGCAGAAAGGGGATATCGCCAAGACCCTGCGGGGTGTCGGCGACAGTGCTTTCGTGATAATGCTCGAGCACGATCCGAGTTCCTGGAGACGCAAGATACTTCCGCAATCGGCAACCCAGCTCACCCTGAGCGGCCACACCCACGCCATGCAGTTTGCCCTGTGGGGCTGGTCTCCGGCCTCACTGGTGTACAGCGAGTGGGGAGGCATGTTCAAGGAGGGCAGCCGTGCCATCAACGTAAGTACCGGACTCGGCGGATTCATTCCTTTCCGCTTTGGTGTTCCGGGTGAGATTGTTGTTATAACATTGAAGAAAAAATGAAATACTTATACCGTTTTTATCAGCTTTTTGTGGCTCTGCCGCTTGGCATATTGGCCACCATCATCACCGCCTTGACCGTAGCGGCAGGCTGCGCCTTGGGCGGCGGTAACTTCTTCGGCTACTATCCGGGGCACTGGTGGGCCAAGATAATCACTCGCCTGTTCCTTCTTCCTGTTACTGTTGAGGGGCGCGAAAATCTTGAACCGGACCATTCCTACGTCTTCGTGGCCAACCATCAGGGTTCTTTCGACATCTTCCTGATTTACGGCTACCTTGGCCGCAACTTCAAGTGGATGATGAAACACCAGCTGCGCAAAATGCCGTTCATAGGTTTTGCGTGCAGCGCGTCTCATCAGATATTCGTCGACAAGCGTGGTCCGGCTAAAATAAAGGAAACTTATGATACGGCACGAAAGACATTGCAGAGCGGCATGAGCGTCATGGTCTTTCCCGAGGGAGCGCGTACTTTTACCGGCCACATGGGCCTTTTCCGTAAAGGTGCTTTCATGCTGGCCGACGAACTGCAGCTGCCGGTAGTGCCGCTGACCATCAACGGTTCTTTCGACATCATGCCGCGGATGCGTGACGGAAAGTGGGTGACATGGCATCCGCTCCGCCTTACCATCCATCAGCCTATCTATCCCATAGGCCGCGGCTCGCAGAATGTGCAGGCAATAATGCGCCAAAGCTATGATTCGGTGATGAGCGCACTGGATTCTGAATATCAGGGATACGTGGAGAATCCGGACCAGTGAAATTAAGTTCAGAGTTCAGAGTGATGAGTGAAGAGGTATGATATGTCTTGTTGGCTGATGTCGGGTGTATTCGAGCAACAAGAGTAATCATACCTCTTCACTCATCACTCTGAACTAATCAGACCTCTTCACTCATCACTCTGAACTAATCATACCTCTTCACTCATCACTCTGAACTAATCAGACCTCTTCACTCATCAC
>CAMWVS010000079.1 GCA_947177775.1 uncultured Prevotella sp.
GAACTGTTCCATCTGTCACCGTGCCGCGAGGTAGGAACACTCAAACAGACCCTCAAGGACGCCGTTCTCGACAACCGCGTCGCCAACGAACGCGAACAACTCATGAATCTGCTCATGGAAAAGGCCCGCGAGATGGGACTGGCACAATAGCCGGGAGAAACGTGACGGAAAGCTGCGCGGCAGCCACGGATATCGCACGGCAACACAACAATATGGAAATGGGGAATGGACGGACATGCCGGCAAGGACGGCCTGTCCGTCCATTCCCCCATTTCTACCCGGCACAAAGCTCCTGATTGCTTCACATACGTCAGCCACAAGAACATAACAATCTATTTAAATAATGGATAAATATTCTTAAATATCGACTGGTTACTATTGCTGTTTTATAATATTATGGTACATTTGCACGCTGAAAACCGAAACGGGTAGGAAAAGTTTTCACCATCTTTTCTCCATCGGTACACAAAAATCAGATTATCAACAGAACAGTTAATATTAATAGGTATGAAACAGAAAAAGATGTTTTTCATTACGGCGCTGGCCGCAGCAGTGCTTACCTCATGTGGCGGTGGAAGCCAGGGTAAGCCCAACTTCGGCGACAACGAATTTGCCGTAAGAACAGTGCAGACACAAAACGCAGAGTTGCAGACAACTTATCCTGCAACAATCAAAGGTGTGCAGGACGTAGAGATCCGTCCGAAAATCGCCGGATTCATCACGAAAATCAATGTAAAGGAAGGACAAGCAGTGCGCAAGGGCCAGGTTCTCTTCGTCATAGACAACGTTACATACGAGGCCGCCGCACGTCAGGCAAAAGCCGCTGTCAATTCAGCAAAGGCACAGCTGAACACATCAAAACTGACATACGAAAACAGCAAGAAACTGTACGACAACAAAGTGATCGGAGACTTTGAGCTTCAGTCGGCACAGAACGCATACGAATCAGCCAAAGCAGCTCTGGCACAGGCCGAGGCAAACTACGTTTCGGCCAAGCAGAATCTCGACTTCTGCTACGTGACAAGCCCTGCCGACGGTGTTATCGGCGAGCTGCCCTACAAGGTCGGCGCACTCGTAAGCTCGTCAAACCCGCAGCCGCTGACGACCGTATCTGACAATAAGACCATGCAGGTGTACTTCTCGCTGACGGAGAAAGAGATGATGAACCTCTCCCACGCAGACGGCAGTATGGAAGCAGCCGTAAAGGACTTCCCGGCTGTCAAACTGCAACTGGCTGACGGAAGCCTCTATGGCACCGAGGGCCACGTGGCAGCAGTGAGCGGCGTAATCAACGCCACAACCGGTACGGTTCAGGTGCGCGCTGATTTCGACAACCCCGGACAGCGGCTCAAGAGCGGCGCTTCCGGCTCAATCATCATCCCGATGAGCGCTCAGAACGCTATCGTAGTTCCGCAGTCTGCCGTAATGCAGGTGCAGGACAAGTATTTCGTCTATATCGTAGGAAAGGACAACAAGGTTAAGTATAGCCCCGTTACAATCAATCCCGAGAACGACGGCAACAACTATATCATCGAGAGCGGACTGAAGAACGGCGAGACCATCGTTGTCTATGGCGTTACCGCACTCAGCGACGGAACAGAAATCAAACAGCTCTCAGAAGCCCAGTATGCCGAAAAGCTGGAGAAAGCCGAAAAACTCGGCGAAGCACAGGGAGACCTGAACGAGTTCAAGAAAGCAATGGGAAAGTAATTTAAGTTTTTGACAGACAATGAAATTAGATAGATTTATCGAACGCCCGGTGCTGTCTACGGTGATTTCCATCCTGACAGTCATCCTGGGTTTCATCGGACTGGTGTCACTGCCTATCGAGCAGTATCCCGACATCGCTCCGCCAACGGTTATGGTGAGAGCATCCTATAGCGGTGCGAACGCCGAGACCGTGTTGAACTCCGTGATTGCCCCGCTTGAGGAGCAGATCAACGGTGTGGAAGGCATGACATACATGACCTCGTCAGCCACCAACGACGGTTCGGCCTCAATCACTGTGTACTTCAAACAAGGCGCCAATGCCGACATGGCTCAGGTCAACGTACAGAACCGCGTGTCGCAGGCATCGGCATTGTTGCCGGCCGAGGTTACACGCGCCGGTGTGCAGGTGATGAAGCGCCAGAACAGTAACGTGCTGATCTTTGCCCTCACCGGTGATCCGAAGATTTACGACAACCAGTTCATCGGTAACTACGCCGACATCAACATCATCCCGGCCATCAAACGTGTGAACGGTGTGGGTGAGTGTCAGGCCATGGGTCTTCAGTCATACACCATGCGTCTGTGGCTCGACCCGGTGAAAATGAAGAACCACAACCTCATACCGAGCGACATCACCGGCATCCTGGCACAGCAGAACATCGAGGCCGCTCCCGGTAAATTCGGCGAACAGACCGATAATCAGTACGAATATACCATCCGCTACAAGGGACGTCTGAAGACTCCGGAGGAGTTTGCCGACATGATTATCACGAGCGACAACGACGGACAGACCGTACGCGTGAAAGACGTGGCCAAAGTTGAGCTCGGCGGTCTCTACTATTCGTTCAAGCAAGCCGTGGACGGCGAGTCCTCAATCATGATGATGGTGACGCAGACCGCCGGAAGTAACGCTACCCAGATTGCTAAAGACGTTAAGGCCGTATTGGCAGAAGCGGAAAAATCCATGCCGCCGGGAGTGAATGTCAAGATCATGCAGGACGTTACAGAGTTCCTTGACGCCTCTATCCATGAGCTTATCAAGACCCTCATCGAGGCTTTCGTGCTTGTGTTCTTGGTGGTTTACATATTCCTGCAGGACTTCCGCTCGACACTCATTCCGCTTATCGCCGTGCCGGTGTCATTGGTCGGAACGTTCTTCTTCCTCTATGTGTTCGGCTTCTCGCTCAACCTTCTGACGCTGGCCGCCCTCGTGCTTGCCATCGCCATTGTGGTGGACGACGCCATTGTGGTGGTCGAGGCCGTCCATGCCAAGCTCGATTTAGGCTACAAGAACACCGTAACGGCTTCCAAAGATGCCATGAACGAGATTTCGGGAGCCATCATCTCCATCACTCTCGTTATGTCGGCCGTGTTCATCCCCGTGTCGTTCCTCGGCGGTACGAGCGGAACGTTCTATCGTGAGTTCGGTGTGACCATGGCCATCTCCATCGTCATCTCGGCCCTCAACGCCCTTACCCTGTCGCCGGCCCTCTGCGCCATCCTGCTGAAGCCGCACAACGCTGACGGAACTGAGCGGAAGATGTCAAGGATTGACCGTTTCCACGCAGCTTTCAACGCATCCTACAACAAGATGCAGAAGAAATACCAGAACGGTGTACGCCGCATTGTCGAGCGTCCAATCATAGCCATTGCCGCCGTCATTATCGGTATCGCCGGAATGGGTCTGCTCATGGCCAACACACGTACAGGTCTTGTGCCCGACGAGGATACCGGTACGCTCTTCGTCACTGTAGCCACGGCTCCTGGTACCGGTCTTGAGAAGACCGACGAGGTGATGAACCGTGTTGACAAGATGCTGAAGTCCAATCCTGCCGTACAGAGCACACTGCGTATCACCGGCTATAGCTTCATCGGAGGCCAGGGTTCAAACCAGGGAACATTCATCGTCAAGCTGAAGAGCTTCGAGGAGCGCAACGGTGCCGAAGGACCTCTTAAGTTTATCGGTGTCCACAACCTCGGCTCTAAGATGGTGCTCGGCATGATTTACAAGCAGACCGCCACCATCAAGGACGCCCAGATTCTGGCCTTCCAGCCACCTATGGTACAGGGATTCTCCGCTACCAACGGTCTGACATTCTCCATGCAGGACCGCACCGGCGGTGACGTGAACAAGTTCTTCGATGTTACTCAGAAGTTCCTCGGAGAGCTCAACAAGCGCCCCGAGGTGACAAGCGCGATGACTACCTACAACACCAAGTATCCGCAGTATATGATGGACGTGGATGTGGCCAAGTGTAAGCAGAGCGGCATCGACCCGTCAGTAGTGCTTTCAACAATGCAGGGCTACTTCGGAGGTCTCTATGCCTCTAACTTCAATAGCTACGGTAAGCTCTACCGCGTCATGATTCAGGCTGCATACGAATTCCGCGGCGATCTGAAGAGCCTCGACAACATATACGTACGCACGGCCAACGGAATGAGTCCGATAAAGGAATATGTCAACCTGACGAAGATTTACGCTCCGCAGGAGATCGACCGCTTCAACCTCTTCACATCAATCAACGTGAACGCCTCTCCTGCCGAAGGCTATTCTACCGGCGACGTGATCAAGGCGATGGAGGAAGTTGCCGCCACGAGCCTGCCCGACGGATACTCCTACGAGTTCTCCGGTCTGACACGTTCGGAGCAGGAGTCAAGCAACTCAACGGCAATCATCTTCGTGCTCTGTCTGACGTTCGTCTACCTGATTCTGTCGGCACAGTATGAAAGCTACCTCCTTCCGCTGTCCGTAATCCTCTCGATTCCGTTCGGTCTGGCCGGCGCATTCATCTTCACAAACCTGTTTGGAAAGCAGAACGACATCTACATGCAGATCGCTCTCATCATGCTTATCGGTCTGTTGGCCAAGAACGCCATCCTTATCGTTGAGTTCGCGCTGGAGCGCCGCCGCACGGGTATGGCCATATCATGGTCGGCTGTGCTTGGTGCCGCTGCCCGTCTGCGCCCAATTCTGATGACCTCACTGGCCATGATCATCGGTCTGTTGCCCTTGCTCATCCCGATGGGTGTAGGTTACAATGGAAACATGACTCTGGGTGCTGCCGCCGTCGGCGGTATGCTCATCGGTATGATCTGCCAGATTATGGTCGTTCCGGCTCTCTTCTTCATCTTCCAGAAGATTCAGGAGAAGATCAAGCCGCTGACATTTGATGACGACAGCGCACAAGTAGATACAGAGCTGATGCAGTACACACGTCCTGTTGAATTGCAAAAATAATGAAGACAGATATATGAAGAAACTGATTATGATAACGTCCGCATCGCTGCTTCTCGGCAGCTGCGGACTCTACAACAAATACGAGCGTCCGGAAGACGTCAACACCAAGGGTCTGGTGCGCGACGTGACTTCGCTCACCGACACGCTGGCCGTCAGCGACACCACGAGCTTCGGCAATCTGCCCTGGCGCAGCGTCTTCACCGACCCGCAGCTCCAGACGCTCATCGAAACCGGACTGGCCAACAATCCGGACATGCTCAACGCCGCGCTCAACGTGAAGATGGTCAAGGCACAGCTGCTGGCTGCCAAGCTGGCATTCGTTCCGTCATTCACGTTCTCTCCGCAGGGAACACTCTCGTCATGGGACGGCCATACGCCCTCAAAGACCTATTCGCTTCCGGTGACGGCAAGCTGGAGTTTCGACCTCTTCGGCAATCTCCTCTCACAGAAGCGCAGCGCACAGGTAGCACTGATAGCCACAAAGGACTATCAGATGGCTGTCCGGAGCAACATCATCGGCGGCATCGCCAATATGTACTACACCCTTCTGATGCTTGACCGTCAGTTGGAGATCGTGACAAAGATGGAAGGTCTGACCAAGAACACATGGGACATGATGAAGCTGCAGATGGAACTCGGACGCGCCCGTTCCACAAGCGTTCAGAGCGCCGAGGCCAACTACTATTCAGTTCAGGCACAGGCCGTCGACCTGAAGCGCCAGATCCGCGAGGTAGAGAACTCTCTCTCGCTGCTGCTCGGACAGCCCGCGCAGACCATCGCCCGCAGCAGCCTCGACGCCCAGTCGATGCCCACGGAGCTGAGCACAGGCGTTGCCATCCAGATGCTCAACAACCGTCCGGATGTCCACGCAGCCGAAATGAAGCTGGCACAGTGCTTCTATGACACAGAGACAGCGCGCAGCCGCTTCTACCCGAACATCACCATCAGCGGAACGGGAGCCTACACCAACAACAGCGGTATGGGCATAGTCAATCCCGGCAAGTGGCTTCTCTCGGCCGTCGGCAGCCTCGTTCAGCCGATATTCCAGCGCGGTCAGCTCATTGCCGGCCTGAAGGTTGCCAAAGCCCAGCAGGAGCAGGCATACAACGACTGGCAGAACGCCATACTCAAAGCCGGCAGCGAGGTCAGCAATGCTCTCGTCCAGTATAATTCGGCCGACGAAAAATCGAAACTCGAAGCCCGTCAGGTGGAAGTGCTGACAAAGAACGTAGAAGACACCAAGCAGCTGTACACAAGCAGCGGCAGCACCTATCTCGAAGTTATCGCCGCACAGACGAGCCTGCTCAACGCAGAGCTGTCAAAGGCTGCCGACGACTTCAGCAAGATGCAGGCCGTGGTCAGCCTCTACAGCGCGCTCGGCGGAGGAAGAAACTAAAGAGCGGCAGATGTCGGATGGCAGATGTCATATTTCCATCAGACATTCAACATCCGACATCTACCACCCTACATTTACCATCTAACATCCAAAGACTTATGATAAGCGAAAAAGCAGAAATCAGCCCGAAAGCGAAGATTGGCAAGAATGTCACCATCTATCCTTTCGCATATATAGAAGACGATGTGGAAATCGGTGACAACTGCGTCATCTTTCCATACGTAAGTATCATGAAGGGTACGCGCTTAGGCAAGAACAACAAGGTGTTCCAGAACACCGTGCTCGGCGCCATGCCTCAGGATTTTTACTACAAGGGCGACGATACTTCGCTGATAATCGGCGACGACAACACGATTCGTGAGAATGTCGTCATCAACCGCGCCACGTTCAGCAACGGCCAGACCGTCATCGGCAACCGCAACTTCCTCATGGAGGGTGTTCACGTCTCCCATGACACAAAAATCACCGACGCCTGCGTCTTCGGCTATGGCGTCAAGATTGCCGGCGACTGTGAAATCAGCAACCGTGTCATCCTTTCGTCCAGCGTCATCATCAACCCGAAAGTCCGCATCGGCACATCGGTCATGGTGTCCAGCGGTTGCCGAATCAGCAAGGACATACCTCCGTATATCGTTGCTTGCGGCAACCCGGTGCAGTACGGCGGCATCAACAAGCTGACTCTTGACAACCACAAGGTGAGCGAGAAGATACAGGGCCACATCGCCAATGCCTACCGCCTCGTCTTCCACGGCCAGACTTCCGTCTTCGATGCCATCAAGCAGATTGAGCAGCAGGTGCCCGACGGCCAGGAAGTGCGCACGATAACCGAATTCATGAAAGCCACACAGCGCGGTATCATCGGCAAGATGTAAGCTCCGTCTGTCACATCACTCTACGACATAGCGGCGCAGATTACGCCGGTCCCACGGAACCCACACTATTCCTGAAGACCGGCGCAATCTGCGCCGCATTTCTTTTATATCCGTTATCCAGACAAAGACAATTTCTTTCGTCAGACAAAAACAAGACTATGCCCCTACCCGGTGGAGGACTCTGCCCCAGATTTTTATCAGGTGGGCACAAATCACTCAATATGCCGGATGAACCATTTTAAAGACAGAGGTCTCTTACCTAAAAATCAGTATGACGCCGTGCACGCTATCCCTGCCGCCACAACCCTGTCACGGATGGCATCAAGTTCCTCGCGCGTTGCCTTGCGCAGTCCATGGTCAGGCGTTTCGCGGTCGATGGTATATATCATGACGCTCTGCGGCCGAATCTCTTCAACGGCTTTGAGCCACGGCCCGACGTATTCCTCACCAGTGTTCGCAACATCGCGTCCGTCGGCCGACGTGCCCCGCATGAACATTGTCTGTATGATGGCATGTCCGCGGAAGGCCCGTAGCTGCTCCACCACACGGTCTACGGAATAGGCACCTGTAGGCCGGTCGACGCTACGGATATACTCCTCGTTGACTGTGTCCAGCTTCAGGATATTGTTGTCAACGCGCATCAGCGCCTCGAAGACGTCGGGGCGGTGGAGCTGTGTGGCGTTGCTGAGAACGGATATGCGCGCCTCAGGGAAATAGCGGTCGCGCAGGCTGACGGTATCATCAATGATGTCAGCGAAACGTGGATGGGCAGTCGGTTCGCCGTTGCCGGCAAATGTCAGCACATCGGGGGCGGGGCCGTTGACCTTCATGTCGCACAGACGGGCCTCCAGCGCCGCTGCAACCTCGTGGCGGGTGGGCAGCGGACGCGTCGGACGGTGGTCGCGGTTGAATCCGCACTCACAGTAGATGCAGTCGAACGTGCAGACCTTGCCGTCTTCAGGAAGCAGGTTTATGCCCAGCGAGACGCCCAGACGGCGGCTGCGGACGGGACCGAAAATGGGCGAAGGATAGATTACTGTACTCATTGTCGTATGGTTTTGTGAGCCAAAAGTACATAAAAACTCTGATATTTCCTGCTCCTGGCCTGTTAAAAACTTGTATGAAGAAGGATGTTTCAATTAAACAACGACTCATCTATCGTGACATGTATAACGAACAATTCAGTATCATTGCGGGGGCTACACCTCTTTGTAGGGATACATCTCGGTGCATCCGTTTCATATACGCCGGCAACCGAAACTCCGGATGCATCATGGTGCATCCCTACAAGGAAGCCAATCTCAATCAGCTAAATAGCAGAGTAGTTACAGAATAAAAATAAGCGGTTAATACATGTTAAATGAACGGCGCGGTATTGGTTTTTTTGTTACTTTTGCAGCAACTTAGGTGTATTACATCTCAACAGAATGGGAAAGAAACGAAAAAAAGCCCGCAGCCGCACCGGACTGCAGGTTGTCACATTGTGCATAAGCACCACGCTGGTGCTCATTCTTCTGGGCATGATGGTGTTCTCCGTGCTCACCGCCCACAATCTCTCGACCTACGTCCGTGAGAACCTGACGGTCACGGTCATGCTCGGCGACAAAGTCACCGACAATCAGGCAAGGATTTTCTGCCGCGACCTCTATCGCCGGCCCTACACGCGCCACGTGAGCTACATCAGCCGCGAACAGGCCAAGATAGAACAGAGCGCTGCCATGGGGTCGGACCCGTCGGAGTTTCTGGGGTTCAATCCATTTGTGGCCACACTCGAAATCCGTATGGTTGCCGACTATGCCAACCGCGACTCGCTGAAATGGATTTCCGCCGAACTGAAGAAACATGCCGAAGTGACTGACGTGGCCTATCAGGAGGACCTCATGGACAAAGTCAACAGCAATCTGCGCAAACTCGGCATGATTCTCCTCGTCTTGGCCGTACTGCTGACATTCGTGTCTTTCTCGCTAATCAGCAACAGCGTCCGGCTGAGCATCTACTCCCGCCGGTTCACCATCCACACGATGAAACTCGTTGGAGCCTCATGGGGATTCATACGCAGGCCTTTTCTCCGCCGCGCCGTCGGCGTTGGCATCATAGCGGCCGCGCTTGCTTGCGGGGCTTTGGGCGGTGGTGTCTACGCACTCTATACCTACGAGCCCGCCATCCTGACCGTCATAACGTGGCGCGAGCTCGCCATCACGGGCGCCGCTGTGCTGCTCTTCGGAATCGTCATCACCACTGTCTGCGCATGGCTCTCGGTCAACAAGTTCCTGCGCATGACCGCCGGCGAGCTATATAAAATATGAACAGCCGCCACACAATCCATCTCCCGAATAACATATAAACAAGCATATCTATATATAAATTTATGGACAAGAGAAACTTCGCATTCGACCGCACCAACTTCATCCTCCTTGCCGTCGGCATGGCGGTGGTTGTCATCGGTTTCATCCTCATGAGCGGTCCCGGCTCAACCGACACAACCTACAATCCGGACATTTTCAGCGCACGCCGCATCAAAGTTGCTCCGATGGTATGTCTCGCCGGATTCGTGTCAATCGTCTATGCCATCGTGCGCCGTCCCAAGGACACGGGCACTACGGTAGCCTCTGACAATACCGAAACAGGGAAGGAGGCTCAGGGATGAGTTGGTTTGAAGCACTCATACTCGGCCTCGTCCAGGGACTGACGGAATATCTCCCCGTCAGCAGCAGCGGCCATCTGACCATCGGAGCGGCCCTTTTCGGAATCGACGGAGCCGACAATCTGACGTTCACAGTGCTCGTCCATGTAGCCACGGTGATGAGCACGCTCGTCGTCCTGTGGAGCGAGATTGACTGGATTTTCCGCGGACTGTTCCGCTTCAAGCTGAACGACGAGACACGTTATGCCATCAATATCGCCGTTTCCATGATTCCTATCGGCATCGTGGGCGTCTTCTTCAAGGACAAGGTTGAGGAAATCTTCGGTTCAGGACTGCTCATCGTAGGCTGCATGCTTCTCGTGACCGCCGCCCTGCTGACGTTCTCCTACTATGCCAAGCCACGCCAGAAAAGCAGGATAAGCCTGCGCGACGCTTTCATAATCGGTCTCGCACAGGCCTGCGCCGTCATGCCGGGACTTTCCCGTTCCGGAAGCACCATCGCCACCGGACTTCTCCTCGGAAACAGAAAGGAGAATCTGGCCCAGTTCTCGTTCCTGATGGTCATCCCGCCGATACTCGGCGAGGCTCTGCTCGACGTTCTCAAGGCCGTCAAGGGAGAAGAGGCATTCGGCGGAATCGACACCCTGCCGCTCGTGGTGGGTTTCATCGCCGCATTCCTTTCGGGCTGTCTGGCCTGCAAGTTGATGATAAACATCGTCAAGCGGGGCAAACTAATCTACTTCGGCATCTACTGTGCCGTGGCCGGAGCTGTGACCATAGCCATGTCGTTGATACAATAATCCGCAGCCGATGAACTTCACCGAAGGAGAAATCATATACATCGACAAGCCATACGGCATGTCCAGTTTCGGAGCACTGGCACGTGTGCGCACGCTCATTTCGCGCCGCCTCGGAGTCAAACGCGTCAAAATCGGCCATGCCGGAACACTGGACCCGCTGGCCACAGGGGTGCTAATCCTCTGCACCGGACGGAAAACGAAGGAGATTGAGACGCTGCAGTATCAGACAAAGGAATATACAGCAACACTACAGCTCGGTGCTACGACACCCAGCTACGACCGCGAACACACCGTCGACTACACCTACCCTACGGCTCATATCACACGCGAGCTGATCCTCGCCACACTCCCACGCTTCATCGGGGAGATTCAGCAGGTGCCGCCGGAATACTCGGCCGTAAAGGTAGACGGCAAGCGCGCCTATAAGCTGAAGCGCAAGGGAGAGGAGGTGGAGCTGAAAGCAAAGACGCTCCGGATTGACGAGATTGAGCTGACGGATTTCGACCCGCGGCTCATGCAGATGTCCATACGCGTGGTCTGCGGCAAGGGAACCTACATCAGGGCACTGGCCCGCGATCTCGGCGAGGCGCTCGGAAGCGGGGCTTTCCTGACCTGCCTGCGCCGCACGAGGGTCGGCGATATCAGCGTTGACCGCTGCCTGACGCTTGACAGCTTCCCCGAATGGCTCGAAGCGCAGCCCATCGAGGAGCCGGCGGAAGCACAGCATGCGAAGAATTGACTTTATTTACAAGAACAACCAATAAGAAAGGAGAATATTTAGAATATGAAACTGTCACAATTCAAGTTTAAGCTGCCGGAATCACAACTGGCATTGGAACCGCCGTTCCGTGCATTCGACAACGAGGACGGCACGATAGAAAAAGTGTACAACCG
>CAMWVS010000080.1 GCA_947177775.1 uncultured Prevotella sp.
GGGCCCCCGGCCTTTGCCCGGGGGCTACTGTTGTCTTCCACGGCCCCCCCCGCCCAATTCCAACGGTGGCCCCGTTGCAATGCCGTAAGGGCCTTACGGCAAAATAAAAGCGGACAAAAAGTTGCACACTTAGGCTAAAAACGTCATAACGTCTTGTCCCTCAGACGATAAAAGATGCACGCGCAAAACTCGCGAATTTGCGGCCGCGGGATTTTCATTTCTGAATTCTTCAAGGATTTTGAGGCGTTTGTCCGTTTTCTTCCGAGTTTTTAACACTTCGCCACTTGCCCGCCATAACCGCCCTTCGTGTATGGGAAACGCAATGGGAAAATCCACCGTTTAGCTTTTTTTTGTTTTAATAACTGCCGCGATACGTCCCGAATGGAAAAAAAATTCTATTTTTGCGGCCGGATATGATATTGCGCATACTGACATCCGCCGTTTTTGCCATTTGTCTGGCAATCGCCGCCACGGCTCAGACCGGGGCGGAAGAAGTTGTGGCCCGTGGCGGCGTGCCCGTGGCGGCGGAGACCTCCGATCCGGCGTTTGTGCCGACTGTGAAGGTCGGAAAGGTTCTGGAGGGCGGCGACAGCATCCAGTATATGGAGATGAGCAACGTCTATGTCTATCCGCAGATGGAGTTCGCCAATAAGAAGCAGGCCGCCAACTACGCCCGGCTGGTGCGCAACGTCAAGACCGTTCTGCCGATAGCCAAGGAAGTGAACAAAATCATTCTCGAGACCTACGAGTATCTTGAAACCCTGCCGGACAAACGGGCCCGCGAAGAGCACATGAAGCGTGTGGAGAAGAGCATCTTCCGTGAATATAAACCGCGGATGAAGCGGCTGACCTATTCTCAGGGCAAGTTGCTCATAAAACTGATATACCGCGAGTGCAACTCCTCGTCCTACGACATCGTCAAAGCCTTTCTCGGACCCATCCGCGCCGGCTTCTGGCAGGCCTTCTCCTCCGTTTTCGGAGCCAGCCTGCGCAAGGAATATGACGCCGAGGGAACCGACCGTCTCACCGAGCGCGTCGTGCTGATGGTCGAGTCCGGACAAATCTGAACTGTTAAGCGAACAGTGAAGACGCGTTGACGAGCGAAGCGGGCCGTGAGTTTCATTCTTATGACTGCTGAGATGTTTTTCTCTCCCCCGTATATTGATGCATGCCACGATAGCCGGACAGCTGTCACTCCTTGCTTAATTGTTAATAATCTTTTAAAATACGGCGGTTCATTCTTTTATTATATAAATAATGTGTAACTTCGCCACCGATAAGGTAGATACTACATCAATTATCCAAAATAATAACTAAAAACTACTAAAACCGAAAAGAAGCAGAACAACAAAGCATGAGAAGAATCATGGCCCGTGAAAAGTCCGGGCGGTGATTTGTCGTCGTTGCCCTCACCACTAAGACTGGGAGGGTTGAACGTTCCGCAACGGCGAACGGAAATACTTTTTTTAATAAAAACGCGCTAACGGAACGAAAGGCGCGAAAAATAAATCAAATCAACAATCAATAATGAAAAGATTTTCTACATCATTACTGATGCTCTTGGTTGCGATTCTCAGCTTTCCGCTGAGTTCCAGTGCTGAGGAGTTTATTGTGACTACCACACAGTCAACAATCATTCAGGCTGACGGAAAAAGTGAGCAGAACGCAGACGTTGTGCTCTTCGGCAGGGATCTGCACTGTTCGCAGGCCAAGATTTCGGGAGGTGCTTTCCAAAACATGCTGTCAGCATGGGAAGGTTCTCCCGTTGTCATCACGAAGTTTGACGCATCAGAAATTCTCAACGGCAAATCGTTGAAAAAAGCAACATTGTCATTCGACGCAAAGTGCACCGTTGCGGGAAAGAACTCCAACGTGCAGATTGCATCCATCGGAACAAACTGGGATGCCGCCACGGCTACATGGAACAACACCAACACCGGTGAAATCCTCAACGCTGTCAATCTGAACGGTGACGGTGTGAATGTAAAGACATCCACCGTTACGCTGACACAGGATGTGACTGAAATCCTCAGTGCAGACGACGACAAGGTCATCGGATTTGCTATCTACACATTCACCGGCCGCGACCAGGCCATAAGCAACTTCAAGCTGACAATAGAGGCTATTGACGCTTCTGCTTCATCTACTTACACAGTCAAATTTGTGGATGGCAATGGCAACGAGATTAAGTCAAGCGACACCCGTTCCGAATCAATCGGAAGCGGCATCGTAATCACAGACGCAGACAAAGCCGCTGTTTACAATGAAGACCATACAGTCAAGTATGTCTACGTGAGCGATGACGCTGCTGACAAGACTGTTGCCGCCGACGGTTCAACCGTCATCACGGTGACATTCCGCGAGGCTGCCACATGGAACTATACCATCAACGCCGTTGACGGCGATGGCAACCTGCTCCAGACTCTGAAGAGCGGATCGAACTTCGAGGCCGAAAAATTTGATGTGGCATACGCCGCATATATCAATGTAGACGGAACAATCTACAAGTCTTCAAAGCTGAGCTCTGACAAGAAGGGCTACTATTTCACTCTGGACCTCAACGAGGACAATCTGACAAAGGAAGTTGCCTTCACAGCTTCAGACATCACGGGTGTTGTCTACTTCTCCGAGGCTGAGGACATCGAAGGACTCACACTTTCAAACAACGGCAATACTTTCATCCGCAGCTCTAACGGTGCTTCTGCATACGCTGCCGATGGCGATGTTGTCTTCACGACACTGCCCAACGGCAAGTACAAGATTGCCACAGTCATCTGTGATGCTTCAAAGAACGCCGGTTCCGTATGGAACTTCAAGGCCGGCGAGCAGACCGTTTTCGAGTTCACTGCCAGTTCAGTAAACTGGGCAGAGGGAACATCCGAGGAGTTTGAACTCAACGCTGCCTCTACCGATATCGCACTCGTGAAGAACGGCGGTAACACCCAGGGCGTTGACCTCATCTACATCATCAAGACCGGCGACGCCGAGCTTGTAGCTCCTGTTGCCGCTGCAGGCGTCGTTGACTTCAACAAGATGGACCTGGCTGTATCAAGCAGCAGTTCTACAGCCGGTGACATCACGGAAGACAGGACTTTCACTGCCGACGACTTCTCTGTGACAATCTCTCCGAAAGCATCCGGCAATACCAACAACCGTTTCTGGACCTCAACAAATGGTCCGCAGCTCCGCATCTACAGTGGAACCCTGACTGTTAAGGCTGCTGCCGGCAAGGTGCTTGACAAGATTGTTTTCGCTGCCGGAACATGGGGCACAATGACAGCAGGTGCCGGAACATTGGACGGCAAGACATGGACCGGCAATGAAACAGAAGTTGTATTCACTGTATCAAAGCAGTGCCAGATCAACTCTATCACTGTCGGTGAAATTCCCGCAGAACCCATCGTTGACGCTGCCGACATCGCAGCATTCAAGGCTCTTGAGGCAGGCACACGCGCCAAACTGGCCGTGAACGGTGCCAAGGTTACATTTGTAAGCGGCGACAACACCTACATCGAAGATGAGACAGGCGCATTGCTGCTCTACAAGGCCGGTCTGACTCTGAACGCAGGCAAGGCCATCACCGGATTCATCAACGGTGCCCACACCGTTTACAATGGTCTGGACGAGCTGACAGCTATCGACGAGACCCCCGCTTCTGAAATCTCAGAGGCTGACGCTGCCATCAGCGCTACCGTAATGACCGTGGCTGAGGCCAACGCCGTTGAGAACGCATCCAAGCTGGTCAAGCTGGAGAACGTTACTATCAACGCCGACTATCAGACAATCGCACAGGGCGAGAACGAAATCGCATTCTACGACAAGTTTGGCGTGATGAGCGGTTTCACCTATCCCGCCGAAGCCAAGAGCATTGTCGGTATCATCAATACCGCCAGCGGATACAACACATTCTGCCCGGTTAGCCCCGACAGCGTTGTTGTTGCAACTGCCGTAACTCCGTGCAAGGAAATCACCGAGGACTATGTCTTCACGATGACTGAGGAGAACGTTGCCAAGGCCGTTGAGGAAACATGGGCCAAGGGTGGCGCAACACGTGCTGACAACAAGAAGGGTACTGTTGATCCCGCAACGGGCGAGACCGTAGAGGCTAAGACGTTCCCCGGAATCGGTCTGAAGAAGGGCAACAGCTCTAAGTCTTTCAGCACCTGCATCAAGGGCGCATCCAAGGTTATTGCATACGGCGCTACAGGTAGCGGCACAGCTGCAAGATACATCATGGTTACAGCCACTCCGACAGAGGGCGAGGCCGTGACAGCCAAGGAGCTGAGCCAGCCCAACAACAGTGCTGTTGTAGAGCTTAAACTCGACGCAACGAAGGAGTACACCATCGAATATACCGGCGTTGAAGAAGACGGAACAACCGGTGGTGACGTTGCTCTCCATGGCGTGAAGTTCATCGCGGCTGGTGCAGTGGCTCAGATTCCTGAGGTTGCCAACATCGCAGCCGCCAAGGATGCTGACGTGAGAGACACTGAAATCAAGCTGAACGTGACAGGCGCAAAGGTTACGCTCTATGGCGGCAACAGCATGATGGAATCGTTCATCGAGGACGAGACCGGCGCTATCATGGTTGACTTCAACATCAGCAAGCTGCTCGGCGCAGACGGTGTGGCTCTCAACGGCTATATCATCGGTAAGGTTACGAAGGACCAGCGTTCAGGCGGTATCTTCAGATTCGAAAGCACCGAGAACACCGCTTCTTCTGAAATCACCAAAGAGGCAACAACCGTTGAGCCCACCGCAACAACCATCGCTGACATCACAGGCAACACTCCTGCAGAGGTTACGTCAAAGTACATCCGTCTGGAGAACGTATCTGTGAAGGGCGAAGAGTCGTGGGGCATGGTGAGCTACTCTCTCACCGACGGCACTAACGAACTGGTTATAAATGACGCCATGTGGACACTGCCTGAGGACATGTCAGTGGTAGGTGGCTTTGAATATATCAACGGTGTCGTTATCTACGGCTACTATGGTCTTGAGTTCGTTCCTTACGGAGAGTTCAAGGCTGTTGAGAAGCAGGTTGAGTTCAAGGAGGTTGCAAGCATCGCCGACCTGAAGAACGTTGAAAGCGGATCTGACGTCAAGCTGGCTCTGAACAACACTCAGATCACAGTTTACGAGCAGTCACGCAGAAGCGTTGCCGTATACATTGAGGACAAAACCGCCGGTATTCAGATTCTGGACAACGACGGAACTATCTTCAACGAATTCGGTAAGACGTTCAACGGCTACATCTATCTGAAGTATGTGAACGAGGACGGCGTGCAGAACCTCGAAACCACAAGCCAGACAGCTAAGTCTGAATATACTTCGGAGGTTAAGGACGTAGTGGCTAAGGAAGTGGCTCTGGCTGACGCAACAAGCGCCAACTACGACCAGAAGCTCATCAAGGTTATGAACGTAGAACTGGCTGTTTCCGATGCAGACTATTACGTACTGAAAGACGGTGACAATCAGATTCTCCTCTATGATATGTTCAAGAAGATATATGATGAGAACGGTGATGACCTCTCACTCGGAAAGTACAACGTGACCGGTATCATCATGGGCTTCGACGAATACAACGACGACTGTTCTGCAATCATCGGCACTATTGACTACTTCATCCCGACAGGCGTAGCCTTCGAGGAAGTTGCAGAGGAGCCCGTTTCTGACATCCGCAAGTGGGACTTCACCGCTTGGAGCGAGGAAACAAAGGCTAATCTGGATGCTGACGCCGCTACTGCTGGTCCCGGTGAGGATGGCACATATCCCTCAGTGACTCTGTGGCGTACATACGAGAAGGCCGGCGGTCCGACAGAGGCAGATCCTGATCGCGGCGGCAACGCTTACTGGTACGGTACTGCAATCAACGGTTCTGAGGAACTCGTGGCCAACGGCGTGGTTATCGCTGAGACCAAGGGTCTGCTCTTCAACACGATGACAGCTGGCTCTTTGGCTATCGGCGTGAACTATCCGTCAACAACCATCGGTACATACGAAGGCCCGTCTTACCTCTGGATTGGTGGCAAGAACAACTCATTCACCATCCCGAACGTGAAGTCCGGTTCTCAGATTACCTTGGGAATCGAGTCTCACAAGAACACTGACGCACGTGGTGTGAAACTGACAATCAACGGTGAGGAAATCGGCAGTGCAGTTCCGAAGACTTACGAGGTGTTCAACATCTCTGTTCCCGGACAGCTGACAGACGAGACATTCTCTGACGTTGTTCTGACCAACACCAACGGATGTCACATCTACTTCATCACAGTTGACGCAACAGGCAACGACGGCATCAACGACATGAACGCAGTTGTCAAGACTATCAACAATGACGTTTACACCATCAATGGTGTCAAGGTCCGCAACGCCGGCGAGTCTCTCGAGGGTCTGGCCAAGGGTCTCTACATCATCGGCGGCAAGAAGGTCGTTGTGAAGTAAGAACGTTGAAACAAGAGTGGAATAAATCCACAGACATACAAACGAAAAGAGGGCGGCTCCCATAGCGGGGCCGCTCTTTTTTTTTCGTTCCGGCCTCTGCTGTTTATCTGATTGAGATTCAGCTACGTGTAGGAGGATGCATGCAAAATGCCGGGGGGGAAGATACGCTATGCATGTAGCGATAGCCGGATAGTCACTTGCACATTCACATTCTTCATATATATACATTATTATATATAAGCCTCTACATATTGTTCCCCTTCGGGGAAGTAGGAGTGGCTTTGCGGACTTAGATGGTGCCGAAAGGATGGCTTAGAGATAGTTTAAGGGTGCCGTAGGGTGCTTTTTATTGCACAAATACCCTATGACTGTGCAATGTTGGGCGCTTTTTTGTCGAAATAATTTGCTTATGTCAATAAAAATTAGTTACTTTGCACCCGAATTTTTTGGATTTGAAATCATTATTAACATTAAAACATTACAATTATGTCAGAAATTGAATCAAAAGTAAAGGCAATCATCGTTGACAAACTTGGTGTGGACGAGGCTGAGGTAAAGCCCGAAGCAAGCTTCACTAACGATCTGGGTGCTGACTCACTGGATACCGTAGAGCTGATCATGGAGTTTGAGAAGGAGTTCGGTATCTCTATTCCCGATGACAAGGCAGAGAAGATCGGTACAGTCGGTGATGCTATCTCTTACATCGAAGAGAACGCAAAATAAATCAAATTCAACGTTTTGACGAAATTGAGAATTGACAATTGACAATTATGCCGCAACGTCACGGAGCTGGCACAGAACAGCCGGTGAAGAGCGGTCATAATTCTCAATTCTCGGTTCTCAATTTCTTTTTCATAATCCTTCATTTTTACAATCATGGAATTAAAAAGAGTTGTTGTAACAGGACTTGGAGCCGTCACTCCGGTTGGCAACACCCCTGAGGAGACATGGAACAGCCTTATCAACGGAGTGAGCGGCGCAGCGCCTATCACGCTGTTTGACGCGTCCAAGTTCAAGACACAGTTCGGTTGCGAGGTGAAGAACCTCAAAGTCACGGACTATATCGACCGCAAGGAAGTTCGCAAGATGGACCGCTACACTCAGCTGGCCTTCGTTTCTGCCGTACAGGCTGTCAATGACAGCGCCATCAATCTGGAGACTGTCGACAAGAACCGCGTCGGAGTAATCTTCGGTGTGGGTATCGGTGGTATAAAGACTTTCGAGGACGAAGTCATGTATTACGGACAGCATGAGGATATGGGACCGAAGTTCAATCCCTTCTTCATCCCCAAGATGATTGCCGATATCGCTGCCGGCCAGATTTCCATCCACTTCGGCTTCCACGGCCCCAACTACGCTACTACTTCTGCGTGCGCTTCTTCAAGCAACGCTCTGGCAGACGCTTTCAATCAGATTCGTCTGGGCAAGGCTGACGTCATTGTCAGCGGTGGTGCCGAGGCTGCCATCTGCGCTACGGGTGTAGGCGGTTTCAACGCCATGCACGCCCTTTCCACACGCAATGACGACCCGAGCCACGCTTCACGTCCGTTCAGCAAGAGCCGTGACGGATTTATCATGGGTGAGGGTGCGGGCTGTCTCATCCTCGAGGAGCTTGAGCACGCCAAGGCACGCGGAGCGAAAATCTACGCCGAGATGGTTGGTGAGGGCGCCAGCGCCGATGCCCACCACATCACGGCTTCCCATCCCGAAGGACTCGGCGCACGTCTCGTTATGGAGAACGCGCTGAAGGACGCCGGTCTGAAGCCCGAGGATATCGACTACATCAACGTTCACGGAACATCAACTCCCGTTGGTGATATTTCCGAGGCAAAGGCTATCAAGGCTGTCTTCGGCGATGCCGCATACAAGCTGAACATCAGCTCCACCAAGTCAATGACAGGCCACCTGCTGGGTGCTGCCGGTGCTGTTGAGGCCATGGCCACTGTGCTTGCCGTCAAGAACGACATCATTCCTCCGACAATCAACCATGAGGAGGACGACCGCGACGAAGAGATTGACTACAATCTGAACTTCACGTTCAACGTGGCACAGAAGCGCGAGGTGCGCGCTGCCATGAGCAACACGTTCGGCTTCGGCGGCCACAATGCATGCGTCATCTTCAAGAAGTATGCTGAGTAAAAATATGCTGGAAACCAACATCATAGATAGAATAAAGCTCCCTTTCCGCAAGGACAAGGAGCTTTTTTCGTCTCTCTACGACATCATGGGCTTCTATCCGCGCCACATCGACTACTATAAGCTGGCGCTGATGCACAAGAGCGTGTCCCGGCGCAACGCCAAGGGGCGTCCAGTGAACAACGAGCGTCTGGAATTTCTGGGCGACGCCGTGCTTGACGCCGTTGTCGGCGACATCGTCTACCGTCATTTTGAGGGTAAGCGCGAAGGGTTTCTGACCAATACCCGCAGCAAGCTCGTACAGCGCGACACGCTCAACCGTCTGGCCAGCGAGATGGGCCTCTGCCGTCTCATCATGTCAGCCGGCCACTCCCATTCCCACAACAGCTACATGGGCGGCAACGCTTTCGAAGCTCTTGTCGGGGCAATCTATCTGGACCGCGGATATAACGCCTGTATGCGATTCATGCAGAAACGCATCCTCGCCCAGCTCATCAATATAGACAAGGTGGCCTATAAGGAGGTCAACTTCAAGAGCAAACTGCTGGAGTGGACCCAGAAGAACCGTGTCCGCATGGATTTCAAACTCATAGAGCAGAAGAAGGACGAGAACAGCAGCCCGGTCTTCGTCTATCAGGTTGTCATAGAAGGGATGGATGCAGGAACAGGCCGCGGCTATTCCAAGAAGGAGAGCCAGCAGCTCGCTTCGAAGGAGACGCTTCAGAGGTTGCGTCGCGAACCGCAGTTCATCGACGCCGTGTTCGCCGCCAAGGCCAGCCGGACGAAGATGGAGGAGGAACCTGTGATGAACGTTCCCGACACGGAACAGAAAGCGGATTTCATCATCGCATCTGTCTCTGAGACTCCTCAGGCGGAGAACGCCGCTTCAGCTTCTTCAGCCGCGGACGACCGGGAAGCCGACACCACCCGCAGTGAGCGCCCGAAGCGTGAACGCCGCGGCACGCGCCGTCAGGAACAGCGTCAGGACGCGCCGGGCGGGGAATCGGGAACGAAGCGTCCGGAAGAAAAGAAAACGGAGGATAAGGACGAGTTTGACCTGTCGGACATCACGGCTTGTCCGTCCGAACCGTCAAAAGAAGACATTATCGCGGCCGCTGAGGCTGCCGCTTATACGGATTAAAACCCACCCCAAACAATTCCGAAGGGAGAGAGCTGGATATGATTTGTTCCCTTCCAGTCACTCAATGACAGATAGGGCTCCCTCCCTTCGGAAGGGTTGGGGTGGGTTTTAATATAAATTTAACGGAATAAAACTTTGGCCGTTAGTTATTTTTCGCTACTTTTGCATTTGAAAGTATAAACAAAGTCATTAATTAAAAACGTATCATTATGAACAAAACTTTACGCTATTCATTGCTTAGTATGCTGATGGTGTTCTGCGGGCTGGTATCAGCTCAGACCGTGGTATTTGATTTCGATAACAACTATCAGACATATTTCCCCAACGTGAAGGGTGTTTCGAGCGGAACAGGTGCTTCTTATGTTGCTGACGGCGAACTCAACGAAGACGGTGTCGTGACTGTAGATGGCGTGACCGTTACCGTTCAGGCTTCTGCCACTGACGCCCCAACGCGCAACCGTATCTGGGCATCTTCACCCCGTCTGCGCATGTACAATGGAAATCTGACCGTCGCCGCACCTGCCGGCAGCAAGGTTACGGCCCTTGAATTTACTTTGTCCAAGAACGCCTCTTCTGCCAAATGGGACGACAACAACACCGTCAACGTGGGTAAGTGGACCAAGGACGGAACTACTGTTACCTGGGGTGGCGCAGAGACAGAGGCTGTAGTGTTCACCATTGCCAAGAACACTCAGATTTCAAAGCTGACCGTAACGCTCAACGGTGAGGTCACCGAGCCGATTGAGCCGGACCCCACACCCGGCAACGGTATCTTCAGCGAGGCATTTGACGCAAGCCTCGGTCAGTTTACGATTGAGAACAAGGAGCTGGGCGAGCTGACCTACGTTTGGTCATACGACAGCTACAAGTATGCTAAGGCTTCTGCATACAAAGGTGCTGCAAATGTCGCTGACGCTTCTCTGGTGTCTCCCGAGATTGACCTGACCGGATGCAAGAATGTTGTGCTCAGCTTTGATCACGCTGTGAACAAAGGCGCAGCAAGCGGTCTGTCCGTTGAAGTGAGAGCTGACGGAACATCCACGACTCTGGAAGGTATCAGCTGGCCCGCAGGTACATCATGGGATTTCCAGACTTCCGGCAATATTTCTCTGGAGAAGTTTGTTGGCAAGAAGATTCAGATTGTCTTCCACTACACCAGCACTACCAGCGTATGCCCCACATGGGAAGTGCGCAACGTGCTCGTAGACGGTGAGAAAGGCGGTTCCGGCATCAACGCCATCTCTGCTGACAAGACTGCCGACGGTGCTATCTTCAACCTCGCCGGCCAGCGTCTGGAGAAGCCTGTGAAGGGCATCAACATCATCAACGGCAAGAAGGTTGTTGTGAAGTAACCTGCTAAAAACACCAAAGAACCTAAAACCCACCCCAACCCTCCCGAATGGAGGGTTGGGGTGGGTTTTAGGTTTGTTGAGCTGTGTCTTTGTTTATATTATATCATGGATTTTAACATTTGAATATTCCAATTCTGGAGCGCGCCGGCGCCGCAAGCCTGACATTCCGG
>CAMWVS010000081.1 GCA_947177775.1 uncultured Prevotella sp.
TTGCACAGGGCTTAGCATTTTCCTGCTTCGCCAAAAATAAACGAAATAAATTTCCCCCCCCCCGATAATAAAAGCGTTGCATTGCAAAACACGTAATCCGGGTATTTTTATCCGCAATTCAGGTATTTTGTTGATTATCATGCAGAAACACTTATAATAAAACCCGTAATCAGGGTACTTTTGTCAGTAAAACAGGTAGCGTGTCGCATTATGAAACGTTCTAATTTTGCATCGTACAAAAAAAACAATAATTCAAAATCAAGCAAATATGAAACGGATAGTAATTACAACCATGACGGCATTGAGTCTTTTTGTATCTGCCGTCGCACAAAAAACGGACGAGCGTGTTCCCGCGAAGGGATTTGCCATGTTCTCTGCCGAAGACACCTTCCATCCTTACGAATTTACCCGTCATGCCATCGGCGACAACGACATCCAGATTGAAATTCTGTATGCCGGTATCTGCCACAGCGACCTGCACGCCGCTTGGGACGAGCAGCAGGAACAGGGACTGCACGCCGCTTATCCCATGATTCCGGGACACGAAATAGCCGGTCGCGTGGCGAAAGTCGGCAAGAACGTTACGAAATTCAAGGTCGGCGATCTGGCCGGTGTCGGCTGCATGGTCAATGCCTGCGGACATTGCTCCTCCTGCGAAATGCACAAAGAGCAGTTCTGCGAAAAAGGTACGACCTTTACCTACAATTCCAAAGACATCTACCACGACGGCGAGATGGCGATGGGCGGCTACTCGGATAATATCGTGGTAAGTGAGAACTTTGCCATCAAGATACCTGCAAACGCCGATCTGAAGAGGGTCGCCCCGCTTTTGTGTGCGGGTGTGACGACTTGGTCGCCCATTCATTTCAGCAACGTCAGGAAAGGCGACAAGGTGGCCGTTGCCGGTTATGGCGGACTGGGACACATGGCCGTGCAGTATCTGGTGGACTTGGGAGCCGATGTGACCGTGTTCGACCGCACCGAGGAGAAGCGTGCCGATGCCGCCCGTATGGGTGCGACCCGCTACGTGAATGTGAACAATCCCGGAGAGATGGAGGGACTGCGCAACACGTTCGATTTCATCATCAGTACCATTCCTGCCAACTACGAGCCGATTCAATATGTCGCCATGCTGAAAATGGGCGGCGAAATGGCTATCGTGGGACTTCCCGACAAATCGACACTCAACATAGCCAACATGGCTTTCCTTTCACAGCGCAAGGTGTACGGCTCGCTTATCGGCGGCATCAAGGAGACGCAGGAGATGCTCGACTATTCGGTGGCGCACGACATCTATCCCGAAGTGGAAATCATCAAGGCGGATGCTTCCGAAATAGACAAGGCTTGGCGCAACGTGGCCGACGGAAAAGTGAAGTTCCGCTATGTAATTGACATGAGTACGATAAAATAAAGTGCAAACGGGAGCAGAGCCAAACTTGTTTGGGCAATGTCGAGTGTAGCCTTTATTATGAAAATAAGGAGACTGAACTATGAACGATATTATAGAAAGAATGCGGAGCGGAAAGCGGATTTCGGAAACGGATCCCGACTTTCCCCGTTTGTGTGAGGAAATCGAGAACACGCGGCAGCTCGTAGGAGAACTGAACACGGGCTATCATTCGCCCGATGAAGTGCGGGCGCTGCTCGAACAGATTTGGGGACAGCCGTTGGATGCCTCCGTGCGTATGTTCCCGCCGTTCTATACGGCTTTCGGGAAAACGACCCGTGTGGGCAAAGAGGTGTTCATCAACTTCGGCTGCACGTTCCTCGACCAGGGTGGAATCACGCTCGAAGACGGCGTATTCATCGGGCCGGGAGCGAAGATTCTGACAGAGCACCACCCCGAAGAACCGGCCTTGCGGCATCGGCTGCTGGTCAAGCCCGTAGTCGTCCGCCGCAACGCATGGATCGGTGCGGGCGCGATGATACTGCCGGGCGTCACGGTCGGTGAGAACGCTATCGTCGCAGCCGGAGCGGTCGTGACGAAAGACGTACCCGACAATACAGTTGTGGCGGGTGTTCCTGCTAAAATATTACGAAAAATCAAACGATAAAACTATATGAAAATGCTTGTATCATCTCTTTTGCTTATGTCGGGATTGGCTTGCGCGGCAGGAGCTTGCAGTACGACCGAAGAGCCGGTGAAGCCTGAAGAACCGACAAATGTTCCCGACCCTAAACCGGCCCCCGGCCCCGATTCGAATCCTGATACGCAACCTTCCGGTAGCCGTGCCTTGGTGGTCTGGTTCTCCTGCACGAACACGACCAAAGGCGTTGCCGACCGGATTGTCGAGGCGACCGGAGCGGCGACCTGGCGCATCGAACCCGAAGTGGCTTACACGTCAGAGGATTTGAACTACAACAATTCGTCATCCCGTGCCAACCGCGAGCAGAACGACCCGTCGGCACGTCCCGCCATCAAGGGAAAATGCGAGAACCTAGCCGACTGCGATGTGGTTTTCCTTGGTTATCCCATCTGGTGGGGCAAAGCCCCTAAAGTCATTTTCACCTTCCTAGAAAGCCATGACCTCACGGGCAAGACCATCGTTCCGTTCTGCACCTCGCACTCCAGCGGTATCGGGTCGAGCGATACCGACCTGCACCGTCTGGCGACCGGAGCCGAATGGAAACAAGGGCGGCGGTTCAGCGGGAACGAATCAGAAGAAACAATAGAAAACTGGATTGAAAGTATGAACCTGAATTTCAATAATAATACGAATGCAGGGGTATTCGACCTATCAAAAGGGACGAACGGGAATGCCCCCACAGTGAAGTTAAGCAGCGGCTACGATATGCCGATTCTCGGACTGGGAACTTACAGCCTGCACGGAGCCACTTGTGTCAATTCCGTAAAGGCTGCGCTTGCCGCCGGTTTCCGAAAGATAGATACGGCACACATGTATGACAACGAGGAGGAAGTGGGACAGGGCGTCCGTGAATCGGGCGTGCCGCGCGAGGAAATCTTCGTGGCAACCAAACTCTATCCCAACCAGTATTCCAATCCCGAAGCCGCCATTGAGGAGTGTCTGCGCAAACTTGACATCGGATACATCGACTTGATGCTGTTGCACCATCCGGGAACAAATGATGTGAAGGCCTATAAGGCGATGGAAAAATATGTGGCGGCGGGCAAAATCCGTTCGATAGGCGTATCGTGCTACTATATCAAGGAAATCAATGAGTTTCTGTCGAAAGTGAACATCAAACCTGTGTTGGTTCAAAACGAGGTTCATCCCTATTATCAGGACACGGAGGTAATGGAACATCTCCATGACCTCGGCATCGTCGTAGAGGCATGGTATCCGCTCGGAGGACGTGGGCATCAGAAGGAACTGTTGAGCGACCATGTATTGTCTGAAATCGCAGCCGGACACAATAAATCGGTTGTGCAGGTGATTCTTAGATGGCACTTGCAACGGGGCGTGGTAGCTATCCCCGGTTCGAGCAATCCCGACCATATCAAAGAGAACTTCTCTGTTTTCGACTTTTCGCTGACCGATGACGAAATGGCCCGAATCGCCGCACTCAACAGAAACGAGAAACATGACTGGTATTAACAACTATGACAGAATATAGCAATGAGTGAAGAAAACAGTATGACCCGCCGTGAAGCACTCAAAAAGATGGGTATGGTAGCGGCAGGGATAGGACTGGGCATCAGTGGCATGAACGCCACCGATGTGACGGGACTGTCCGAAAAAGAAGAAAAACGCGGGAAGATGAAAGTATTGGCAGTCAACGGCAGTTCACGCAAGGACGGCAATACAGCGGATATGCTGAATCTCGTATTGGGCGAACTGGAAAAGGAAGGTTGCGAGACGGAACACATACAGTTGGCAGGACATACGATAAATCCCTGCAAAGCCTGTTTCGCCTGTGCCGGAAAGAAAAATTGCGTGTTCGGCGATGATCTTTTTCAGGAACTTTACAGAAAGATGACCGAAGCCGATGCCATCATTCTCGGTTCTTCCTGCTATTCGGCAGATGTTTCATCCACGCTGAAAGCTGTTATCGAGCGTGCCAGCGTGGTCAGCGATACCAATCCGGGAATGTTCCGCCACAAAACAGGCGGTGCCGTCGCCGTTGCCCGAAGAGCCGGTGCCATAAACACCATCGATACCATCAATCATTTCTTTCTCAATAAAGAAATGTACATCTCAGGTTCCACTTATTGGAACATCGCTTACGGACGTCTGCCCGGCGAAGCCATGAAAGACAAGGAAGGTGTTGCCAACATGAAGAACCTCGGACAGAATATCGCGTGGTTGCTGAAACGGCTTGTATAGACATTCCTCGTCCATGCCTCCGGCTCTGCCTTGTCGAAGAAGCATAGTTTGCCATCAGGGTTGTAGTACGGGATGACACTGCGCATCACCAGTTTGTGCAGACAGCTTACCTTGATGCCAATGAACGCTGCCGCCTCGACAGTTGAAATAAGTTGTTTCTTTCCTTCCTTGTTGCCGTCGCTTTTTGTGAATACTCGTGATATCAGAACTATCTCATGATGCGGAAAATGTCAGTTCATATATATGATAAAGAGGATGTTTCAAAATGCAGAGAAGCATTTTGAAACATCCTCTTGTTTTTGTGCTGCATAGAGTATAGAGCACAGTCTTCCCGTGTTCAGCTATGCTACTCCATGAACCTTATTTTATCCTCACGCCTTGGCTTTGCGTCAGGCGTTTCGTCCGGATAGCCAAGAGCTATGCAGTAGAGCAGCTCATAGCCTTCAGAGAAAGCCATGCGGTCAAGGAACGGTTTGGCTGAAGGAGAGTCCACTATCCATCGTGCCGAGCTGCCAAGGCAGCAGGACCCGATACCCTTCGACCAGGCGGCAATAATGATGTTCTCGCCCAGAAGCCCGCAGTCCACCTGAGCCATATCGTAGCCTTTGTCGTATGCGATGCAGACTACACACGGTGCATTGACGAAGATGTTCTTGAATCCTTCCCGTTCGGCTATATTCGGATTGTCCTTAACTACGGCTGCCGTAATTGAGTCAATCAAATCCGGCGAGTCAATCACGCGAATCTCATACGACTGCAGGTTCTTGCCGCTGGGCGCGTTGATGCCACATTTCAGGATCTCGTCAAGCGTCTCACGGCTGACGACGGAATCCTTGTAGGCGCGTATGCTTCTGCGGCTCATCATCACGTCAGCCACCACACTCGCTGAATCTACGGCCGTGGCCGTCTCCTGAGTCTTGTTCTCATTACAGGCGACAAGCATCATGGCTGCTGTCATTCCTAAAATCACTTTCTTCATATTATATGTCTTTTTTGCAGTTTTGTCTTTTATAAAATATAGATTCAAGAAGAAGTACAATGCTTCCATCTTGAATCTATATCTGAATGAAAGGGGCAACGCAAGAAGTAGGCGCTATTCCACAGCATTAGCATCGACATGTTCAAGCTATTTCACGGCATTGGCATCAACGTGTTCGAACTATTTCACTGCATTGGCATCGACGTGTTCGAGCTATTTCACTGCATTGGCATCGACATGTTCGAGCAGTTTCACGGCGTCGACATACTGCGCGATGCCTTCGGCCACCTGCTTGGCGGCTTTCATGGCCAGTACGACGGTTTGCGGCCGGTGGACGACGTCGCCGCCGGCAAAGACTCCGCGGCGGGTGGTCATGCCGTAGGGGCGTTCGGTGGTGATGACATATCCTTTTTCGTCAACGTCGATGCCGTCGGTAGTCGACACGATGCGGTTGGCCGGACGCGAGCCGATGGCGAGGAAGATGCGGTCGAAAGGTTCAACGCGCTCACCGTCGGGCGAAACGAGACGCACCTCCTTCAGACGGCCGCGGGTATCGCCGAGGAACTCCGTGGCCTGCGTCTGCCAAAGGAACTTGACGCCCTCTTCAACGGCTTCGGTATATTCGCGCTCAATGGCCGGCATGTCGGCCTGCGTCTTACGGTAGATGACGGTGACGTCGGCCCCAAGGCGGATACACGTGCGGGCGGCATCCATGGCCACGTTTCCGCCGCCGATGACACCCACGCGCTCGCCGCTACGCAACGGTATGCGGCTGCGCACGGTAGCTCCTTCGTTGTAGGCGGCCACCTGATGGAGCAGGTGGATGGACTGGATGACGCCGTTCAGACGGGCACCCGGAGTTTCGATTGTCTGGGGCAATGCCGTTCCGGTGCCGATGAAAATAGCGTCGTAGCCATCGGCAAAGATGCTGTCGACGGTCACATCGTTGCGGCCAACCATGCAGCCCGTGCGGAACTCAACGCCAAGCGCCTCAATCTTCTTTATCTCATTGCGTACGACCTGTTTCGGCAGACGGTATTCGGGAATGCCGTACATAAGCACGCCGCCGGGCTCGTCCTGTCCCTCGAAGATGGTGACGCTGAATCCCTGACGGGCAAGGTCGCCGGCAACGGTCAGTCCGGCGGGACCGGAACCAATCACGGCCACACGGCCGCGTGTCTTCTGGGGAAGTTTCTCGCGGCTGAGGTTCATTTCGGTGTCGAAGTCGGCCAGGAAACTCTCCAGACGGCCTATCTGCACCGGCTCGCCTTTCTTTCCGAGCACGCAGTTGCCCTGACACTGTTTCTCGTGGGGGCAGACGCGGCCGCAGATGGCCGGCAGATTGCTTATTTCGTTTATAACGTTCATGGCTTCACCGAAATTGCCTTTCGACAGTTGATGGATGAAGTCGGGAATATTGTTGCCTATGGGACAGCCCTTGCGACACTGCGGAACCTTGCAGTGCAGACAGCGCTTGGCCTCGATGATGGCTTCAAGCGGCGTGAAAGGCTCATGGATTACTTGAAACGGCGATTGCTGTTCTTCTTGCATATTTCTTTTGTGAGTGGTTGTTTCTTTGTGATGACGGGTTATATATAATTGGATGCGGAAAATGTCATATATCCCGGATGATTGGGATATACATCGGAAGAAAGATATGATATACACAAGTAGGGACATATTCTTGTATTTGTCCGTCTGTAGTATGTTGATAATCAACATTTATTTGGCGGACAAATACAAGAATATGTCCCTACTGTGTGCAGCATCTCTTTCCTCTAATATCAGAGCTTGGCCAGTTCAACGACCTTGTCAACGGCTGCGCTCAGTCCGTCGGCGTTCTTGCCTCCGGCTGTGGCGTAGTGGGGCTGTCCGCCGCCACCGCCCTGAATCAGCTTGGCTGCCTCGCGCACCATCTGACCGGCGTTCAGGCCGAAGTCCTTCACCATGTCGTCGCTCAACATGACGCTCAGCATGGGCTTGTCGGCAGATTTCGTACCGATGACGCAGAGCAGACGCTCGGGCACGGCCTGACGAATCTTGAACACAAGGTCCTTGGCTGCGGCGGCATCCATCGGCAGCACGGCCGTGACGACCTTGACGCCGTTGACCTCGCGTATCTTCTGAATGAGGCTGTCCTTGGTGCGTTCCACGGCCTGTGCGTGGAACTGCTCTATCTCTTTCTTCATCGTGTCGTGCTCGTCGATGTACTTACTGATGACGCCCTGCAAGTCCTTGGCATTGTTGAACAAAGCCTTGATGGCCTTGATTCCATCCTCCAGATTGTACATCAGTTCCTCGCATTCGCGGCCGGTCTTTGCCTCTATGCGGCGCACGCCGGCGGCAACGCTGCTCTCGCTGACAATCTTGAACATGCCGATTTTGCCCGTGGCCGAAGCATGGATACCGCCACAGAACTCACAGCTCGGTCCGAAGCGAACCACGCGCACCTTGTCGCCATACTTCTCGCCGAACAGGGCGATGGCGCCCATCTTCCGGGCTTCTTCCAGCGGAGTGTCGCGATGCTCGTCGAGCGGCAGGTTCTGACGGATCATGTCGTTGACTATGCGCTCAGCCTGACGAAGTTCCTCGTCGGTCACTTTCTGGAAGTGGGAGAAATCGAAACGCAGCGTGTCGGCGCTGACGTATGAACCCTTCTGCTCCACATGGTCGCCGAGCACCTGTTTCAGGGCGTAGTCAAGAAGGTGGGTGGCCGTGTGGTTGGCGGCGCTGCCTTCACGCTTGTCGGTGTCTACGCAGGCCATGAAGTCGGCCTCGGGATTCTTGGGCAGTTCCTTGACGATGTGTATGCTCTGGTTGTTCTCGCGCTTGGTGTCGATGACGGTCACGGTCTCGGTCTCGCTGACGAGCACACCGCAGTCGCCCACCTGTCCTCCCATCTCACCATAGAACGGCGTATGGTCGAGCACGAGCTCATAGTAGGTGTTCTTCTTCTGTGTCACCTTGCGGTAGCGGAGTATGCGGCATTCGTGTTCCGTATAGTCGTAACCCACGAACTGCTGCTCGCCGGGCATAATCTCGGTCCAGTCCGTGCTTTCCACCTGTGCGGCGTTGCGGGCACGCTCCTTCTGTTTCTGCATCTCGGCGTCAAACTGCTTCCCGTCGACGGTCAGTCCGTTTTCGCGGCAGATAAGTTCGGTGAGGTCAAGCGGGAATCCGTATGTATCGAAGAGGCGGAAAGCCTGTGTTCCGTCCAGTTCGGTCTTGCCCTGTGCGCGGGTCTCCTCCATGGCTGTGTTGAGCAGGCTGATACCCTTGTCGAGCGTGCGCAGGAACGAGTCTTCCTCTTCCTTCATCACACGGCCGATGAGCTCGCGCTGTGCCACCAGCTCGGGATAGGCTCCGCCCATCTCGCCGATGAACACCGGCAGCAGACGGTGGATGAACGCCTCCTTCTGTCCGAGGAACGTATAGGCGTAGCGCACGGCACGGCGCAGAATGCGGCGAATCACATATCCGGCCTTGGCATTGCCGGGCAACTGACCGTCGGCGATGGAGAACGACACGGCGCGCAGATGGTCGGCGATGACGCGCATGGCCACGTCGACGTCCTCTTCCTTGCCGTATTCCTTGCCCGAAAGGCGTGAAATTTCCTTGATGATGGGCTGGAAGACGTCGGTGTCGTAGTTGGAATGCTTGCCCTGCAGGGCGCGCACGAGACGCTCAAAACCCATTCCGGTGTCGATGACGTTCATAGACAGCTTCTCCAACGAACCGTCGGCCTTGCGGTTGAACTGCATGAAGACGAGGTTCCATATCTCGATGACCTGCGGGTCGTCCTTGTTGACAAGCTCACGGCCCGGAACCTTGGCCTTCTCTTCCTCCGTGCGGGAGTCGAGATGAATCTCCGAGCAGGGGCCGCAGGGTCCCGTGTCGCCCATTTCCCAGAAGTTGTCGTGCTTGTTGCCGTTGATGATGTGGTCGGCCGGCACGTGCTTGGCCCAGATGGCGGCAGCCTCGTCGTCGCGTTCGAGGTTCTCCTCCTTTGAGCCTTCGAAGACTGTGACATACAAATCCTTGGGGTCGAGCTTCAGTACGTCGACGAGATATTCCCATGCCATGTCGATGGCACCTTCCTTGAAGTAGTCGCCGAAGCTCCAGTTGCCGAGCATCTCGAACATTGTGTGGTGGTATGTGTCGTGACCCACCTCTTCGAGGTCATTATGCTTTCCGCTCACGCGCAGACACTTCTGTGAGTCTGCACGGCGGCGCGGCTCGGGCTCGCGTGTGCCCAAAATAATATCTTTCCACTGGTTCATTCCGGCGTTGGTGAACATCAGCGTCGGGTCATCCTTGATAACCATCGGGGCCGACGGCACGATGGCGTGGTCCTTCGACTCGAAAAATTTTTTGAACGAGTCGCGGATTTCATTGGCTGTCATCATAACTATTTAGTTCTTATTTTATTAAATCCTTTTAAAAGTTTTGCAAAGATACGCCGTTTTTGGTATATTTGCAAATCTTTTCAATCATTGTTTGACTAAAACCGCTAAATAATTATGGCTCTGAACACCAACAAGAACCTGAAACTGTATTACTCCATCAGCGAGGTGGCTGCCATGTTTGACCTCAACGAAAGCACCCTGCGCTATTGGGAGAAGGAGTTTCCATACCTGAAGCCGAAAACCAGCGGTCCGAGCAAGGTGCGCCAATACACGGATAAGGACATAGAACAGATAAGGCTTATCCACAGTCTTGTGAAGGTCAGAGGATTTAAGCTGGCCGCAGCAAAAAAGATTATCAACAGTAACCGCGATGGCGCCGACCGCACTGCCGATGTCCTCGAACGGCTGACAGCGGTCAAAGAAGACCTCATCGCGCTGAAAAAACAAATCGAAGGACTTATTTAGTGAAGAGTTCTGAGTTCAGAGTGCAGAGTGATGAGTGAAGAGGTGTGATTACCTGACTTAAAGGATGCAATGCTCTTCTTACGGCCGAGTGAGAACTATGGTATTCGCTGTTATCATTCAATAAAGAAAAAGAAGAGGTATGATTACCGTGCAAGCCTTTTGCCTTTAGGTTTGGTAATCATACCTCTTTACTCATCACTCTGCACTCAGAACTCTGCACTCAGAACTCTGCACTCGGCCGTAAGAAGAGCATAGCATCCTTTAAGTCAGGTAATCATACCTCTTCACTCATCACTCTGCACTCTGAACTCAGAACTCTTCACTCTTCACTCTGAATTCTGAACTAAAGACAGTTTGCTTATCATTATCCTCGCTGCATTGTCCGGTGCCTTTTCGTCGCCCAACCGGCGGCGCACCTCGTCATATCCGCGCAGCATCTCCTTGCGTGCGGACTGTTCCGGAAGGATGCACGACAGTTCACGGCGTATGTTCTCCACAGAAAACGTGTCGGCCACAAGTTCGCGGACTACTTCACGGTCGGCAATGAGATTGACCAGCGAGATATAGCGGACCTTCAGCAGATGGCGCCGCAGGAAGGCAATGACTTTGGGAATTGGTGTCTTGTAACAAACGACCTGGGGGACCCCGAAAAGTGCCGTTTCAAGCGTGGCCGTGCCGCTGGTCACGAGCGCGGCCGTGGCAGAAGCTAGAAGCGGGTAGGTCTGGTTGTAGACGACCTCTACATGTGTCCCGGCGAGAAAGCGGTCGTAATATTCGGCCGGTATTGACGGGGCACCGGCAAGCACAACCCGATAGTCGGCAGCAAACTCACGCGTCGCCTCTATCATGGCCGGAAGATTGTCCTTTATCTCCTGACGGCGTGAGCCGGCAAGAAGGGCTATAATCTTTTTTGTGGAGGAAGAATCGTGGAGGGAGGAGAAAGAAGGGTCTGACACGCATTTCTTTATGCCGGTATTCTCACTAATCGCTGCTCGCTCCTCTTTTCTCGCTAAAAGAAACTCCCCTACCTCATCCGCCGTCGGATT
>CAMWVS010000082.1 GCA_947177775.1 uncultured Prevotella sp.
CCTCCCTTCGGAAGGGAGCCTGATTAGTCTTTGCGGATGATATTATGTCAGGATATTGCTGCAATTAGTCTTTGCGGATGATATTGTGCTTAAAATCAGATGATATTGTGCTTAAAATCAGATGATATTATCTACCACAGTTTGTCTTTGCGGGTCACTATCACATTAATAATATATAGTCATGGATGCAACAAAAATCAAATATCTCGACTTAAAGAAAGTCACCGAACGCCACGCAGAGGAAATCCACGAGGCCGTGGCACGCGTGATAGACAGCGGATGGTATCTGCAAGGCGAGGCCGTGGCACGTTTTGAGGAAGAATATGCACGCTACTGCGGCGTCCGCCACTGCATAGCCTGCGGCAACGGACTTGATGCCCTTACACTCATTCTGCGGGCCTATATGGAAATGGGCGTGATGGCTGAGGGCGACGAGGTGATCGTTCCGGCAAACACCTACATCGCCTCCATCCTGTCGATAACCGAGAACGGCCTCGTTCCGGTGCTCGTCGAACCGCGGCAGGACACTTTCCAGATTGACGACACGCTCATAGAACAGGCCATCACACCGCGCACCCGTGCCGTCATGATTGTCCATCTCTACGGCCGCATGGCCTACACGGAGCGCATCGGCGAAATCTGCCGCCGCCACGGACTGAAGCTCGTGGAGGACTGCGCGCAGTCGCACGGGCTGGCAAATGAAGGACGAAGAGCGAAGAGTGAAGAATTAGGAAATGAAGAACGAAGAATGAAGAACGAAGAATTGGCTGCCGCCGTTCCCACTTGTCTTAGTCAGAGCGAAGTTGGGACGGCGCCAGCCAATTCTTCACTCTTCGTTCTTCATTCTTCATTCTCTTCCGCCTCCGGCCACAGCTTCTACCCCGGCAAGAATCTCGGGGCGCTGGGAGACGCCGGTGCGGTGACAACCGACGACGACAAGCTGGCCGCTACGGTGAGGGCACTGGCAAACTACGGTTCCTCCCGGAAGTATGTCTTCCGCTACCGCGGACGTAACAGCCGCATGGACGAGATACAGGCCGCTGTGCTCAGTGTCCGCCTACGTTATCTTGACGAGGACAACGCAGAACGCCGCCGCATCGCTCTGCGGTATATAGAAGAAGTCAACAACACACTGTTGACGTTGCCGTCGCATGACTACTGGCGGCACAGCGTCTTCCATATATTCCCCGTGCTCACGCCCCGGCGCGACGAGCTGCAGGAATATCTGAAGGACAACGGCGTCCAGACCGTCATACACTATCCCATACCTCCGCACCATCAGCAGTGTTACGCCTCGTGGAACGGCCTTTCGCTGCCCGTCACCGAACGCATCCACCGCGAGGAGCTGAGCATACCGTGCAATCAGGTGCTTACCGACAACGAGGTGACAACAATCATAAACATACTAAACAAATTCGGGGAATAGTCCGCACCGGACCATTCCCCGAATCTGTTTGCTTATAAGATTACTTCTTGTTCAAGATTTATTTCAGCGTTACTTTCTCAGTCTTTCCGTTGGTGTACTTAACGACGTAGACACTGCCCTTGAGCGGAGCTTTCACCATCTGGCCGTTCATGTTGTAGACAGCCTTGATTTCAGCCTTGCCTCCGGCGTTCACTGAAGCATTGTTGATTCCGGAAAGGTTGGAGTTGCGGGTCTTGACAACGTAGGTGTTGCTGTTCTTCAGATCTTCCGACAGAACAGTGATTGTCACATCGCTTCCACCGCCAATCAGGTCAACGTCAGCGGTCTCAATCAGCACGCGCGCACCCTTGCCGTCGGTCTCAACCACGATATCGGCGGCGCTTACGCTGGCATTCTCACCGTCAAGGAGCACCTCGTAGGTGTTGTCTTCGGCCGTACCGAAGCCTTCGATGCTGGTTCCCTTGACCGTGATGGCCGTAGCAGAGCTGTTATAGACCATCTCCATGTCGTCGACATAAAGTTCGTCCGTACTGCCCTTACCGGGTGTAGCATTGGTTGATATTGTAACGAGAATAGCCTTGCCCTCAGCGTTGTTTGCCTTATATGTCTCATAATCGAACGGTATGGCCAGTCTCTGCCAAGCACCGTCGTTGCTTTCTATCTGAGCGTTGACAGCCTTTGCCAGCACGTTGGTGTACTCCTTGTCCTCCGGGTCCTGATAGTAAGTACCGTCATTTATCACTGCACTTACCGTGGCGTAAGGGAATTCGGCGTTAGGCGTACCCTGAGTGAACTTCACCCACACAACCATACTGTCCGGACGGCCGTGCATGGCGGCAAAGAAAGGGTCACCATTGTCATCCACATCTGTCTGACTCAAATCGTTCCACGTATGATTGGATATGTCTGCCGCCATCACACTACCCGTATTCATACGTCCTGTAGTGATTGTTCCGTTAGCCACACCGAAAAAGCCCATGTCAGAAGAAGTCAGCAAAACACTGCTGCTACCTTTGCTTTCGGGGCGTGTGACATCGCTCTTGAATGTGTGCGGGGTATATCCAGCGAGATAAATGAGTGCCGGTTCACCGGATGCACTCATAAACGAATGCCAGTTGTTCGGCTCGTCACTTGTGGCGCTGTTCTCGCCATCAGGACTGTAGACCGTCGCCGTGTGGAAATACTCAAAGCCTGAGTTGCCTATCTGATAGACATCGCCGAAAGTAACCTCAATGTTCATTCCCATGAAGCTGATGGTTATCAGTGCGTAGAGATGATTGTCCTTCATGTCGGCGTTGACGTTCACGGGCACCGGGCCGAGCTCTGTACCGATCCATCCGAAAATTCCCGGCATGTCACCCGGTTCTATGATGATATTTTGGTTTGTGGTCAGCAGAGTTGACACGCCGTTCTTCGTACCCTTGACGTTTGTCACGTTGATGGTTCCCACGGGCATAATATCTTCTTCACTGAACTTGAGTATAAAGTTCTTCAGCAGAAGATTGTATGTACCGTCGGCCTGTTCCTCTACACTGATGACATTGTCAGTCGCCGGGGTGTAGGTGCCGTCAATAGTCACGACCAGCTTGTCTGTGTAGTCTGTTGCCATAGCTGCCATGGTTCCGGCAAGCATAGCGATAAGCGTAAAAAGTTTCCTCATAAATGTCTCTTTCTTTTAAATGAATGAATGTTTTTATTTTGTAAATTGGTTTTGCTATGTCCCCGACATATCGCCGGCACATTAAAACAGGCGCATCACATCTGTTATTTCAGTCTTTTATTTCAGCTTGTATGTCAGTCCGAGCGTACCATAGATGGGGTAGAGGGTCTGCTCTATGGTCTTGAAACTGCTCTTGTGGATGCCGGTAAGCCCCCAGGTTATGTCGGCATAGACACCCCAACGGTGGCTGAAATACCAGTCTGCACCGAAGTCGATGCCAAACTGCCAGCGGCGCATGTTGTCAGAGAAGTCGAACGTTCCTCGCTCGCTGTCCTCGTGGCCGAACTCAATCTTCGGTCCGGTGGGCGTGTTGTGACGCAGATAGCCGTCGTAGACGCTTCCCTCGAACTTTCGTGTCATCACGTATGAGAGATACGGTCCGAGCTTCAGCGTCACGCCGCTGCCCACGCGGCATGTAGCCATGACGGGAACGGTGATGAGCCATTCCTCCACCTTTGCGACGTTGTGGCCGGTGAAGAAGCCCTCCATGAAGTCGCCGCCCTGTTCGATGGTGATATGATAGTTCTTCACACTGGCGTCCGTCTCCATTCCCTTGTTTTCCAGATGGATTCCGCTCATGACGCCCCAGCGTCCGCGAAGGTCCTTCTGAACGTCGAAACAGAAAGAGACGTTGGGCTGAAACTCATATTTGTTCAGCTTGCGTATCGTGGCGGGCATGCCCACGGGGGCCGTTCCGCCGATGTTATAGCCGAGACGGACGTTATAGTTTAAATCGTCCGGGAGTTCCAGCGCCGAGGCTGTCGTAAAAGTTGCGGTGAGCGCCATCGCGGCGAGAAGTCTGCTTATCTTGTTCATTGTCGTTCTCATTCTATACATATTATACTGACTTTGTCTATGCAGAGCGTGCTGCCCACGGCTCCCTGGAAGATGTCTCCGTTGTGACTCGACGAGAAGACCACGGTGATGTTATAGCCGAAGTTCTCCATCAGCGTCTTGTCCATTTCCTTGCGATAAACGAAATCGACCTCAAACGGTGTCCACTCATCGGTATACTTGATGTCCTTCATGCGTGCCACGGCCACGATGTTGGGGTTGGTCATGACGTCGTCGCCGTGGAGCACGACAGGATTGCCGGCGGCGTCGTGGTTCAGATAGAGCACCGAATAGATGGCGGCGCTGTCGCGTACGCCCTCCATGGGTTTGTTCTCGTTGTTGGTGACCACGTCTCCGGGACGGTACTTATAGTATCCCATGACCGTCCGCGGCGCCTTGTTGAACCTCACTCCAAACTCCGTCGACTTGAGTGTCTGGGTGATGGCATATTCGTCAATGAAACGTCCGAGATAGAGGTTTCCTGCGGCGATGGGCATCTTGCGGCCTCCCAACGTTCCGAATATTCCTGTGCTGCGCGTCACGAGCATAACGCCCTTGCCGTCATATCCCTTTTCCATCGGAACGGTAGGATAGTCGTATGGCTTGGCCGTCATTGACTTTGCCTTGAAATATCCCGGATTGCCAGTCGCCCACAGGTCGCTGACGACAGTTCCGTCATTGTCTATTTCGTTCCAGACAAAATATGGTCTGTCTTCTCCCGCCAGCTGACAGTTCTCGAAGTCATATTTCAGCATGACCTTAGGCGGTGCGAACATGACACGGTATGTCCTCGTCCACGAGCCGTCTTCCGAGGTGACGGTGTATGTCACGGCCTGTTCGTTGCTGAAATCATGCACGGAGCCGTTCTCCGGCGTTATCTTTGCCCCCGGCGTGAGCCGGAACCATGGCGCCATGGCCGTCACATCGGCGTCAGGTTTCTTCGTAAATACTATTGTGTTTTCGGCCGACATGACGTCAACCAGCGTGTCTGTGTTGTTGAAGAATATATCTTCGGGCTTGTCAACATGAACCCACGCCGCTTCAATGTCGCACTCGGCGTTGAGCGGTTCTTCCTTGAAACATGAAGAAAGGGAGAAGAAGGCTATGCTGAAAAGCAAAAATCTTGATAGTCTCATTACCTTAATATAATTGCATTACAAATATGTATAACGACTGCGAAATTACCAAAAACTTGCGAAACAAACTCAGTTTTCTCATCGGAACGTCGTCTTTTTGTGTTAGTTTAACATATCGGAATCAGGAGTAAAAGAGAGTCACAACTGTCTGCATGAACATGGAAAACCTTGTTACAAAATAGACTGAGTTCCTTTGGTATACAATGGATTCACGGCTATTTCATTTAGGCAATGAAATAGACAAAAACAGCTTTTGTTACATGGGCCGCGTAACGGTGTTACACGGGCCATGTAACGATATTACGCGGCTCATGTAACAGTGTTACACGGGCCGTGTAACACTGTTACATGGAAAATGAAAGAGCCGTGATGGATTCCCCATACGTAAGGACCGTTGTGGTTCCATACCGTAATTCCATCAATATATCAGGAGGAAGCGCCACATCGTTTGTCTCCTTTTTTTCTGCTTTAAGCCTCACGACAAGTTACAGAAAAGTCTCAAAAACGATACTGAAACAGAAATACCTTTTTTTCTTATAAGAAACTCCGCAGCGTGAATCTGCCGCCACGTTTCCTTCACTATATGTCTTCCGCCGGGCAGACAAAGGCGTATTGTCCGGATGCGGAAAAACGCATCGTTTATGTCAGACGTCAACCATTTTGCACTGTTTTCACATTTTTTCGATTGCAATATGCAGGTCGTTTCAATAAAAATATGTAATTTTGCTAACTATTTGAGCTTTTCCTATACTTCTACGGTTGCCAACACACCCGATACAGCGGCTACCGCATAAACGTTATCAGGAAACCGGAAAGAAACCACAGCCATGGGCCGACATACTCCGGAGACTCACGGAAAAAATCAGAAAAATAAATAACAATATAATCATAACAAAATAAACAAGAAAGAAATGGCAACGGATAAGATAGACAATCTGGACAAGAAAATTCTGAGTATCCTGTCACAGAACGCACGCATCCCGTTCAAGGATGTCGCGGCAGAGTGCAAAGTGTCACGCGCAGCCATACACCAGCGTGTGCAGCACCTCATTGACGGAAATGTCATCATGGGAAGCGGCTTCGACGTAAACCCCAAAAGCCTCGGCTACACCACATGCACCTACGTGGGCATCACGCTCGAACGCGGAAGCATGTATAAAGAGGTGGTTGAACGGCTCACACACATTCCCGAAATCGTTGAATGCCACTTCACCACCGGTCCCTACACCATGCTGGTCAAGCTATTCGCACGCGACAACGAACAGCTGATGCAGCTGCTCAACGGACAGTTGCAGGACATTCCGGGCGTAGTCGCTACAGAAACGCTAATATCACTGGAACAGAGCATCAAACGCGAAATAGCCGTCAAGATTGACGAGTGACACCGGGACGGAACACCAGAAACGTCCGGCGGTCTTCATACGCTGACGACAGCCCAAACCATACATCATCATGAATCGTTTCAACTGGCAGTCGCGGCTGGACAACATCTACGCGACATTTCCGGAAGCAAAACGGAAACCCATCATCGGCATCACCGCAAACTATGGCGAGGCGACAAGCCGGATTGCCGAAGGCTACTATAAGTCTGTGGTGGCGGCCGGCGGTGTGCCCGTCATCATCCCTCCGGTGGCCGACAAGGATGTCATCATCAACACACTCGACCATATCGACGGCCTGCTGCTCAGCGGCGGAGCCGACTACAACCCGCTCTACTGCGGCGAAGAACCGTCACCGCGCCTCGGAGGAATATGCAGCGAACGCGACCTTCCGGAACTGCTCATAACGCGCCTGGCCTACAACCGCCAGATTCCCATGCTCGGCATCTGCCGCGGAATCCAGACGCTGGCAATGGCACTGGACGGGAAGGTGGCTCAGGACATAACGTCCCGGCCTGGTCCTCCCAAAAACGAAGGATACCTGCGGGATGAAGGAACCAACTCAAGAGATGAGAAAAAATGGTTCCCATTCAGAAGGGACAGGCAAGACTTGAAAAGCGGAAACAATTCACCACTTCACCCCGCAGGCACCCTCTCCTTTGGAAAGGACCGGAGTGAGACTCTCCTCAAACACTCCCAGTCCGCCGACCGCAGCGAGCCCACCCACACCATCGTCATCGACCGCGACAGCACGCTATACACATTATATAATAGTGAGCGTATCGCCGTAAATTCCTTCCATCATCAGGCCGTGAGCGACCCGGGACGGCGTTTCCGCGTCACGGCGGTGGCTCCCGACGGCGTCATCGAGGCCATGGAGAGCAGCGAATATAAGTCCATCATGGGCGTACAGTGGCATCCCGAATGTCTCGGCGACGACGGACAGCCGCTATTCCGGTGGCTCGTCAGACAGGCGGCTGCCTTCCGCGAAGCCTGCGACGTTCACGAACGCGTGCTCACGCTCGACACCCACTGCGACACGCCAATGTTCTTTCCGAAAGGTGTCAGCTTCGACCATCGCGACCCGCAGCTGCTCGTTGACCTCCACAAGATGACCGAAGGACATCAGGACGCAACAATCATGGTGGCCTATCTGCCACAGCCGAAAATCGGCGAGACATTCTCGTCGAAAGTGGCGTTCGACGTCAACGGCCCGACGGAATACGCCGATCTCATTTTCAACAAGATTGAAGACATCGTCCGAAAGAACAAAGACTATCTCAGCATAGCCCGCACACCGGCCGACCTCTATGAGGACAAGCGGCGCCAACGCCGCTCCATCATGCTCGGAATCGAGAACGCACTGGCTCTCGGCGGCTCGCCGGCCACGGTGAAACACTTCGCACAGCGCGGCGTGGTCTATATCACACTGTGTCACAACGGCGACAACGACATCTGCGACAGCGCCCGCGGCTGCAACACCCACAACGGAGTGAGCCGCCTCGGCGAGCAGGTCATACGCGAAATGAACCGTCTGGGTGTCATGGTCGACCTCAGCCATGCCTCGGAAAAGAGCTTCTACGACGCCATCGCCATCAGCAGCACGCCGATTGTGTGCAGCCATAGCAGTGCCCGCGCCCTGTGCGACCATCCCCGCAATCTCACTGACGACCAGATGCGCGCGCTCGCCAAGAGCGGCGGCGTGGCCCAGACGACGCTCTACCACGGTTTCCTGCGCACAGCCGGAGAGGCCGACGTGACCGACGTCATAGCCCATCTGGAACACGCCATCGCCGTGATGGGCATCGACCACGTGGGCATCGGCACCGACTTTGACGGCGACGGAGGCGTCCGCGGACTGGCCGACTCATCGGAAATAATCAATTTCACGCGACGCCTGCTGGCCCGCCGATACAGCGAACGCGACATCCGGAAGATATGGGGCGGCAATTTCCTGCGCGTCATGACCCTCGTACAGCGGTCCCGAGAAGGCGGGAAATGACCGCAGACGGACGATTGAATCGTAATCTGACATACAAAAGGACATCATCGGAAACATTCAAAATGTAATCTGATATATAAAAAGAACATCGTCAGGTACGTTTAAAATGCAATCTGATATATTATTATATATAAAGTGAAGACAATCAAATGAACAATATACTTTCGTTTTCAGAACACAGAGACACAGAGACACGGAGACCCAAATCCGCTTTGAGACGCCTCAAAGACATATCAGGCTCCCTCCCTTCGGGATGGTTGGGGTGGGTCTTTATTCTAATCATCATCTGCAGCTGCGGCAACAACAAGACATCACCCGCCAACTCCGCCGAAATCCAACCCGTAGGCCCGTCGTTCTGCGCCGACAGCGCATACGCCTTCTGTGAGGCCCAGTGTGCCTTTGGACCGCGCACGATGAACAGTGCGGCGCACGACAGCTGCGGGCAGTGGATAGCCGGAAAGTTCCGCAGCTACGGTCTTGGAGTCATTGACCAGAACTTCACGGTCAAGGGATATGACGGCACACCGTTGCGCAGCAGGAACATCATAGCAAGCTATCGCCCCGAGCAGACCACGCGCATTCTCCTCTGCGCCCACTGGGACAGCCGTCCGTGGGCAGACAACGACCCCGATTCGGCCAACTGGCGCAAGCCCGTCATGGCCGCCAACGACGGAGCGAGCGGCGTAGCGGTGATGCTCGAACTGGCCCGGCTGATAGCCGGCGGCGACTCACTCGCGTTGGGTGTTGACTTCGTCTGCTTTGACGCCGAGGACTGGGGAACGCCTCAGTGGGCCGACGCGACAGACGACGACGGCGACAGCTGGGCACTGGGAGCGCAGCACTGGGCGGCCAATCCCCACCGTCAGGGCTACGAGGCACGCTACGGAATACTGCTCGACATGGTCGGCGGCAGTGACGCACGCTTCCACAAGGAGCTTGTATCAAAGCATTTCGCACCGGCAATCGTCGACAAAGTGTGGGCAGCAGCCTCCGCAATAGGCTACGGCAACATATTCCCCACGACTGACGGAGGCGGCGTCAACGACGACCATGTCCCCGTGAACCGCATAGCCGGAATCCCCACAATCGACATAATCCCCCACTATCCCGACTGCGAGGCAAGCTCGTTCGGCCCGACGTGGCACACCGTCAGCGACGACATGGACCATATTGACCGCGGAACGCTCCAGGCTGTAGGCCAGACGGTAATACAGGTGCTGTTCAGCGAGAAGTAAGGGGGACCACAGCCCTCCGGCCCCACCCCGGCCCTCCCCAAGGGGAGGGTGCCTACGAGGTGAAGGGCGCTGATTTATGAAAAGAAAAAATGAGAATAGTTTTATTTAATAATAACCAATTATAAAAGAACCCCGTAGGCTTCTCTCCCCCTTGGGGGAGCCGGAGGGGGCCGTCAATATGAAAACATTCATCAACGTAGAAGACCTCGGTGACCTCCGCACAGCGCTGGCCGAGGCACAGGAAATAAAGAAAGACAGGTTCAAATATGAGCATCTCGGCAAGCACAAGACGCTGCTGATGATATTCTTCAATAATTCGTTGCGCACCCGTTTGAGCACCCAGAAGGCTGCGACGAACCTCGGCATGAACGTCATCGTGCTTGACGTCAATGCCGGAGCATGGAAGCTGGAGACGGAACGCGGCGTCATCATGGACGGCGACAAGAGCGAACATCTGCTCGAAGCAATCCCCGTGATGGCGTCCTACTGCGACATGATAGGCGTCCGCTCGTTTGCCGGACTGACCGACCGCGAGTATGACTATGCCGAAACCGTGCTCCATCAGTTCATCCGCTACAGCGGCAAGCCTGTCTTCGCCATGGAGACAGCCACGGTCCATCCGCTTCAGGCGTTCGCCGACCTCATCACAATCAATGAGAATTATGTTCCCGAGACGCCGGGGCGCCGTCCGAAGGTTGTCCTGACGTGGGCTCCCCACTGCCGCGCGCTGCCGCAGGCCGTGCCCAACTCTTTTGCTCAGTGGATGAACGCGGCCGACGTGGACTTCGTCGTTACCCATCCCGAGGGCTACGAGCTTGACCCGCGCTTCGTTGGAAACGCTCGTGTGGAATATGATCAGATGAAAGCACTGGAGGGTGCCGACTTCGTCTATGCCAAGAACTGGAGCTGTCCGGGCGTCACCAATCCGGCCGACTACGGCAAGATCCTTTCACGCGACATGAGCTGGACAATAGACGACAAGCACATGGCTGTGACCAACAACGGCAAGTTCATGCACTGTCTGCCCGTGCGCCGCGGTCTCATAGTCACCGACGATGTAATCGAAAGCGCAAACTCACTCGTCATTCCCGAGGCCGCAAACCGCGAGATCTCGGCACAGGTGGTGATCAAGAGGCTTTTACTAAATGAAGAGTGAAGAAAGTGGAGAGTTCAGAAAGTGCAGAGTTCAGAAAGTGCAGAGTTCAGAGTGATGAGTGAAGAGGTGTGATTACTCTTTACTCATCACTCTGAACTCTACACTAAAGAGTAATCATACCTCTTCACTCATCACT
>CAMWVS010000083.1 GCA_947177775.1 uncultured Prevotella sp.
TAATCATACCTCTTCACTCATCACTCTTACCTCTGCACTCTGAACTCTTCGCTCTGCACTCATCACTCTTACCTCTGCACTCTGAACTCTTCGCTCTTACCTCTTCACTCATCACTCTTACCTCTGCACTCTGAACTCTTCACTCTTACCTCTTCATTCCTCACTCTTCATTCTTATTCCCACGTCAGTAATGCCGGGCAAGTTTTCGCGTCTCATATTGTGGCGGATTCTCACTCGGAGTGAATCCCCGTCAGCCAGAGTTATGTTTGTGAGATGGAAGCGGTATTGATAACAGCTCAGTCCCCGTCCTTTGACATTGCCGTCATCCCCCGTCAGGCTGCAACGCAACGTGTCGCATCGTGTCACGTCAGATGGCAGTACGGTCTGTTCTACAATCAGGCAAAGTCCCATGAACGGATAGTCGCCCGTTGTCCGCAGACCGATTTCTTCCTTGAACACACCTCCCTTTGCCAGCGGTCTTACGGTGAATGTCAGCGTATCGTCCTTGTTCCATCCTTCCTGCGCCACCGGCTGATAGTGGTCATAAACAGTCTTACGGTTGCACGACATCACTGTCGCAGCAACCGTAAGCATGATTATTAAAAATGAAAGACTATTCCTTTGCATCCTGTTTCTGATTGTTCCTTGGCTGACGGTTTCCCGGCCGGCGGCCATTGCGTCCGCGTTGCTGTGCGGGACGTCCGCTGTTGCCATCCTGGCCTCCGTTTTCCTGTCCATTGTGGTGATTTTCCTGCTGCTGTCTGGGTTCCTGTGGTGTCCGTCCTCCGTCCTGTGGCGATGGCTGCCGGTTTTCCCGACGTGGCGTTCCTCCTTGTCTCTGCTGTCCGTTAGCGGCCTGGCGTTGTCCTTTGCCGTTCTGTTTCTTTTTCTTTTTGGCTTTGTCAAAGCGCGTTATGTCTCCGTTGGCCAGCAGGTCCACCGGTTTGTTCTGTTCCTTGCGTTTGCCGTCGTCCTGGAGTGATGCCGGTTTTTCGCCATGGCGGTTCATCTCGATGACGGCACGGGCGCGTTCGGCTGTTATCGTCTCGAGATTGGCGGCGAGATTCTTGTCGGTTGAGTAGGTGACCATACCTGCGAGAATATCCGACTTGAACAGGTAGTAGTCGCTGTCCAGAGTCTGTAGAACGACCTCCTTGCTCGGCAGGCGTCTGCTTGCTTCCACATAGCTGTCCACCTCGTAGTTGAGGCAGCATTTCAGTTTGGCGCACATTCCGGCCAGTTTCTGAGGGTTGAGCGAGATGTCCTGGAAGCGTGCCGAGTTGGTGCTGACGCTGTTGAAGTTCTTCATCCACGTAGCGCAGCACAGCTCCCGTCCGCAGGGACCCGTTCCGCCGATGCGTCCTGCTTCCTGCCGCGCGCCTATCTGTTTCATCTCGATGCGTACGTGGAATGTGTCGGCCAGCACCTTGATGAGCTGTCGGAAGTCCACACGTTCGTCTGCTATATAATAGAATATGGCTTTGTTGCAGTCGCCCTGATATTCCACGTCGCCGATTTTCATCTTCAGTCCGAGGTCCTTTGCTATCTGGCGGCTTTCGATCATTGTTTCATGTTCGCGTGCCTTTGCCTCGCGATATTTGTCCATGTCGACGGGGCGTGCCAGCCGGTAGATGCGTTTGATATCGTCGGCCGAACGAAGGTTTGCCTTTTTCAGCTGCATTTTGACGAGCCGTCCGGTCAGTGTGACCACTCCGATGTCGTGTCCGGGGTTAGCCTCCACGGCCACGATGTCTCCTTTCTTGAGGTCCAGCCGGTTTACGTTGTGATAGTATCCCTTGCGTGTGTGTTTGAACTGCACTTCCACGAGGTCCGTAGTGTCCGTGTTTCCGGGCACGTCCGCCAGCCAGTCATACGTGTTCAGCTGTTTGTCCTGCCGTCCCACGGCCTCTTTGCTAAGCCCGCGGCTGCAGCCGCAGCATATTTCATAATCCTTGTTGTTCATAATCTGAAAGTTCCCGGCTCCCGCGTGCGGAAGCTCCGGGGGTATAGGTATTTTGGGGTTATATATGTTTGTTTTTATTGTCACTCTCTCACACTCACTGTTTTCTCATGTGTGTCCGGGTCGCGCGTGTCCGTTTTCTGCCGTTGTATTGCGGTTTCGTTCACGCGTCCGCCTCTTTTCACTTCTGCAGCAGCAGGACAATCATCTGCAGGGCTATGTCGAAGAACACTATCTTGGCGTTGGCGTTCTGGCCGATGTCCCTTATGGCCCTGTTCGCCAGTTCGTTTATTTGCAGGATATTCTTCTCGTTGACAAAGCGTGCGAATCTGCCGGCAAACTCTTCCTCTTCCTGCGTCATGTAGTTCAGTTCCGGGCGTCCGAAGTTGTAGATGAAGTTCTCGCGTGTCATCCGCAGGAAATATTCCAGAAACCGTTTCTGCTTCTCGCGTCCGAACGCCGCTACAGTCTCGCTCCATTTCTTCATGCTCCTTATGTCGCGTGCGTAGGCCAGTCTCATCAGCGTGCGGTACATGTCGAGGAACAGTCCGTTTTCTCCGTCGGCGTCGATAATCTCTATCGTCTTGTTCCAGTCGCCGGCGGCCATCCTCGTGACGCGCCGTGCCTCTTCCTCGTTCAGTCTCCGTCGTGCTGCGATAGCGTGAACCATGCTTTCGTCGTCAATGCGTCTGATATCTATGCGTTGGGCCCGGCTGCGTATTGTCTCCAGTACGCGTTGAGGCTCGTCAGACACCATAATGAATATGGTCCGGCTTGGCGGTTCCTCAATCAGCTTGAGCATCTTGTTCGCACACTCGATGTTCATACGCTCCGGCATCCATATCACTGCCACCTTATAGCCGCCCTGGCTTGATTTCAGACTGAGCTTGTGGGTCAGGGCGTCGCTCTCTCCGGCGGTGATGATGGCCTGCTGGTTTTCCGCTCCGATGGACTGCATCCACCGGTCCATCGTGAAGTAGGGGCTTTCCATTATCATCTCGTGCCATTCGCGTGCGAAATCGTCGCTGACCGGTTTGTAGTCGCTGCTCATCGACGGCAGTTTTATTGTAGGGTAGGAGAAGTGGAGGTCCGGATGGCGCATGTTGGCAAGCATGGGGGACTCCTCGCTCCTCACTTCACTTTCTTTAAAGTTTCCTTCCAGCAGGTAGCATGCGAAGGCCATGGCCAGTGCCATTTTTCCGCAGCCCCGCGGGCCACAGAACATCATGGCGTGGGGCACGCGGTCTTCGCGGCACATCTTCATCAGACGTTCCTTGATTTCCTCTTGGCCTATCACTTCGTTGAAGTTCATTCTTTCATTTTTTTTTAGAGTAGTCGTTCCCTGCTGTCGCTCCTCTATTGATATATAGGAACTCATGGGAATCATCGCTCCCTGCTGTCACTCAGGAGTTCCTGCCTTGCGAGCGGTCATATACCGGGCGAAGACAGAGAAAACGGCGATTTCTTGCAGGAAATATATTTCTCCGCTCCTGTTCCATCGCGTAGCCACCCTCCCCTTGGGGAGGGCCGGGGTGGGGCTCTATATCCTATTCGCAACCTCCACTACCGAATCGACAGCCGAGACGGTGTAGAAGTGGATATTGTTTATTCCGTGGGCATACAGCTCTTGGCATTGTGCTACGGCCCATTCCACGCCCAGCTGTCGGGCTTCCTCGTCGGTCTTGCATTTGACGGCCTCGGCTGCCAGTTCCTGCGGAATGTCACAGTGGAACGTCTTTGGAACCACAGTGAGCTGGCTCAGCTTGGCCAGCGGCTTGATGCCCGGGATGATCGGTATGGTGATGCCCATGGCGCGGGCACGCTCCACGAATTCGAAATATTTCCTGTTGTCATAGAACAGCTGCGTCACGGCAAACGTCGCTCCGAGGTCCTGTTTTTCCTTGAGCCGGGCCATGTCCATCTCCAGATTTGGCGCCTCCTCGTGTTTCTCCGGATAGCATGCCACGCCGAAGTCGAACTTCCTGCCGGGGCTTTTGATTGGCGTTCCGTCGGCAAACCGGCCGTCGTTGAACTCCACTACCTGACGGATCAGGTCTGTCGTGTGTTCATGGCCGCCGTCGGTAGGTGTGAAGTGGCGGTCCTCCTTGGCTTTGTCTCCGCGCAGCAGCAGCAGATTGTTGATTCCGAGGAACTGAAGGTCAAGCAGCTCATATTCGATGTCTTCCACCGTCGCCCCGCTGCAAATGACGTGGGGCATGACCGGAATACCGTATTTGTTCTGTATTGCCGCCGCTATGGCTATTGTTCCCGGTCGCCGCCGGATGCGGCTGCGCTCCAGCAGCCCGTTTTCCATCTGCTTATATACGAACTCACTGTGATGGGTGGTTATATTGATGAAAAGCGGGTTGAACGGCTTGAGTTTGTCAATCGTTGCGAACAGCCTTTCCGTTCCAGTTCCTTTCAGCGGAGGCAACACCTCAAACGAGAAGTGCTTCTGCTCCTTGTTCTTGTTTATCAATTCTGCTACTGTCATCTGCCGTATGCCTACATTAGGCTGCAAATTTAATAAAAAAATATCGCTTTGCCGCAGATTTGCCCGCTTTTTTGGACGTATGGCGGGGCGTGGGCATCTCTGTGGGAGCGGGAAAGGCGGATTGGCTGCAAAAAGGGACTGTGGAATGGAGGATATATATATGGCGGCGGAAAGATTCTCTGAACCATGAATGTGCACTTGAAAACGTCTGTTATAAATTTACAAAATCGCGTTCGCCGTTTTCCTCGTTTTAGCTCGTTTTTCGGCCTTTTTGTAGCTTTTCTTGATGTTTTCGCCCCCGTTTGTGGCAGGAAAAACGGCTGATGAAGCCCCGGGAAGGCCTCCCGGGGTTTCCAAAGCAAAGATTTTGGCCGTTTTCTGACTGCTTTTTTAGGCCGGAAAAGCGGTCGTTTTTCTGCCGTAAGGCCCTCCCGGGGTTGCAACGGGGCTACCGTTGAAGTCCAACGGTAGCCCCGTTGCAAAGCCGTAAAGGCCCCGTTGCAGAGCCGGGAGGGCCTTACGGCAAGGTTTCAAAGGCCGTGGCGTGGGGTAAAGGAACTTTGACATTTTGTAATATGCTGATAATGAGCGGATTGGAAATTATGTAAATATGTTTCATTGAAAATCTCCGGATTTTTGCGTTCGCGTGCTTGCGATATTTTGGCCCTCGGACGATTTTTTTTGGAAAGTGCCTCTTCTCGTGGGCTTTAAATTCGGAATTTTAATGACATCTGACGGGCCAGTCTTCTTTTGATTTGTAGAAACGGCGGGTGGCGCAGGGAATCGTGGACGACGGATTGGGCAAAAGCTCCGCCCTAATGGCGGTATGCCCGTGGTTCGGACGGCGGAAAGACTGGTGAAGTGATGGAAAGTGAGCGGCTGGAAACAAGTTTTGGCCTTGTGTATTGCACTTTGTCATTTTTTTATATTACCTTTGTCAAATCTATATTAACATTACTAAAACTACAGAGATGAACCATCGACTACTGACTTGCGCCATCACGTTGGCCGCCGCCGCATCGTCATTCTCACAGACGCATGTGATGGACGTGAACACGAAGAAGGCAGGAGCCACTGTACAGAACACCATGTACGGCCTGTTTTTTGAAGACATCAACTATGCCGCCGACGGCGGACTTTACGGAGAACTGGTGAAAAACCGCTCTTTTGAATTTCCTCAGAGTTTCATGGGATGGCAGACATTCGGAAACATAGAGCTGAAAGCTGACGGACCGTTTGAGCGCTGTCCCCACTATGTTGTGCTTTCCGACCCGCGCCATTCCGACCGGCGCACGGGACTTGTGAATGAAGGATATTTCGGAATCGGCGTCCTGAAAGGCGAGGAATACCGTTTCACGGTTTGGGCGAAGGCTCCGAAAGGAACAGGCCGGATTACCGTTCAGCTCATCGATCCGGCTGCCATGGGCGAACGTCAGGAGTTCGTTTCGGCAAAACTGGACGTGAAATCGGCCGAATGGAAGAAATATGAGGTGCGCCTGAAGTCGCCCCTGACACACAACAAGGCGCAGCTGCGCATCTATCTCGACGGCCGCAACACGGTTTGTCTGGAGCACGTCAGCCTTTTCCCCGTCAACACGTTCAAGAACCGCGAGAACGGCATGCGCCGTGATCTGGCTCAGGCCTTGGCAGACGTCCATCCTGGAGTGTTCCGTTTCCCCGGAGGATGTATCGTCGAGGGAACCGACCTCGCAACCCGCTATCAGTGGAAAAACTCAATAGGACCGGTGGAGAACCGCCCTCTCAACGGCAACCGCTGGCAGCACACGTTCACCCATCGCTTCTATCCGGACTACTATCAGAGCTACGGACTGGGTTTCTATGAATACTTCCTGCTGTCAGAAGATATGGGCGCAGAGCCTCTGCCGGTGCTCAACGTGGGCATGGCGTGTCAGTATCAGAACCGCGACAACGAGAAATGGCATGCCCAGATGGACGAACTCCAGCCCTACATCGACGACTGTCTCGACCTGATAGAGTTTGCCAACGGCGACACCACGACAACATGGGGACGGAAGCGCGCCGAAATGGGCCATCCGGCTCCGTTCAATCTGAAGTATATAGGCGTGGGCAACGAACAGTGGGATTCTCTCTACTTCAAGCGCCTCGAACCGTTCGTGAAGGCCATCCGCGCACGTTATCCGAAGATTCAGATTGTCGGTTCGAGCGGTCCCGACCCAAGCGGCGACAAGTTCGACCGCGGATGGGAGGCCATGAGAAAGCTCAAGGCCGACCTCGTTGACGAACATTTCTACCGTCCGGAGGCGTGGTTCCTCGAGAACGGACTGCGCTATGACAAATATGACCGCAAGGGCCCGAAGGTGTTTGCCGGCGAATACGCCTGCCACGGAAAGGGAAAGAAGTGGAACCACTATGAGGCCTCTATACTTGAAGCCGCCTTCATGACGGCCTACGAACGTAATGCCGACGTGGTGTGGATGACGGCCTACGCGCCGCTGTTCGCTCACGTTGAGGGATGGCAGTGGCGTCCGGACCTGATCTGGTATGACAATGTGAGAATGTTCAAGTCCGTGAGCTACTATGTTCAGCAGATGTATGCCATGAACTGCGGAACGAACGTGCTGTCACTGACAATGGACGGAAAGCCCGTGGCCGGCCAGGAAGGACAGGACGGGCTCTTTGCCAGCGCCGTCACTGACAAGGCTGACGGCTCTGTCATCGTCAAGGTAATAAACACCTCGAAGACGGCACAGCCCGTAACGCTCAATCTCAACGGCCTGAAAAACATGACGCAGGCCGCAACAATCACGCTGACTCACGACGGCATGGACGACGAGAACACGCTCGACCATCCGGAGAAGATCGTTCCACGGGAAGGAACGGTTGGCGTTACGGCCGGCAAGAACGGCTCTGTCATCAGTGACAACCTGCCTCCGATGACCTTCCGTTTATATAAGGTGAAGAAATAACGGAACGGAACAGCCTCCGCACGCGGCGGCTTAGGGAAAATGCTCTTTCATACGTATATATTAGTGTGAACAGCTGATTATGTGGCGGCCATAACTTTGGCCGCCACATAAAATCCTTAAAGTCATGCGTCACGGATGTTGAAACAGATAAAACATAACATAATCAATGGAAACAAATCAGACCGGTAGCAAATCCTACCTTATTTCAATCGTTATGGTCGCCGTATTGGGCGGCCTGCTCTTCGGCTACGACACGGCCGTAATCTCCGGTGCGGAAAAAGGTCTTCAGGCCTTCTTTCTCGGTTCTTCAGATTTCACATACACAGACGGTTGGCACGGCTTCACCTGTGCCAGCGCGCTCATAGGATGTATAATAGGCAGTGCCCTGTCGGGCTTTCTCGCTTCTAACCTCGGACGCAAGAAGTCACTCATAATCGCCGGCCTGCTGTTCTTCGTCTCGGCCCTCGGCTCGATGTCGCCCGAATTTCTTTTCTTCCAGCACGGCGTGCCTTCCAAGGACCTGCTCGTGGTGTTCAATATCTACCGTGTCATAGGCGGTGTGGGCGTAGGTCTGGCTTCGGCCATCTGTCCGATGTATATCGCCGAGGTAGCTCCGTCGAACATCCGCGGAACGCTGGTGTCGTGGAACCAGTTCGCCATCATCTTCGGTCAGCTGGTTGTCTATTTCGTCAACTTCCTTATCCTCGGTGAGCACACCAATCCTGTCATCGAACAGATTGGCCAGGGCATCAATGCCGTAGCCCCCGGCAGCGACCCGTGGACCATCACTACCGGATGGCGCTATATGTTCGGAAGCGAGGCCGTGCCGGCAGGACTCTTCGCCCTGCTCATCTGTCTCGTGCCGGAAACGCCTCGCTATCTCGTTATGGTAGGTCAGGAAAACAAGGCTCTTGACATTCTCAGGAAAATCAACGGCGCTTCCGCCGGACAACAGATATTGGACGATATCCGCAATACCATCACCGAGCGTACCGAACGCCTCTTCACCTACGGCTGGCTGGTGATTTTCGTCGGTATCATGCTCAGCGTCTTCCAGCAGGCAGTGGGCATCAACGCCGTGCTCTACTATGCTCCACGCATCTTCGCCGACATGGGAATGGACAAGCCGATGGTGCAGACGGTGATGATGGGCGTTGTCAACATCCTCTTCACGCTCGTGGCAATATTCACCGTGGAGAAGTGGGGACGCAAGCCGCTGCTCATCTACGGTTCAATCGGAATGGGCGTAGGTGCCTTCGGTGTGGCCTTGACCTTCGGCAATCCGTCGCTCGGACTGGTCACGATGGTCAGCATAATGGTCTACAGCGCGTCGTTCATGTTCTCGTGGGGCCCCATCTGCTGGGTGCTCATCTCAGAGATATTCCCCAACACCATCCGTGGCGCGGCCGTCGCCATCGCCGTCGCTTTCCAGTGGATTTTCAACTGGATTGTCAGCTCTTCGTTCGTCCCGATGTTCAATATGCAGACCGAAGGTGATCCCAACTTCGGCCACTGGTTCACATACGGACTCTACGGACTCATCTGTGTGGTTGCCGCTGTGTTCGTATGGCGTCTTGTGCCCGAGACAAAGGGCAAGACTCTGGAAGACATGAGCAAGCTGTGGAAGAAAGACTGACACCTCGGGAGAATGTCTCAACAGAAGAAAACGACAAGCTTATGAAGACAATACTGATAGCGGAGGACAATGACAGCAACTATGTGTTGATGACATACATCCTCAAAAGAACATATAATGTCATTAGGGCCCATGACGGACGGGAAGCCATAGAACTGGCTTCAGACGAAAAAGTGGATTTTGTCCTGATGGACTTGAGAATGCCTGTGTGTGACGGATTGGAAGCCACGAGGCAGATTAAGGCCATCCGGCCGCAACTGCCGATAGTCATGCTCACGGCAAATGCTTTTGAAAGCGACCGGGAGAACGCCATGGCGGCTGGATGTAACGATTTCCTGGCTAAGCCGGTGAACAGTGAGATGTGTTTGAAGGCTATCGCGAAATATATCTGAAGATGGCAGATTTCACGGAAGAAGAACTTCGTCGTTACAGCCGCCATATACTGCTGAAGGAGTGTGGCGTGGAAGGCCAGGAGAGAATAAGGCGCGGACGTGTGCTTGTTGTGGGGGCCGGAGGACTCGGCTCGCCCATACTGATGTATCTGGCAGCGGCCGGAGTGGGTACACTCGGCATCGCCGACGGCGATGTAGTGGACATATCCAATCTGCAACGGCAGGTCATTCATACTACGGCGAATGCCGGGAGACCGAAGGTTGATTCAGCGGCGGAGCGGCTGACAGCCATCAATCCGTATGTCAGAGTGGTGAAACATCAGGATTTCCTGACCCCGGAAAACATTGTTGATATCATCTCAGGTTATGATTTCGTAGTAGACGGAACGGACAATTTCGATACGAAGATGCTCATCAATGATGCTTGTGTCGCGGCAGGAAAGCCTTTCTCGCACGGCGGTTTGCTACGGTTTGAGGCCCATACGTTCACTCATGTTCCTGGTACGGCCTGCTATCGGTGTATCTTCGGAGGACAACCGCCGGCTGATATGGTGCCGCCGGCATCACAGGCAGGCGTATTTGGCGCCATTGCCGGAATGCTTGGTACGATTCAGGCGGCCGAGGTTTTGAAATTCCTGATCGGTGCAGGTGAACTTCTGACCAATCGGTTGCTCACTTTCGACGCCAGTACCATGGACTTCCGGAATATCGCTGTGCACCGTAGCAAGAGCTGCGTGGTGTGCGGAGGGATATGAGATGATAGGTCAGAGTGTAGAGTGAAGAGGTATGATTACTCTTTACTCTACACTCTATACATATCTGCTCTACATTCTATACATATCTACTCTACACTCTATCCTATGACCTGTTAGCCTGTCAAGCCTTTTGACTGTTGATGTTGGTTATTTGAAATAAACAAGCGTCCTGCAATAAAACAAGTTTTCTGAAATATAAGACAAGCGTTCTGAAATAAAACAAGAGGCTGTGTCAAAATTGAAGTGCCCCCAAAAGGTTGGACAGGTTATTAACTATCCGATTTGAGAAAGAGT
>CAMWVS010000084.1 GCA_947177775.1 uncultured Prevotella sp.
GGCGCCCCCCCACACCCCCCCGGGCCCCCGTTGCACACGCAAAAGCGGCCCCGTTGCAACCCCGGGAGGCCCTTACGGCAGGAAAAATCCGGATTTTTGAGTCACGAAAAGCAGTTCTTCGGCGAGTTTTCGATAGCTTTTTCGCATAACAGAGCGATAACACTCTAATTGACAGCAAGTTACGTTTAAATATACCATACTACGGAATTTGCGGCCGTCGAGAAAGAATTTTCAAAAGTGCCCCGTTTTGACCGCGTTTCAAGGGCATTTTCGGTATATTTTGTCCGTTGTTTTCCATAACAGGGCGCAAAGGCGCGAAAACGAAGAAATAAAAAAAACGCTCAAACTTTGCAGTATCAAAGAGAATGTTGAGTGTCCGTTAAAGAAATCTCATAAAAAACTTTGATACTGCAAAGCCAGAGCGTTTAAATCGCGCCCGTCTCACTTTCACTTGTCTCCTCCGCAGTCTCAACAGCCGGTGTTGCCGCCACGCTGTCCTTCACCGCGGGTCTGACCGCCACGGAATCGGCCTTCGGACGATGGGTGATGCCGCCCTTCTGGTCGAGGAAACGGATGTAGGCGTTGGCTATGCGGGGCGAATAGGCGTTGAAGATGTTGTTGGCAAAGAGGATGTCCGTAATCTTGTTGTCGTGGACATACTGCGTCATGTTCTTCGTGAAATAGCGCGAATCTACGACATGGACTTCCTCGAACGAGCCGAAGAGATAGCCGGGAAGGGCGTTGCCGAAGCTGTCCTTGAGGATGAGCACGCGGCGGCCGTTCTTCGTCGACGTGACAACCTGGGTGATTTTCGTGTCGCCGCCCATGAACGTACAGTAGGCGCCGCCGTTTCCGTCGCGGTAGTGCATGAAGAAAGCGCCGCGCATGGGACGGCTCTCTGCCGTGACGTGATAGTTCTCGTCGATGGTATAGTTGATGTATGTCGTGGTGTATCTGACGTCGCGCGGGACATAATATACGAAGTCCTCGGGCGCATTCCTGACGGCGATGTCCTTTGAATAGCCGTACATGCTGCCCACGTAGCGGTGGACTACGCGGCGGTCGTAGCGGTCGAGCGGCATGAATGGCACGCCGGCAACACGGGCAAACTCCTCAGCGGCATAGTAGGCGCCGAGCGGAGCCCAGTGGTGGTCGGTGCGCAGATAGATGTCCTCGGCTGCGTGGCGGCCCAGCGTGGTGTAGATGTCAACGGCACGGACATCGGGCGAGAGGTGGGCGAAGATGTTGCGGATGGTCTTCAGCTGGCTGTTGGTGTAGCGACGGACCTTGTCGGGACAATAGAACTCGATGGCCGTAGGTATGACCATGGAATAGACATTGACCCCGGCGCCGAAACGCTCCTTATATATATTGGCGGCCTCGGCATAGCGCACACCGCCCTTCGCACCGCCGCCGTAGGCCATCAGGGCACGCACCTTGTCGCCGGTCCCCACGACGAGGATGCCGGCATTGGCTATCTTGGCGTTGTCGTCGGCCGTGACGTGGTTTTCGTATTCGCCAATTTCACGGCCGTCATCCGTCACATCGGCCACGGAATCAGTCTCTTCCACGTCGTCGTCACCAGCCACGGGGCCGTCGGCAGAGGCGTGGAATGTCACATCGTCATCGGATTTGGCCAACCCCATATATCCCTTTATATACATGCTCATGGCCATGAGGTCGTCACGGTAGGGTTCGCTGTCGCTGAACCACGACGACACGTCACGCATGAAAGAGCCGTCGCGGAGCTTTTCGGGAGTGAAATCGGGGAAGGCGGCCAGTGTCCGGCGTTCCAGCTCGGAGACCGTGCTGCGCGGGAAAGTGTCGAAAACTACGGTATAGGCGACGAACACCGCCGAGACAACAAGGATGTATATGTAGTGTTTCATTGGACTTTGCGTTAGTGGTCACTGATTGAGATAGCGCTCGTAGGCGGTGCAGGTGCGTTCCATCGACGCATGTATCATGTTGTTGGCGAAGAGAATGTCCGTGATGCGGTTGTTCTCGGCATAGCGGACGATATTCTTCGTGAAATAGCGACAGTCGACGACGTGGATTTCCTCGAACGAGCCGAAGAGATAGCCGGGCAGCGCGTTGCCGTAGCTGTCCTTCAGAAGAAGCAGCCGGCGGCCGTTGCGGGTCGACGTGCGCACGGCGACGGTCCGCGTGTCGCCGCCCATGAACGTGCAGTAGGCACCGCTGCTGCCGTCACGGTAAGTGTAGAAGAACGGCCCTTCAACGGGTCCTGACTCAGAAAGGACGCCGGTGCGGGTGCGGTCAAGGGTGTAGTTGATGTATGTCGTGGCATAGCCGGTGTCGCGCGGAACGTAATAGACGAAGTCTTCCGGGGCGCGGCGGACGGCAAGGTCACGCGAAAAACGATACATCGTGCCGACGTAGCCGGAAACGCGGCGCTCCTCATAGTCGGTCAGCGGCAGGAACGGAACACCGGCGACACGGGCAAACTCCTCCGCGGCATAGTAGGCGCCGAGCGGAGCCCAGTGGTGATCGGTGCGCGAATATATCGGTTCGGCGGCGTGGCTGCCCAGCACGGGATAGATGTCGACAGCCCTGACGGAGTCGGAAAGGGCAGCGAACAGGCTGTCCATGATCGGCCGCTGGGCTGCGGTCCAGCCGCGGGCGGCGTCGGGACAATAGTATGCGACGGCGTTGGGGATGGGCATGCAGTAGACCGTGGCGCCACGGCCGAAAACCTCCTGATAGCGGTTGACCGTGGCGGCATACGTCCTCGACTGGGCCGACGTGCCGCCGTAGGGTTCCATGGCACGCGTGCTGCGGCCCGTTCCGGCAATGATGATGCCACGGCGTGCGCGCCGCGCACGGGCATCGGCCGTGACCGTATTGCGATATTCGGCCGTTGGCGCAGTCCGGAGCTGTTCTCCGTCCGGACGGCCGTATGATGACGACTGCGCTTCGGGGGCCGCAATGAAAACTAAGAGAAGCGCGGCTATGATTCTATCTTTTATCTTTGACATTGTGAATTGACTTTTTCTTGTTTGATTTCAGATTAATTCCATCGTGCCTCAGAACCGTGTGTAGAGGAACGCATTGTTGGTAGCACCCACAAGCAGAGCCACGCTGAGCGCGAGAATTGCCACCGAGACCGTCATGCGGGCGGTCTGGACGACGACCTCCCCGAATACTCCGCGGCCGCCGGGAATACGGCGGATAAGTCCGGCGGCACCGCTGCGGACGGGCATGCAGAACACTGCGGCCGTGACCCAGAGCCAGAACTTGTCCGTCAGGGCATTCAGGGCGAGGAAGTCGGTGAGCGCCGCGGACTGACCGGTGAAGGCGGTGAAGAAGACTGTCATCCGGGAGAAGTCATCAAAATAGAATATTCCCCAGCCCGTGATGACGAGAAGCAGGCTGTAGATATGGAGCAGCGGACGGGGAACGAGGTGCTGGAAGCGGAGCAAGGTGTATTTCTCGAGCATGACGATAAGGCCGAAATAGACACCCCAGATGATGAAGTTCCAGCTCGCGCCGTGCCACATTCCGGTCAGAAACCATACGACCATGATGTTCAGGGACTGGTGGCGGCGGTTGCCTCCGAGCGGAATATAGACATAATCGCGGAAGAAGCTGCCGAGGGATATATGCCACCGGCGCCAGAAGTCGGTGATGGTGCGGCAGCAGTAGGGATGATTGAAGTTCTCGTTGAAGTGGAAACCGAGACACCGGCCGATACCGATGGCCATGTCGGAATAGCCCGAAAAATCGAAATATATCTGCAGTGTGAAGGCAGAGATGCCCACCCACGCACCGGCGGTGGACAGCGAACCGAGACCGCCGACAAGGAACTGGTCGGAGATTTCGGACAGCTGGTTGGCCAGGATGACCTTCTTGCCGAGACCGCAGAGGAAGCGGTACATGCCGTCGGCAACGTCGGAGGCCTTCACGTGGCGCTCGCCAATCTCACGGGCAACCGTTCCGTAGCGGACAATAGGACCGGCAATGAGCTGCGGGAACATAGAGATGTAGAGCAGAAGGTCCACGTAACGCCGCTGGACGGGGGACTCGCGGCGATAGACATCCACGAGATATGAGATTGACTGGAACGTATAGAAGCTGATGCCGATGGGCAGTGCTATCTGCGGACGGGCCACTTCGATACCAATGTCGCACAGCGTCTGCGCGAAGAAACCGAGATACTTGAACACAGAGAGGATTGCCACGTTGGCCGCAACGCCGGCTGCAAGGGCCATTCGGCGATGGCCGTCGCTGCGGTCTATAAGCAGTCCCATGGCGTAGTTGACCGCTACACTGGCCAGCATGAGAAACACATAGACGGGTTCTCCCCATGCGTAGAAAATCAGGGAGAACATGACCAAGGCCAGATTGCGCGCCTTATAGCTCGGCTGTCCCGGCACGGCGATAAACGTCTTGTCGATTCCCGCCGCCGTCAGATAGATGATGACGAAAGCCGGAATGAACACGAAAAGAAAGAAAAGGTCTGAGAATACCATTGTCGTTGTTTGGTCTGAAAGATGGTTCTTTATTTGGAATCGGCCGGATGGAGATTGTCTGGAGCTGACAGCCGGCGGGCAATCATCATGCCGTTGAGCCGCGCTCCCTCAACGCTGGTGTGGGTTCCGTCGGTCGTCATGCACCGTCGGCGTTGCTCCCGGGTCCGCTTCACACAGCTGTCGCGGTCCTGGCGGATAACCGTGAGTCCCATCCGGCGCCCGCAGTCCTCTATGATGTCACCGGCGCGGGAAATGTCCGACACGCTGACGGCGGTCGACTGCATCGGCGTCAGCAACACGATGCGCACTCCGGGATATGACTCCTGAAGTATTCCGCAGCATCGGCTGACGGCTCCGGCCAGCGTCATCATCGCGGGAAATCCGTCGGAAAGCATTTCGGCCGCAGTGGCGTCCAGCGCTCCGGGCCGTGCGGCCTTGAACCACGCGTCGTTCGTTCCGGCAGAGATGATGACAAGCGTAGGGCGCGCCTGACGTCCGGCACTGACATCGTCGGCGAGACGGCATATCTGATTGAAGATAACGTTGTTGTCGCCGAGCTTCTCGGTATATCCGTCTACGTCGCGGACGGTCTTCGGTGTCGTTGTCCACGTAGCCCCGCTTCGCGCATAGCTCCGGCACGACGCCGGACGGAAGGCTTCACAGAACCAACGGGTCCATCCGCGGTCACGGTTGCAGCTGTCGCCGCCGAGCCACGTGTTCGAGTCGCCAAGCACGACAACTTCAGCACTGTCGCGGCGCCACAGTTCCTCCGCGCCACAACGGCACGACACCGTTATCAGCAACATGGCAACGAGATATATGCGAATCTTCGAAATTTTCATATAAAGCAATCGTCTTTCGACACCTATATAAAGATTGCAAAGATATATAATTTTAATGAACTTTCAAAGAATACGCCTGTATTTTGCAGAAGAAGGACACGGCTATTTCATTTAGCCGATAGGCCAGCAAGCGGCTCTACTCGTGTCAGGCGGCTCATGTAACACAGTTCGTGACCGGTGTTTGAAATCAAAGCCATATATCAGATGAAAGAGTTCGACCCTGAACATAACGAAAAAAGGACGGGATACTGCTGTCATACAGTCTCCCGTCCTTTTTTCGTTTGTATGGATAATGTTGTTCCGGAGTGTGTGCCGGACTTACTTTGTCATGTCATATACAACCTGCATGATTTTCTTTCCAAGCTCATCGGCGGCCTCCATGGTCGCAGCTTCGCTGTAGACGCGGATAATCGGCTCCGTGTTTGACTTGCGCAGATGGACCCATTTGTCTTCAAAATCTATCTTGACGCCGTCAATATCGTTCACCTGCTCGTCGCGATAGAGGTCCTTCACGCGCTCAAGGATGGCGTCGACGTCGGTCTGCGGGGTAAGGTCGATGCGGTTTTTGGCGATGAAATAGTCCGGCAGGGCGGCGCGCATCTCGCTCACGCGGCATCCTTTGCGGGCCAGGGCGGACAGGAAAAGGGCAATGCCAACCAGCGCGTCGCGGCCGTAATGGCTCTCGGGATAGATCACTCCGCCGTTGCCTTCGCCGCCGATGACGGCTCCCACCTCCTTCATCTTCGTTGTCACGTTGACCTCGCCTACAGCCGAAGCCGTGTATGTGCCGCCGTGGCTGATGGTCACATCGCGCAGGGCACGGGTCGAACTGAGGTTGCTGACGGTGTTGCCTGGCGTGCGGCTGAGCACGTAGTCGGCAACGCTGACCAGCGTATATTCCTCTCCGAACATGCGGCCGTCCTCGCAGATGAACGCCAGACGGTCAACATCGGGGTCGACAACGATACCGAGGTCATAGCCTCCGCTGCGCATCTCCTCCATGATTCCTCCCAGATTCTTCTCCAGCGGTTCGGGATTGTGGGCGAAATCACCGGTCGGCTGGCCGTTGATGACCTTGCACTCGACGCCCAGTTCGGCCAGAAGCTCAGGCAGAATTACGCCTCCCACGCTGTTGACGGGGTCGACACAGACGCGCAGTCCGGCCTTGCGGATGGCCTCGCAGTCAACGAGTCGGAGACCGAGCACGGCCTCTATGTGGCGCCGGTTGAACGTGTCGTCACTGGTGTAACCGCCGAGTTTGTCAACCTCGGCATAGCAGAAGTCCTCCCGCTCGGCTATGGCAAGCACCTCGGCACCATCGGCCGCGGTGAGAAACTCACCCTCGTGGTTGAGCAGTTTCAGCGCGTTCCACTGGCGCGGATTGTGACTCGCGGTGATGATGATGCCGCCGTCGGCTCCGGTCATGCGCACAGCCAGCTCTGTGGTCGGCGTCGTTGCCAGTCCTATGTCGGTGACGTCATATCCCATTCCCATCAGCGTTCCGCAGACAATGCTGCGCACCATCTCGCCCGAGATGCGTGCGTCACGCCCCACGACGATGCGTCCTGAGGGCTGAGAGAGTCCGCTGCGTCGGATGAAAGTGGCGTAGGCTGTGGTGAACTTGACTATATCAAGCGGGTTGAGCGTATCTCCGGTCCTGCCTCCGATGGTTCCACGGATGCCGGAAATAGATTTTATAAGTGTCATGATGGATTATCTTTCTCTTTGATATGTTATGGTATAAGCGCACGGATATACGCTTGACATGGCGTAGGCCTGTCCCTGCGTGTGGGGCACGATGATGTTGACCTTGGCTATTCCATCCTCAGCGTCTGTCTGCCGCCCCACCCTCACATACTGCAGGGGGATGAGCCAGCCGGCAGGAACGGACGCGCCATACGTGCTGAGCATCACTCCGCTGACAAATGAGGCCGTATATTGACTGCCGACGCGCGTCACCGTCATCTTGTCGTAGCCGCGCGGAGCATAGTCGTCGCGCGACTGCATGGCATTGTCCATGATGTTCCATTCCGTATAGCGGCATAGGAGATTGACCTGTTTGTTCTCCTCAAGCACACTTCCGCTGCCTTTCCGTTCTATCTGCATGTAGATTCCGCTCTTTTCGAGATACACATACTGGTTGGCGGCAATATCTGTCGTCTGTCCCTGCGCCTCGAAAGTATTTTCGTCAATCACGTTGATTCCGTTGTCGCTGATGTATCTGCTGATGGCGTTGCGCTCCTTCTCTTTCTTGTCTCCGTATGTTTCTTCATCGTTGCAGGCGCAGAAGAGCATCACGACAAGCATGAGCAGCGGATATGCGGTCTTTCTCATAATCTCGTTGTTATATATAAATAATGTGTGCAAAAATAATAAAATCCTGCCAATCGACGGCAATATTACGTTACTTTAACGTGTCGGCGAAACTCAGGATGGCGTTGCGGGCAATCGTTGCGGCCTCTTCTATCGAGCAGTTGAGCCGGCCGCCGGCCGCATTGAGGTGGCCGCCGCCGTTGAAGAAGGCCTCCGCAACCTTATTGCACGGGAAGGAATCGACCGACCGGAGACTGACCCAGATGACGTTGTCGCGTTCGGTATCTTCGCGCAGCGATATGGAGAGCTTCAGTCCTTTTATCTGAAGAGGCATGTTGACCAGCCCTTCGGCGTCGCCCTTGACAAAGCGGAAGCGGCGCAGGTCGCGCCTCGTGAGAACGAAGAAGGAGGCGTGGTGTTCCGGCAGGACAACCAGACTGCGGTAGAGGACATAGCCGATGAGCCGCAGACGGTTTTCGCTGTAGTTGTTGTAGACGTTGCGGTAGATTTTATCCTTGTTGATGTTCTTCGTGAGAAGCTGACTGATGATGAAATAGATTTCGGGGCTGTTGCTGTTATATGTGAACCCGCCCGTGTCGGTCATCATGCCGCAGTATATCGGGGCGGCGAAATGTGGGCCCATCGCTTCGAAACCGCCCAGCTGCCAGACGAGGCGGAAGACCATCTCGCTGGTCGAGCTCATCTCCGGACGCGAAACGCGTAGGGCGCAGTCGATGGCCGGTTCAAGATGGTGGTCGACCATGACCCGGCGTGCCGGCGAGGCCTCCAGCGACGCGGCCATGGCGTCGGTGCGGCCGAGGGTGTTGAAGTCGAGGCAGAAAATGAGGTCGGCCGCGGCTATGGCGGCGTCGGCTTCCTCACGGTGTTTGTCGTAGCGCACAATCGTCTCCGTGCGCGGCATCCACTGTAGGAAATCGGGATATTGGTCCGGAACGATGACCTTCGGTTCCTTGCCACGGCTTCTCAGATATTCGGCCCAGCCGAGCGACGAGCCGATTGCGTCGCCGTCGGGATTGACGTGACAGCAGATTACGATGCCGTCGGCCCCGTCGATGAGGCTGTTGAGGACATCACATTCAGTATTGGATAGTAGATCTTTCAGCATAATGGGTGCAAAGATACAAAAAAGAAATGGAAATGAAAATAATAAGGACATGAAGCCTCGCCGGAAGACACAAAGCAGGAACACAATCCCGCTGTTGTCCGCCTGACCGACACGGTCGGTATTCAATAATGTCAGGCGGACAATAACAGGACTATGTCCCTACAAGTGTGCATCCTTCTGTATCTGACGCATTACGCGTCCAGCCAATCCGTCACCGGAAGTGCCGGACGGCACTCTCTTATCAGAAGAGTTTCTGCGGATAGACGCCCTCGTCAATGAGCTTCTGGATGCGCTCGACAGTGTCCTGACGGTCTGCCGAATATGTCACGCCAAACCACTTGCTGGTCGTATCGAGCACTTTCACTGTGGATGTATTTTCGTTGATGAGCTTGTTGACCATCAGCGGGATGAAGAATTCGGCCTTGAGATTCTCCATGTTCTTCGGGTCGGAGAGGAACTCGCGGAAGTAGGCCTCGCTGTGCTCGAAGTAGTCGGGGGTGAAGCCCCACATGTTCATAGAAACTGGCGTATTGTCTTCAACGGCAACCCACTTGCCCTCCTCGTCCTTGTAGCAGACAGGGCCGTCAACGCGCATGATTTCCGTACGCTCTACAACGGTGGTCAGATTGCCCTCAACGTCCTTCGAGCAGATTCCGCGGGCTACGGTTCCGTTCTCAGAGAGAGTGTTGCCGACGCGGAAACCGACCATGGCATAGGCGTTCTTGCTGCCCTCGGGCAGTTCGGCGAGGAACTTGCCGATAACCTGGAATGCGTCACGATTGTAGAAGTCGTCGCAGTTGATGACACAGAAAGGCTCCTTGATGATGTCCTTGGCCATGAGCACGGCGTGGTTTGTTCCCCACGGCTTCACACGCTCTTCGGGACAGGTGAAGCCTTCCGGCAGTGCGTCCAGACTCTGGAAGCATAGCTCTGCGGGAATGTGTCCTTCATACTTGCTGAGTATTTTCTCACGGAAATCGTTCTCAAAATCTTTGCGTATTACAAAGACTATTTTGCCGAATCCGGCCTTAATCGCGTCATAGATGGAATAGTCCATTATGGTCTCTCCGTTTGGTCCCAGCCCGTCAAGCTGCTTCAGTCCGCCATAGCGGCTGCCCATTCCGGCTGCCAAAAGTAACAATGTAGGTTTCATATCCTTTAATAGTTTATCTTGTATGTTTCAATACCGCAAAAGTAATAAATAATTTTGATAACCCGGCAATATCTCCGAGGTATTTTCCTGTTTCGTGACATTCATTCTTCACTCATTCTTCACATGGTGCGTGACACACTAGGAATTATCCCGACAAAGTGGCTCTGTAGAATCGATTATTTGAAAATAAAAATCCCGTGGCCCGAAATTCTCGAGTTTTGAGCGTGCATCTTTTTTCCACTGAGCTTCAGCGCGTTAGAACATTCCCAACCGGAGTGTGCAATATTTTGTATGTTTTTATTCTGCCGTAAGGCCCTCCCGGGGTTGCAACGGAGCCATTGTTGGGTTGCAGCGGTAGC
>CAMWVS010000085.1 GCA_947177775.1 uncultured Prevotella sp.
GCAGATTATGCTAATGCTCCTCAATGGCAGGAGATTACCGTCAAGTCGACTCTTCCGGAAGAACTGAAGTGTCTTGACGAGATTGCACACAACGTGTGGTGGACATGGAACTATGAGGCAAGAGACCTTTTCCGTGATTTGGATCCAGAACTTTATCATGAGGTGACACACAACCCTGTACTCCTGCTCGAGCGTCTCAGCTATGAGCGCAAGGAAGAAATCGTGAAGGACAAGGCTATGATGAAGCGCATCACGGCCGTTTATGCTCTGTTCCGTGAGTATATGGACGTGAAGCCCGACGCCAACCGTCCTTCTGTGGCTTATTTCTCTATGGAGTATGGTCTCAACCACGTGCTCAAGATCTATTCCGGTGGTCTCGGAATGCTTGCCGGTGACTATCTGAAGGAGGCTTCCGACAGCAATGTTGACATGTGTGCCGTAGGTTTCCTCTATCGTTACGGCTATTTTACACAGTCGCTCAGCATGGACGGCCAGCAGATTGCGAAGTATGAGGCACAGAATTTCAATTCTCTTCCTCTTGAGCGTCAGCTTGACGAGAACGGAAATCCGCTCGTAGTGGAAGTTCCTTACAACAACTATAGTGTTCACGCATACGTATGGCGCGTCAATGTAGGCCGCATCAAGCTCTACCTGCTTGACACGGACAACGAACTGAACTCAGAGTTTGACAAGCCCATCACCCACTCACTCTACGGTGGCGACTGGGAGAACCGTCTGAAGCAGGAGATTCTGCTCGGTATCGGCGGTGTGCTCACGCTGAAGAAGCTCGGCATCACCAAGGACGTATATCACTGCAACGAAGGTCATGCAGCTCTCTGCAACCTGCAGCGTCTGTGCGATTATATCGAGACTGGCCTGACATTCAACCAGGCCATGGAGCTCGTCCGCGCGTCATCACTCTATACCGTTCACACTCCAGTACCAGCCGGTCACGACTATTTCGACGAAGGACTCTTCGGCAAGTACATGGGTGGCTATCCCGCCAAGCTCGGCATCTCTTGGGACGAGTTCATCGGCATGGGTCGCAACAACCCCGACGACCACTCGGAGAAGTTCTGTATGTCTGTATTCGCCTGCAACACATGTCAGGAAGTCAACGGTGTGAGCAAGCTCCACGGCTGGGTAAGCCAGAAGATGTTCGCTCCCATCTGGAACGGTTACTATCCCGAGGAGAACCACGTGGGCTATGTAACCAACGGTGTTCACTTCCCCACATGGACATCAACGGAGTGGCGTAAGGTATATGCCAAGTACTTCGACAAGACATTCATGAGCGACCAGAGCAACCAGAGCATTTGGGAGGCTATATACAATGTGCCCGACGATGAAGTATGGGAAACACGTATGGCTTTGAAGCAGAAGCTCGTAGACTATATCCGTCTGCAGTTCCGCGAGACATGGCTCAAGAATCAGGGCGATCCCTCACGCGTCGTTTCACTGCTCGACAAGATCAACCCCAACGCGCTGATGATCGGTTTCTGCCGTCGTTTCGCTACATACAAGCGTGCGCACCTGCTCTTCACCGACCTCGACCGTCTTTCAAAGATTGTCAACGATCCCGAGCATCCCGTTCAGTTCCTCTTTGCCGGTAAGGCACACCCCGCTGACGGTGCCGGTCAGGGACTCATCAAGAAGATATATGAAATCAGCCAGCGTCCCGAGTTCCTCGGCAAGATTATCTTCCTCGAGAACTATGACTTCCAGCTCGCCCGCCGTCTCGTTTCGGGTGTGGACATCTGGATGAACACTCCGACACGTCCTCTGGAGGCTTCAGGAACATCAGGCGAGAAGGCCGAGATGAACGGTGTCGTAAACCTCTCCGTGCTCGACGGATGGTGGCTCGAAGGCTATCGCGAGGGCGCTGGATGGGCACTCACCGAGAAGCGCACATATCAGAACCAGGGTTATCAGGACCAGCTCGACGCCGCAACAATCTACAACCTGCTCGAGCGCGAGATCATTCCTCTCTACTACAACAAGAACGAGAAGGGCTACAGCGAAGGCTGGATAAAGGTCATCAAGAACTCTATCGCCCAGATTGCTCCTCACTATACGATGAAGCGTCAGCTCGACGACTACTACGACAAGTTCTACTGCAAGGAAGCTGCCCGCTTCAAGACTCTTGCCGCCGACAACAACCGTCTGGCAAAGGAGATAGCACAGTGGAAGGAAGCCGTTGCAGAGCGTTGGGACGCCATCAACGTGGTATCTTCCGAGTGGAACATCCCCTCTACGGGTGCCGAGATGGGCAAGGAGTACACCTTGAAGTTCGTCATCAACGAGCAGGGTCTCGATGACGCCATCGGTCTGGAGTTCGTCACAATCAGCCCCGACAAGAATGGCGAGGACCGTATTTTCACAGTTATTCCGCTCACAGTCACAGGCCGTGACGGCAACAACTTTACCTTCGAGGGCAAGCTCGAACCGAACAACGCCGGTATCTTCAAGAGCGCCGTGCGTATGTATCCCAAGTGCGACAAGCTGCCCCACCGTCAGGACTTCTGCTACATCAAGTGGCTGGAGCTGCCTAACGCATAAGGTCTAACGTAACCATATTATAGAAAATCCCGGAACTCAAAAACCATGAGTCCCGGGATTTTTTCATATTCGTGTATATCAAGACCGGAGCGCAGCATTTCCATCTCGGATAAGAATAGATTCCGCGTAGAGGTCGGCTATATTCCGAATGTAGGGTGGGGTAGTTTTATAGGGAAGTTTATTTCAGTTTCGATGCGACAAACTCTTCCAACTCTCTTCCCCGCAGTCCTTTCTTCAGAATCGTTCCGTCGCTGCTGACTACGATGGTGTAGGGTATGGACCGTACGTTGAACATCTGTGCGGCGGCGTTGTTCCATCCGTTCAGGTCCGAAATCTGCGGCCATTCGATGGAGAAACGTTTTGTCGCATTCTCCCAATCGGCTTTTCGCGAGTCGAGCGAGATGCCGATGATTCCGAGGCCGCTGTCCTTGTGGTTCCTGTACATTTCGACCATCGAAGGCATTTCCCGGAGGCACGGTCCGCACCAGCTTGCCCAGAAGTCAATCACCGTAATCTTGTTTTTGGCAATCTCGCTGAGTATGGACATGGGTCGGTCGTTGATGTCGTTCATCGTGAAATCTTTCATTTTGCTGCCCTCGGCCGTGGCCTTTGAGATTTCGAGTCTTTCCAGAATGGTTTTCACGAGCGGTCTTTCCTGCATCTTCTTGGGCAGCATGCTTATCAGTTGCTGCTTTGAAGCGGCGTCCTTGCACTCCGGGTCGTAAAACTGTGTGACGAGGAAATAGCCCAGTTCGTTGTCTACGTTCTTTTTGGCATAGCGGAAGACGATGTCCTGCCATTGCTTGATGAGTTTCTGCTGTTTCTCGTTCATTGTCTTGACCTCTTCTGCGGTGAGATTGTTGGTGGCCATGTTCTCGGCCATCATGCTGAACTGCAGTCCGATGGGGCTGAGACTGTCGTTCAGTTCCTGCCATTCCTTGTTGAGTGAAGAGCCAGAAACCTTTCTGTCTTTCGGATTGTCCGACAGCGTCAGCTTGATTGTGCCCGGCTCGATGAAGAACGGCGAGCTCATCACTTCCTGATTCTTCTTGCTGTAGATGAGACACATGGACGTTGAGTCGGCTGTTCCCGTGAGTTCAAACTTTCCGGCTTTGGCAATCACGGTATCGACCGGTGTGCCGGTCATGAAGTCGCTGGTGAGGAACAGTGTGTCACCTTCCTGCAGCATGTCGCCGCTGCCGGTTATGCGGTAGGTGCCCGACTGGCAGGCTGCGAAAATGCTTCCTGTGGCCATCAGGGCGGTTATTGATAATAAAGTCTTCATATTATTTTGAATTATGAGTTATGGATTGTCGGCTGTGTCGATATTGAATTACGAATAACGAGTTATGAATTGTGTCGGCACTGCTGATGTTGAATTACGAATCACGGGTTTTGAATTACGAATTGTCGGCTGTCCTGATTAGGAATCATACAATCATGAATTGAGCCTGTTGGCGGAAGTGATGTTCATCGCGCGGCTAATTCTTAATTATATGATTCCTAATCGGCGCAGCCGACAATTTGTTATTCAAAATTCCCGATTCTTTATACTAAGTATAGATTACTGATGCTTTCGTTGTTTATCACGCGGCGTATAGCTTCGGCAAACATGTCGGCAACAGAAATCTGCTTGACTTTGGCGCAACGCAGGGAGTAGGGGATTGAGTCTGTGAAGACGATTTCCTCCAACGACGAGTTCTGCACACGCTCGCTTGCCGGACCGCTCATGACGCAGTGGGATGCACATGCTCTCACGGTCAGTGCTCCGGCTTCTTTCATTATGTCGGCTGCCTTTGTGATAGTTCCGGCCGTGTCGACCATATCGTCAATGATGATTACGTTCTTGCCTTTCACATCGCCGATGATCTGCATGCTGTCCACAACGTTGGCTCTTGCACGTGTCTTGTTGCACAATACGAGCGGACATCCGAAGTATTTGGCGTATGTATTTGCACGTTTTGAACCGCCGACGTCAGGCGATGCTATGACCATATCTTTCAGCTGAAGGCTATGAAGATACGGCATGATAACTCCGGAGGCGTACAGATGGTCTACTGGGACATCGAAGAATCCTTGTATCTGGTCAGCGTGTAAATCCATTGTTATCAGACGGTCTATGCCGGCCACGCGCAGAAGATCCGCCACCAGTTTCGCACCGATGCTCACCCTCGGCTTGTCCTTACGGTCCTGACGCGCCCATCCGAAATAAGGTATCACGGCATTGATCGTTCTTGCCGAAGCCCTTTTGGCTGCGTCTATCATCAGAAGCAGTTCCATCAGATTGTCTGAATTGGGGAATGTGCTCTGCACGAGGAAGACGTCGCGTCCGCGGATTGATTCCTCGTAGGACACGGAGAATTCGCCGTCAGAGAAATGTGTAATCACAAGTTGGCCCAACGGACAACCAAGGCTTTGGCAAATCTTCTCTGCCAGATATCTCGAGTTGGTACCCGAGAAAACCATGTAGGAGTTTTGTGCACTCATGTTTTGTTTGTCAGTTTGTATGATTTTATACAGTGTTATGTTCTTTTTTCTATCCCACAGCCTTGCGTATTTTCTCAAAGTGCGTGATGAGATTCTTGTAGTCCAGCTCGTTGTGGATATCAAACCTGTTCCAAAGGTCGCCGCATATCACAACGCCGCCGAATCCCAGTTCTTTTGCCACGTACAGGTTGTCGAGATTCATTCCTCCCAGCGCATATACATGTCTGTCTATCAGTCCGCGTCTGGAGGCTTCCTTCAGTTCCTCAGGCGAGAACGCCGCTTTCTGTTCACGGTCGGTCTGACTGTCGAAGACATTTCCCAAAAAGACATAGTCTGATTTCTTCTTGGCTTCCTTCAGATGTTCCAATACACGGCATGTCCTGCTGATGCGGCCTTTATATCTGGCCGGCATCTCGGTGTTGTCTGTGTCCAGATGAATGCCTTTAAGGTTGTATTCATCCTTCAGATAAAAATTGTCGTGAACCGTAATCTTGTCATAATAATCGTCGGACAAGAGTGTGAGCAGCCGTTCGGAGTACATGGGTTCAGCCCCCGGTTTGCAGAGGTGCAGGTTATCCAGTCCCTCATCGAAAAGTGATGCGAGTATTTTGTCTTCCTCCACAAAGAATGTGGGCTTAGTCATGATTATGAGTTTCATCTTGTGACTATCTCTTTTCGGTGTGCAAACTTACACATTTTTTTCGACTTATCGGTCTGTTTGGCTGAAAAAAGTGGGCGCAGGCATAATCTTTTGATATATTTGGAGGTAGAGTTTTAGGGGAGTGAGGAGTTGAATTTGTTTTGTGTCGTATGGATATCCGTTCGAGTAGTGTTGAGTGGGAACTTTATTTTAGCGGATTGCATATTTGATTCAATGTGGAAAAATAAAAATCTCGCGTGAGAAAAATAAAAATCTCACGTGAGAAAATGGTTTTGGTTTATCATTCCAGATTCCGGATGGACCAAAACAACGTGGATAGAGGAGCGGGAATAGACGTTGTAGTTCATCCGACAACGGCTATTCCCGCTCCTCTATCCACGTTTCTATCTACGTTTCTCAAAAGAACCCGGATTGTCTTTCAATAAAGACTATCTCAGATGCTCTTGATGTCTATTGTCTGCGTCAGCTTGCGCTTGGCGTCGGTCACCTTGAGCGTCATTGTGCCGGCTGTCTTCGTGCTGCGCACTACGACGACAAGCTGGCCGCCAAAGAGTTTCATCTGCGGCTGGGTGAACGGTTCGAGGGATGTGGCGTCTCCGTTGCATGCCGCCTGATACGTTCCTTCGCCTGTGACCTCGAATGTCAGCTGGTCATCAGCCGTCGGGCAGAGGTTTCCGTCCTTGTCAGTGAGTGAGACCGTGACGAAAGCCACGTCGTTTCCGTCGGCTTTCAGCGCTTTTGCTTCATTGTCTGCATATTCGGCCGAGAGCTGGAGCTGGGCCGGAGCACCGGCTGTGCGCCTGCTGTCCTCACCGATTTTGTTGCCGTTCTCGTCGAACACGACAACGCGAATCTCGCCCGGCTCATATTTAACGTCGTTCCAGCGCAGACGGTAGCGGTCCAGTCTGCTTTCCTTGTTCTTGCGCACGCGGCCCTGGCTTTTGCCGTTGATGAACAGCTCGCCTTCAACGCCGTCCGTATAGCAGTAGACGGGAGTCACCTTCCCCTTGCGCTCCGGCCATGTCCAGTGGGGCAGGAGATGGACGGTGTGTTCCTTGGTGTTCCACTTGCTGCGGTACAGATAATATCTGTCTTTGGGCAGACCGGCCAGGTCGCAGATTCCGAAATAGCTGCTGCGGCTGGGCCAATATTCGTCATACGGTGTGGGTTCGCCCAGATAGTCGTAGCCCGTCCAGACAAATTCGCCGATAACCTTGTCGTAGTCGTCCTGCCAGCGCCAGTCGTCGTCGGGCAGATTGCTCCACGAGCAGTATTCCGTGTCGTAGCCCGAGCACTGGCCGTCGGCGTATGTCTTCTTGTTGGAGATTTCCACGGGGAATTTATATACGCCGCGCGAACTTACCGTCGACGCAGTCTCGGAACCGAGCAGGAATCCCTGCGGCAGTTCCTTCAGTCCTTTCTCATACTTGTGGAGACGGTAGTTGAAGCCCGGAACGTCCATCACCTGTGCAAACCCCGTTTTCATCGCGTTGTCCACGCGGTCCATTCCCTGTGTCACCGTGCGTGACGGGTCGAGGCGGTGGCAGATGTCCTGAAGGCGGCGGGCAATCTCCTTGCCGCCCTTCATTCCCTGTTCCGGAATCTCGTTGCCGATGCTCCACATGATGATAGAGGGGTGGTTGCGGTGGTTCTTCACGAGATTTTCTATGTCGCGGCCGCTCCATTCGTCGAAGAAGCGGGCATATCCGTTCCTGCACTTGGCATATTTCCACATGTCGAAGCTCTCGGCCATGACCATCATGCCCAGCGAGTCGCAGATGTCCATCTGCATCGTCGACGGCATGTTGTGGGCCGTGCGTATGGCGTCACATCCCATCGCTTTCATCATCTTTATCTGACGTATGAGCGCCGCCTTGTTCACTGCCGCTCCCAGCGGGCCGAGGTCGTGGTGGAGGCAGACGCCTTTCAGTTTGCGCGTTTGTCCGTTGAGCTGGAAACCGCCGTCTTTTGTCACCGTCACCGTGCGTATTCCGACGTTGGTCGTCTGCTGGTCAATCAGCTTGTTGTTGCGGAAAAGTTTCGTCACCAGTCTGTAGAGGTAGGGCGATTCCGGCGACCACAGCTGCGGCTTCCTTATGTTCATCACCGTCTCGATTTCTCCTGTTTCCGTCTGGCCGCAGTGGCTCTCGGCTACGATAAATCCCTTCTGGTCGTAGAGGGCGATGTTCACGCCGATATTTCCGTCCTTCAGATTGCCTGCCACCTTTGTGCTGACTTTCATTTCGGCCGTCTTCTTGTCGGCGCGTGTCGTGTAGGCGAATGTCTCGAAAGTCTCAAACCGTGCGTCGCCTGTCGTGATTAGTTTCACCGGGCGGTAGATTCCTCCGCCGGGATACCACCGGCTGCTTTCCTCTACGTTCTTCAGGTCGACCTCAACGAGGTTGTCGCCCGTCTTTATGAACGGCGTGATGTCAACCTTGAAGGCGTTGTATCCGTAGGCCCAGTAGCCCGCCCGTTGTCCGTTGACGCTCACCGTCGGTTCACTCATGGCGCCGTCAAACACCAGTTCGGCATGGCCGCAGCCGGCCGGAATCGTCACCGTTGTCCGATAGTGGCCCTCGCCAATCCATGGCAGAGCGCCCGAACGGCCCGATTTTTCCGTCTTTTCCTTTTCTCCGTTCTGCTCGATGGCCACGGTCTGGAGGTCCCATTTCTTGTCAAAAGGTCCGCTGATGGCCCAGTCGTGGGGAACGGCCACGTTTTCCCATTGCGCCTTGTCGCGTGAGAACGCCCAGCCGTCGGCCAGTGTCGTTTCGTGACGCTGTGCCGCCGCCGATGCCGCTACCGACAGGGCGAACAATAAAAATCTGTTTCTCATATAGCTATATTATTTTAGTAGTCCTATTATTTATATATAATAATGTGTAGTCTTGCCGCTGTTGCGTCTTCCGTCGTCCGGTTTGCGGCGTGCCTGACGTTTGTTTTCTGCAAATGTACAATAAAAACATGAGATTTCGCTCCGGTGGCATGAAGAAAATGTTTTTTCTTTGGGTTCATCCGGAATTTTTGGTGATGTCGCGTCACCGCAGTTTGTTACGGTTGTAGTGGGGTGTCACTTTGAGTACAAAGAAGACGAGTGAAACCACGCATATGGCGGAGCCGGTGAGATAGACCATGTAGAACGTGAAGTGCTGGGCGATCATTCCGCCTGTCGTCATGCCGATACCGATTCCGACGTCCCACGAGGTGAGATAGGTGCTTGTGGCCGTGGCACGCTGGTTGTTGGGCGCAAGGTTGATGTAGAGAGAATTCATGGCTGGGAACATAACGCCGAATCCCACGCCGAGCAGCAGCGGGACGAGGAAGAAGGCGGCCGTGCCCACATTAGTGTTGTAGGCCGTGATGGCGCGGCAGAGGCCGAGGAGAACGAAGGCTATGATGACGGGATAGTAGCCGAAGTGGATGCACTGGGTGATATATCCGTGGTCGACCTTCTTTCCGGCCATGATTCGCGACACGCCCATTCCAGCAGCCATCATGGTGAAGAAGAAGCCTGTGGCTACGTCTATGCCGATTTCGCGGGCATACATTGCCACGAAATTTGTTGTGGCACCGTAGGGAATGGACAGCAGGAGGAGCGATATGCTCACCGGTATGCCCTTGATGAGGAAGAAGCGGTCGAGCGAAACCTTCGACGTCTTTGCGGCACAGTCCTCCCACCTGTTTCTCATTGACTCCGGAGTGCGCGTCCTGACGGCAATGGCGCAGCACAATCCGACGATGCTCGCGGCCATTCCCGCAGCGAAGATACAGCGGTAGCTGACCTCGCCGTGGAGCATCAGGCCGGTCATTGGGCCGAGGGCCATCGCTATGTTGTTGGTCAGTCCGTAGTAGCCGAGTCCTTCGCCGCGTCGGCTGCTTGGCATGATGTCTACACAGAGCGTGTTTCCGCCGACGGTCACTCCGCCGAAAGCCACACCGTGGAGGGCGCGCAGGAGGATGAAGACCGCCAGGCTGACGTCGGATATGTAGCCGGCGAACATGGCCACGCAGGTCACATAGCACGTGATGTATATAGGTTTGCGCGGAACCCGGTCCATGAGAAAGCCTGAGAACGGGCGCACGCAGAGACAGCTGACCGTATAGCAGCTGAGAATGATGCCGATGGCCGATGTCGGACAGTCGTATGTCTCTTTCAGATAGAACGGCAGTACGGGAATGAGCAGCCAAAAGCCGAAGAAAAACAGGAAGTTGGCTGCCAGAATGGCTATATAGCTCGGGGTGAAAAGACGTTCTTTTTTCATGTTGTCTCCTTTTGTGTCCGTATCTTTTCGCTTGAGGGTGTTGCAGAACGCGCACACTGTAGGGACATATTCTCGTATTTGTCC
>CAMWVS010000086.1 GCA_947177775.1 uncultured Prevotella sp.
GTCGCGGATGATATACGACAGCGTAGCGTTTTCGATGTTGCTCTTTATGCCCAGAAGATGGTAGAATCCCTGATAGCCTTCGGTCGTCTCGGGAGTCTCGTCGGCAGGGAACATGGCAGCAAATTCCGCTGCAAGACGGTTGGCATTGACCATTTTATCCTTGGCATATCCCGGGTGGACGCTCACGCCCTTTATCGTTATTTTGGCTCCGGCGGCATTGAAGTTCTCAAATTCAAGGTCTCCGAGATCGCCGCCGTCCATCGTGTAGGCCCATTCGCATCCGAACTTCTCCACGTCGAAGTGGTGGGCGCCCATTCCGATTTCCTCGTCGGGATTGAACGCAACGCGTATTTTTCCGTGTTTCACTTCCTTGTGGTCGCGCAGCCAGCACATAGCCTGCATGATTTCGGCTATGCCCGCCTTGTCGTCTGCTCCGAGCAGCGTATGTCCGTCGGTGACGATGAGATCCTCGCCGACATGGTTGAGCAGCTCGGGAAATTTCTTAGGTGACGAGACGATGCCTTCCGACAGGACGATGTCGCCGCCGTCATAGTTGCTGACGATGCGCGCCTTTATGTTGGCGCCGCTGCAGTCGGGGCTTGTGTCATAGTGTGAGATGAAGCCTATCGTCGGCACTTCTTTACCTTTGATGTTTGACGGCAGTGTGGCATAGATATAGCCTTTGTCGTCAAGTTCGACATCCTCGAGTCCCTCGTTTTCCAGTTCCTTCCGGAGATATTCGGCAAAGAGGAGCTGTTTCGGCGTACTGGGCACACTCTGGCTGTCCTCGGCGGACTGCGTGTCGAACTTGGTGTAGTTCAAGAATCTTTCTGTGATGTCCATATCGTTTGTTATGATTTGTTCTGTCATAAATTGTTTCTACAAAAATACGGAGAATTTCGGAGACGGCCAAAGAAATGGTCGGAGAATGTTTCAATCCGCTTCGTATTTGGACGCCTGTCTGGACGCCAAACGTTTGTTGGGCTTTGGTCTGCCTTATGTGCGGGTTGACGGAAAGTGTGGATTCGTTGTCAAACAAAAAGACGGCAACATGCCCATTCTCTGTTTTGGCATGCTACCGTCCTTATGGTGATCCCGGTGGGATTCAAACCCACGACCTTCAGAACCGGAATCTGACGCTCTATTCAGCTAAGCTACGGAACCATTTCGGCTGCAAAAGTAATCATTTTATTTTGAATAGCCTACATTTTTTGTGTGAATTAATCTCCGGAACGGATAATTAATGTCCTGAAAATGCTTTTGGACGGTCATGAAGTGGGGATTTCTGTTTGTTTGTGACTTTATGGCGTAGGTTATGGCCGTAGGTTTTACGCCATTTGTATGGATGGCGGATATGAAGAAGCAGAAACGGGCCGACGCGAGTAGCTCCGTCGGCCCGTTTGGGATGATAGTTGTCGGCGTCCTGCGCCTTATTTCACGTTCAGCTTATATGCAGTCTTGCCAATCTTGAGGACATAGACACCCGGCTGGACGTTGTTGAAGCATCCTTCGCCGCGGCTCAGCGTTGTCCGGTCAGCGATGCGTCCGTCGACAGTGTAAAGCGTTGCAGTTGTCTCATCGTTGGCCTTGACGTTGATGGAGTGTCCGTCAAGGCTGATGGCCACGGCCTTGTCGGAGGCTATGGTGCCGGCAATGCCGGTTGTACCCTTGACGTTCATCATCGGCGTGTAGAGGTAGAGGTTGGGGAATTCCTCATTGGTCATAACGCAAATCACGTTGCTGAACGGTGTGAGGAACGTCGTAACACCGTTTTCAATCACGTATTCGTCGTCGGCGTAGAGTTCTTCGCCTTCCAGCTCCCCATAATCGTTGAATGTCGGCATGTCGAGATACCATGTGTATTTGGTGTCTGTTCCATAAGCCGAACGATGGGCGCTGAGGTCTATCCTGCCGTCAATCTCTTCTGCGCCTATCACATCCTGGTTGATGTAGGTATAGAGTGCGTACTGTGACTTTATCTGCGGTAGTGTGGAGAAAGTGAATCTGTTCTTGTCAAGGAACAACACTTTGAGACCTTCCAGATCGTCGACGTCGATTGTGGTCAGCTCATTGTTGCTGAGTGCGAGCTGTTCCAGGGCGGGCAGTCCGGCGAGTGAGATGCTGTTGAGCTTGTTGCTGCTGACGTCGAGATGCCATATCTGGCTGTTGTTGAGACCGAGTGTCGTGAATTCGTTGTCGGCCAGACTGAGCAGATTGAGTTTAGGGTTGTTGCTCAGGTCTATTTGTGACAGTTTGTTCTGGCTGAGTGCAAGCGATAATAGTTCGGGATAGCCCGACACGTCTATTGTTGTGAGGGCATTGCCCGAGAGACTCAGCTCTCTCAGAGCCGGGCTTTCCGGCATTATGAAATCCGTGAGTCCGGCATTGTCGACGGTGAATGTCGTGAGGTCTTTCATCGGTGACGCGTCGAGATTGGTCATCGTGGCACCGGTCACGCTAAAGACTGCCAGCGATTCGTCGTCATCGTATGTATATACCTTCACGTTGGCTCCACGGGTCGTTGTGGCCGCGAAGCGTGTGTAGGTATAGCTGTTCAGCGGATACTGTGAAAGGTCGTTGTCACCGGACCAGTCGATGTAGATGGCCGGCGAACCACTGGTGGCTCTGAACGAGAGGGCTACGTTCTCGCCTCCGACGGGTGTCGTGAACGAGGCAAGCACGTGGGTCGGCATTCCGGCTGCGAGGATATACGTTGTTGTCAGGGCGTTGTCGCCTGCCAGGTCGGGATATGCGCCGTTGGTCATCTCGCAGCGGATGCGTCCCATGTCGATGTTGCGGAATGTCGTCTTGCCGCCAACGATATCATAGTCTGTTCCGGGAGTCATGATGCGGCCCGACTCGTCTTTCCATACAAACTGTGTCGTCTGGCCGTCAACGGTGACGAGCTGGTCGGTGAGATTGATGCCCGGGCCCTTGGTCGGGATGACGATGGCCTCCTGCGGAGCATACACGCACTCGTCGATGTTCATGCCGAGGAACTGTGGCATGGTGGCGAAAGTGAAGTTATTGTTGTTTATGGCCAGACGTCTGATATTGTTGCCTTCCTCCGGGAAGACTATGCCGGTCAGACGGTTGTACGACAGATCGGCCGTGGTCAGTGGCGTACAGTAGGCCAGGTTGATTTCGGATATGCTGTTGTGGGCTATGTTCAGCTCCTCCAGATTCGACGCGTCCTTCAGCGACAGTTCTTCAAAGAGGTTGTTGCTGATGTCGAGCCGCTTCATGACGCGGTTGTCCGGTATTTCAATCGTGGTCAGACGGTTGTTGCTGACGTTGATGTCGGTGAGCAGATTCTTGTTGTAGAGACTGTTCTTTCCGCTCAGTGACAGCGTCGTGAGATTGTTTCCGGAGAGGTTGAGCGTTTTCAGCAGGCGGTTCCACTGGAGGTCGATGCTGTAGAGACCGGCTCCCGGCAGGCTCAGATGCTGGAGGCTTCGGGCCGGCGTAATGTCAATGTTGTAGAGTTGAAGGCGCGATTCTACGGCTGCCAGCATCGTTCCGTCGGGCATATAGACATTCACGTTTCCATAGCCTTTCTTTGTTCCGTTGACATTGGCTGTGGCGGGGATGCCGCTTGTTGTGGATGTGAAGGTCTGGAGATTACCGTCTCCGAAGTCTACGTAGAATTCCTTTGGTGTTTCCGTCGTTGCTCCGTGGATGCCTATTCCGAGACTCACGTCGGTTCCTTCAGCGGCGTATGTTCCGAGTGAAACCATCTTGCTCGGCTTGCCGTAGTCTTCGGCAGTCTTGACCATAAATTTTGTCGTGTACATCATGGCGTCAGGGAACGCCGTGTTGCCGAAAGCTATGTAGAGACTGTCCGAGGGATATGCCTTGAGGAGCTTCACTTTTCCGTCGGCATACTCATAGTATGAAGCGTCAAGCAGGCTCGAATTGTTCGGGTCGGCCTCGTTGTAGCAGTATAGCTCGGCGTATGTCTGTGTGCCGTTGCGCAACACGCGTGAGCTGAAATCGAGCACCTGTCCCACTGGATAGACCGTTTCCGTTGGCATATCGCGCTGCTCATATTCATATTCAGCCCATGTTCCGGGGTTGATTGGCAGTGTTGCGAAGCCCATGTGGTTTTTTGTCAGCTTGACGTTATAGAGGTTGGTATTCTTCGACAGGTCTATTGACGTAAGAAGGTTTTCACGTATGGTGAGGTCGAAGAGCTTGGTGTTCTGTGAGAGGTCTATCGAAGTAAGAAGATTTCCGGAGCATGCCAGATAATACAGTTCGGGGTTCTTTGTCAGGTCAAGTGACGTGAACTTGATGTCAGTGTTGAGTGTACCGGACTGATGGGTGCAGTAGAATTCCCGAAGGGCAGGATTGTTGGTCAGGTCAACAGACGTAATGCGGGTGTCCGAGATATTGAGAATTCGGAGTTTGGGATTCTTGCTCACGTCGATTGAGGCCACGGATGTGGCGTCTATCGACAAGCGGACAAGGTCGGGACAGCCCGTGGGGTCAATCCATTTGAGGCTCATGGTGTTCCAGGCCTGGAAGGTGACGAGGGCCGGATAGTCGGAGATGTTGAACGACTGGTCCAGGTTGCCAATCAGGTCGAGGTCGATTATCACCAGGTCGGGCTTGCCGGCGCCCACCTTCAGCGGTGTGACGTTGAAGGGGTTGTCGTTCAGTGTGAGCGACTGCAGCTTGCCGTTGTTCTCCAGATTCAGCTCCTCAAGCTCATTGTGGCTGAGTGAGAGTATTTCGAGTTCGGTCAGGGCGCTGATGTCCATGTTGCGTATGTAGCAACCCTCGGCGTCGAAGTAGTCTATGAGCGAAGCGTCGCCGTAGATTCTTACGATGCCTTCCGGAGATACCTTGCATGATATCGCTGTTCCGTCGATACTGTTGGTCTCACTGTTGAACACGGCTTGCGACACTTCATATTCCACCGGGCCGTAGCCGCAGTCGACGTCAATATATGTGTCTTCTTTTGCACCAAGGACGAAGTGGAAGGCATTTGTCTCCCCGTATGTCTCATAGATGCTTGTCTTGAATGTAATGATGGGCGTTTCGTCGGCAGACGACTGTGCCCACGCTCCGGCCGGGCAAAGCAGTATGCATGCACATACGACCAGACGCGCCAAATAGTTTGTCAATCTTTTCATAATATAGTCATTTCGTTTTGATTATTATTGTATCACGATGCGGCGGGTGTGGCGGCCGTTGACGCTCATCACGTAGACGCCCTTGCCAAGACCCGAAGCGTCCAGCGTAAACTCGTCGCCGGCGGCAGTATTGCGCATCGCGATGCCACCCGAAAGTGTGTAGAGCGTCACGTCCATTGTCTTGGCGCCACCGAGGAACACCTCGAAAAGGCGTCCGCCCTTGGCCTTGACCATCAGACGGGAGTCTGCGGATGGTGCCGATATTGCGGCGGACTGTTGTTTCCGGCGTATGACCTCTTTCAGTCCGGCGTATGCGTCGAACTTTCCGGCGCCCCACTGAACGGGTGTCCCCGACGTTGCAACGTCATTGTCTTTGACGGCAGTCACGGCCACAATGTCTTTCACATCGTCGATAGTCAGTTCGGGGTCGGCCTCAAGCCAAAGTGCGATAGAGCCGGTGACGTAAGGTGTTGCCATCGACGTGCCAATCATCTGCTGCCAGTAGTCAGTGCGTCCGCCGGCGTTGGTTCGGGCCTGAAGCATGCTGTTGCCAACGCCGTTCTCTGCATTCTCAACATAATATGAGTTGGATGACGACACGATTGTGGCTCCCGGTGCGCATACATGCGGCAGACAGCGGCCGTCAAGCAGCGTTCCGTAGGACGTGAAGTCGCTGATACGGCCGGGGCTGAACATTCCCTGATAGCTGTAGATGCCGCCGTCAAGCGAAGCATATTCGTCGCGTGTGTTGTATGAACCGACCACGAGGATGTTCTTTCCGCAGGCCATGTCGCTGATACTTCCGTCGAACATACCGTTGTCCCAGTCGCTATATCCATAGTTGTCGAAAGCAGTGAACGCTCCGTCGCAGAAGCAGTCGATGCGCTGGCCGTCTTTACCTGTGACAACGAAGCCGAGAATATAGTTTCCGTCGGCGTTCTTCTCGCTGTCCACGGTGTAGTAGTCAATCATGGCATAGTAGCGTCCGGTGTTCTCGTCGAACATCGAGCCGATACCGACATAGCCGTCAAAGGCCGTAGCCAGATTGGCTGCTATCTGGTCGGAAGAGTCCTGCTGGAAGTCGGCAGAGCTGACCCAGTACTGTGCCACGCCGTCTGTGCTCCTGCTGACTGGCATCCGGAACGAAATGCGGCCGCGTGACTGGTTGTATATGACGGCCTGTATCTCAAATTCGGTGGCGTCGTTGCTGTAGACGGCAAGGTTTCCGTAGCGCACGTTGCTGTAGACGTACGGGCGTATGAAGGTCTTGATTTCCGTGCGTTCTGGTGAGAACGTTCCGTTGAGGGCGATAGGTATGTCGCCCTCGTTGCCTGCCGAGACGCAGAAGATAGCGTTGTCCTGCTTCACGGCGGCGTCGATATATTGGTGCATTATGTCGCTTCCGTCATGCGGGCCGACGTTGCTTCCGAGCGAGAGGTTTATCACCGCGCGCTGATTGTTGCGGTAGGCATAGTCGAGAATGTCGTCTATGCCATAGGCGATGAAGGCGTCCATCAGTGTGCCGCAGGACGCGGCGATGTCTGCCTCGGTGGCCACGCCATAATATGGGCATGACATCTTGTCGATGGTGACGCTGCTGCCGTTATGCGTCGCTGCTGTCACGTCGCCGCGGTAGCTGCCAGCCATGATACCCATGGTGTGGGCGCCGTGGAAGGTAGTGTTGTCGTCGGTGGTGAATCCGCCCACGGTCTCGTCCGTATAGCGTGTTTCGAGCATCTGTGTCTGCGAGTTGTTGAGACGCAGGTGTCCGAGGTATTTCACACGGCTGGTTCCGTCGTCATTCTTGAAATTGATGTGATTGGGGTCCATTCCGCCGTCCACGATGCCGGCGATTACTCCGCGTCCCGTGTATGCCTGGGGCAGATCGAGTCCCGAATGTATTGATGTCACATCCGAGGCTTCGCGTGCTTTGTCCATTTTATGGCTCACGGGCCGGTTGAGTTGCATGGTGCGTACGCTTTTGAGTTGCGAAAGTCTCTCCACGTCGGCCGTTGCCATCTGGACGATGGCAATATCGTTGCGGCGGCTGAGCACCGTTGCGCCTTCGGCAACAAGTTCGTCGGTAGAGGCTCCTGTCTCCAGTCTTACGAATCCGAGTGTGCAATTTTCGGGCACGCCGTTTTGTGCTTCCATGGCGCGTAGTTTTCTGACGGCTGTGCTGTCCTTGATGGTTCCCGACTGTATGAGACGTTCGGTGCGCAGACGCGCCCGGCTCATGAGGTCGAGTTTAGACTGTGCCGATACGGAACAGAATCCTCCGAAAAGGAATAGTGAGAATAAAAGAGTTTTCTTCATTTTTATTTATCTGTTTTGCTTTATATACATTTGTGTGTATAGTGTTTCCGTGGCTATGGATATGCATGCCCTTAACGCATTTATATGTTTGCGGGCAACTCATTCCACGCATGGGCCGTTGCTGTATCATAAAAACGCCGGTTACACAGACTGCGCTGATTTTTTTTCTTTTCGCGCGGCCTGTGTAACCGGTATTTATTCTATACGAAGTCCGGCTTTCCCATTCCTTTTATTTACGGACTACAACCTTCTTGCCGTTGATGATATATACACCTGCCGGCAAACTGTTGATGGCGTCGGCATTATCGAGAATCTTCATGCCCTGCATGTTGTAGACGTAGTGTCTGCCGTTGTTGTCAGCGGCTTTGGTGTCGTTGATGGCTGTGGGGATGGCGATGCTGACATTAGTGTTGTCGCTCACGACAAATGTAAATATGCCGTCAACAGGAACAACCGTTTCGTTGTTTACCGTCACGCTGACGTTTTCGGCGGCAATGTCAATCTGCGTTCCCTGCAGAACGCTGAATCCTCCGGCCCAGTCGGCCACTGTTGTCATGATGTCGCGCTTGACGCTGATTTCACCGGCATTGATTTTGTCGTCCATAGAGAATGTCACACCGTATGTCTTCGGGTTGGATGCCAGATATATCTTGAGTACGTCGCCGTTTTCAACCGATATCTGATATGATGTGGAACCTTCATACATAGGTGCAACTGTTTCTCCGTTAAGAAAAACGTTGGCGTAGGGTGCTCCATACCATGACAATCCCATCGGATTGTCGCCGCTGTAGAATTCCACCGTGTTGTAGCCTGACTTGAGGTCCACTTCGGAATGGTCGTTGCGGGTGAAGCTGAAATACTGGGCTGCGGCCGAGCGGTTGTCTATATAAACGATGGCTTTGCTGTCGCGCGAGATTGCTCCGGAAACGATGTTGACAGTCATGCCATCCTTTAGCGTTACTGTATAGCTGCCGTTATAGTCAGCGTAGTATGACTGTCCTTCGTTGTCGGTCACGGACGTGATGTAACATCCGGACTGCGGAACGATGCTGATAGTAGTGTTGGTCTCGCTGACTTCTATCGTGTTTTGTCCGCTCACGAGACCGGAAATCAGTTCGCCGTTGTAGCTGTAGCCGCGGTAAACGTTCATGTTGGCAGGATCGTCAATATTGAGCGTTGCGCTGATGGTTCCATACTTGTGGGCTTTCACAGAGATGGTGGTCTCTTCGGTAATGTTTGTTGTGTATGAGCCGTAGAAATAGGTCACGGGAGCTCCGTTGATTGTCAGTTCGTCGAGAGCATAGTCGGTGGTGTTGCCGCTTATGGTGATGGACGTACCGGCTTTCACGCTGAAATCCTCGTCGTTGTAGTTGTCCACCTGTGTGGCGTCAACGGTCACACCAGTGATGAACCCCTTTGACTCATCGTCTGCATATACAAAGTGAACCGGAACATTGATGTCGGGGAAGTTGGCGAGAATTTCCACTTCGTCGTCGCCTGTGAGGTTGACATACCACGTGTTATACTGTGCTTCCAGCGTATTGCCGTTGTGTGTGACTTTATAGAGTGATGTTCCATAGTTGCTGGAGGCTATCATTAACTGTGTTTCCGTTCCGGGGATATAGCGCACTTCGTTGAGCCCGTCGTTGAGTGTGACAGCAGAGTAGGTACCGTTGCGCTGGATGCGTACTTTGGAAGCGTCGTCCACTGTCACGCGGCACACGCCCGTGCGCACATCAGCTTCCATTCCCGACGTTACTGTCCACGTTTCGCCTTCGTTGTAGGATGAAACATATAGGTTGCAGCTTGTCATGTTGGTTATATATTCCGAACCGCCGTCTGATGTTCTGACTATCGACTGTATCAGTGTACCGGCCTTTGCTTCGATTACTACCTGACTGTATTCTGCCACGTCGAACACGTTGTCTCCAGCCACGATGCTTTTTTCTTCATAGGCCACGCTGACTTTGACACGTTCAGGGTCGTCAACATTGATTGTGAAATTGACGGCATTGGCAGCAAGAGTAATAATGCTGAGCATCAATACCATGATTGATTTGTAGAGTTTTACCATAAATGAGTATTTTTAAAGATAGAATTAATATATATATATCTAAATATGTATGTTTGTGTTAATTGAATATCGTTAATTATTTTATGAACTTGTGTTGTAAAAAACTTCAGCGGTCCTCTTGTTATGATAATCGCGGCAAAGATACGAATATTTTGTTATAAATCCAAAAACTAAATATTGAAAAAATAATCAAAATATAATTTATTGCCGATATGTATATACG
>CAMWVS010000087.1 GCA_947177775.1 uncultured Prevotella sp.
TAGGATCGGAACGGACACAAAATGTAAAAAATCAAGCAAAGCCGCACTCCAGAATTAAAAATTTCAAATGTTAAATTCCGAGATATTATTTTAACAAACAGAGGAGGTTCAAAAAAAAGAGCCAGTCGCCACACTTTATTTAAATAAATAGCATTAACTTTGCATGAAATTAAGACAAACAATCTAAAAACATCTATATGTATGATAAGGAATTATACTAAGAAAATGGCGGCGGCACTAATGATGCTGCTTGTCGGAGGAGCCTTGCAAGCACAGATACCCGACGGATATTACTCTTCACTGAAAGGCAAAAAAGGCGCGGCACTGAAATCCGCCGTTCATGAACTAATCAAGGACGCCAACGTTCTGGACTATGGCTCGGGATCCGGCCACACCTGGGAAGGATTCTATACGACAGACCGCGCTGACGACGGCATGGTGATCGACCGCTACAGCAACGACAAGCGATATTTCGGCAGTAAGGGCGCTTCTGTCAGCGGAATGAATATCGAACATTCATTCCCAAAGAGCTGGTGGGGCGGCTCAAAGGTGCAGGCATACAAGGACTTATACAACCTCATGCCATGCGAACAGAAAATCAATTCGTTGAAGTCGAACTACCCGATGGGCAAGGTCACGACGGTCAAGACCGACAACGGATGCACACGCATCGGCACCGGCAACAGAGGATATCAGCTATGGGAGCCGGCCGACCAGTGGAAGGGAGATTTCGCCCGCGGCTATATGTACATGGCGACGGCATATCAGAACTATACATGGACGGGCACGCAGGCTCTACAGATTCTACAGCAAGGCGACTATCCAACGCTTCAGAAGTGGGCCTATACCTTATATATAGAGTGGGCCAAAACCGACATGGTTGACGAGCAGGAAGTGAAACGCAACAATGAGGTAAGCAAAATTCAAGGCAACCGCAATCCGTTTGTCGATTTTCCGAACCTTATGGAATATATCTGGGGCGATAGCATAGACTTTGATTTTGACCCCGACAAGACTATTTGCTCAGACAACTATAATGGCGGAGGAACTTCGCCGGATCCGGGACCTACGGAAACAATTATCTACTATGAAGACTTTGCGGCGGGAACTGGCGGCTGCACGACGGTAAGCACTGTTCTCCCGCAGGAAGGATTTGAAGTTTGGAAGACCGACAGTGAATACGGATGGAAAGGCAGCGCCTTCTACAGCAAAGCCAACCACACTGCCGACGCAACTCTAATGACACCGGAAATTGACCTGACCGGATACGACGAGGCCACTCTGTGGTTCAACCACGCCGTGAACTTCTGCGCCAGCCCGTCAACGACGCTGTCCGTGGAAATCATCAGCAGCGGTCAAACCACACCCTTAAGCGGTATCGCATGGCCGGCAGGCAACTCATGGACATTCAAGGAGTCCGGATATATAGACATCAGCTCATACGCCGGACAGAAAATCAAGATTGGCTTCCACTATCGCAGCACAAATTCCGAGAGCGCGACATGGGAGATCAAGAGCATGAAAGTTACGGCCGTCACCAATCCCGCCGGAATCAGCGACGTTAAGGAAGAAACCGGCAGACCGGACCTGTCACGCCCGTATGAGGCCTACACAACGGACGGACGCCGCGTCGACGCCGCCTCTCACCGCGGACTGATAATCATACGTCAGGACGGACGGACATGGAAGATGATCCGCTGACGCCGGAACGAAAGTAACCGACAACACGCCAAAAGGCGGGAGCCCGCAGCCATCTGACTGCAAGCTCCCGCCTTTCTTTGTATGCCGACGCGACCGCTCCTCCCCTGCTCTATCAAGGCGCTTCATCTGTATTTCTGACAGGCCCTCTTCCGGTCTGTCAGCATAAAGCCCCTCACCCACTATAAACTTGCAACGCTGGTGTGAATGATAGAAATAGAATATATGCGCAAAGATTATATTCTTTCACGCCGATTTCACCCGCAACGCCCCTGGAAGCTCCCTCGCCGTCCAAAGACAAAAAAGATAAAGGACCGTATGCCGTGTTTTACAACAAGACATACGGTCCTTTATCCAACTTCAGTAAAACTCTTCTGTCAATCCTGTTTTTCTCTTCTGCCGCCTGAATCACTCTGCCTCAGGAGCCTTGTCGATGAGGTCCATGAACTGGTCGAGCTTCGGCGTGATGATAATCTGTGTGCGGCGGTTGCGAGCCTTGCCTGCTTCTGTCGTGTTATCGGCAAGCGGATTGTATTCGCCGCGACCTCCGGCTGTCAGACGCTTCGGGTCAACGCCATAGTGATTCTGGAGATACTGCACGACGCTGGATGCGCGCAGACAGCTAAGATCCCAGTTGTTGCGGATATTTTCCCGCGAGATTGGAACATCGTCCGTGTTTCCCTCCACCAGAACGTCATAGTCTTTATAGTCCATAATGATCTTGGCAATCTTGCTGAGGGTCTCGGCCGCACGGTCGTTGATTTCATAGCTTCCGCTTTTATAAAGCATATTGTCGGCCAGCGAGATATAAACAACGCCCTTGAGCACCTGGACGTCAACCTCGCTCAGCTCTTCGCGGCTCAACGAACGTGTCAGATTGTTCGTCAGCACCATGTTGAGCGAATCGCTTTTGCTCTTCACCTCAACCAGATGGCGGATATACTGGTTTGACTCATTTATCTGGTCTACCAACTTTGATATATTCACAGTCGTCTGATTGCTGGCCGTAAGGCTCTTGTCAAGAGCCTGCTGGAGAGCTGCAGTTCCTTTCTTCTGGACTTCAAGCTGTTCTTCCAGGCTTGTGACACGGGCGCGACTTGCGGCCAACTGCTCCTTTGCCTCCTGATAACTGCGGCTCAGTTCCTTGTTCTCGTTTTGACAGCCCTCAAGGGCCTTCTTGCTCACGCAGCTGCTCATGGTGAGACATACGGCCGCGATGGCTACAGCAATGTAATTCTTCTGCATAGTTTCGTATATGTATTAATTTAATGTATTAAGTTCCGTCGTACAAATTTATACATATATGACGAACCTAACGTCCCGAAGTTACTCCACATTAAAGTATTTTAACCTATAAGACATTCAATTATATTATATTTAAGTTTCCCGTCGGACTGTTTCCAAAGAAAAAGAAACATTTCCGGGCGCGTAAAAAAATCCGCCGGTTCCCACGCGCCCGGAAATATAGACATCAGGAATAATCCTTGAATATCAGCAACGACTTCGCATTTGTTCTCGAGTGTCTGATGGCCCAGACCGAATTAAGCAAAGTGATGTTCTTCGGAAGCGAATTCGTGTCGCGCAACTGCCCGAGAAACTCTCTCAAAGGCTCACCGGGATACTCCGCATCATCAGCCATAAGCCCCGCACGCTCAAGCTCATGATTAGCCTCAATCTCGTCGATTTTGGTCTTACCCATGCGAATCATATATTCATCGAGGCAGGCCTGAATTGTCTGTACATTAAAATAGTTGACCATAAGCATTAGTATTTTAATTATTATTAATTATGTGTTTATCCGGTTCACTGTCACAAATATAGCGTTTTTCCCATACCGTTGTTCTATAAGACCCGTCTATTTGACGATTATTAACATAACATGCATATTTTTGTTGCAATATGAAAGAAAAACCATATATAATACAATAATTATGTAAGCAACACTGTCAATTACGGAAGTTCACACAAATTAGGATAGCATCGGAAATAGAAACGAGGGTGTTATAGAACTCCCCAAAATCCCAAAAACTATCTTGCAATACATCGATACTCAACCATTCTCCTTTAAAGTGTATTGACAAGAAATCAGATATTCCCTCTTAATCCACCACCACGACAATATACAAGGAGAGACAAATGACGTATGGCCTGATATTGAACCCAAAGCCACGGTTCTTCATCTCTCCTTATATCTATCTGTTTTTCCAACTTATCTACATGTCCATTGTCTATAAACAATATTTTCCATTGCCGGCAGATTACGTTAAAGCATCTTCATTCCACCTTTCCACCACCTCATCAATACCAATGTCCAGCAGTCGCATGTTGCGGAACATCTCGGGGAGCGTGCGGTCGACGAATTCGCGGCGGCGGGACTGCATGATGGTGTCGCGCGCCTCGGGGCTGACGAAATAGCCGAGACCACGCCGGTTGTAGATGATGCCGTCACGGGCCAGCGCGTCGTATGCCTTGACGGCCGTGTTGGTGTTCACTTCGAGCATGACAGCATATTCGCGCACGCTCGGTATGCGTCCGTCGGCACCGTAGGTTCCGGCCAAAATTTCGTCGCAGAGGCGGTCGGCCATCTGAATATAGATGGCCTTGTCGTTGCTGAAAGTCACTGTCATAGATTTATCCATTTGTTGTTAATGACCTGCATACGGCAGTATATCCGGTATGCGCCCCAGTAGCAGAGCACGGTCAGGACGCCGAAGAAGAATGGGAATATGCGGGTCGGCTTTATAACATCGCCGATCATGACGTTCACCGAGTAGGGACTGACATTCAGCCAGCCCAATATGAGTCCGATGGCAATCAGGGAGAACGTCGTGGACAGCAGCGCATGACGGCGGAAAAGCGAGCCGCCAAGGAGATATAAGGCATGAACGAACAACGCCATGGAAACGAACGTCGCCATATCCCACAGCCCTTCTGTAATGTCACGTGTGTAGAACAATAAGCCGCTCTCCCGATCGTCCCATCCCGTCAGCAGCCCTGTGATGCCGTCGTATAGCTCGCCCATGCCCGTGAGCACGACCGAACTGAACATGCGCGGACCGACAATGAGGCAGATGACGAGGCGCAGTACGTCGGCGATGACCGAGGCGGCGAAGAACATCACGAAGAAGCCAACAGTGGCATAAAGCAGCCGTGAGAGGAATTTCTCGGCCGGCGAGGCCGGAAGCATGATGAAGGCGATGCGTTGCTGGCGGGTTTTCATGCAGACAAATATAAGGGCGGCGCCCGCAAGCATGAAAAACACGAAAGCTATGTTTGTCTCCGCCACCATATCCAACAACCTTCTCTGCCATTGGCCGGGGATGGCAGCGTCATACTTATGCATATTCATCATGTTCAACTCATACATCAGCAGCAGACCGAGAGCCATACTGAGCACGATGCGGACCGACGACTTCCAGTTTGTCATCAGATCCCAACGGACCATTAGTCCGAAACGTTTCAGGTCAAATCCTTTTTCCATAATGAGATTTCCTTTCTTTCTTTTTGTGTTCTTTTATTCTTTTTAATTATGAACCGGCGGCGGCCGGGTCTCTGACCGGACTGGCGGCAATTCTATGTGGCAACAACGTCCGTCGCCATCCGCAGCAGGCCCGCCACGCCACGAGAAGACAATATTCTGAAGAACGGCCCGAAGTTTTTTCAAAACCAGTTCTTCATTCTCTTTCTATATCACCCGCTGCTGGACGGCGTTGAAAAGCAGTTCGAGGTTGAGCTGCGTCTCGGCCATGCCCTCCCGGCGGGCCGCAATCACGGCGTTGCCCTGCAGCGACGGCTCGGCATAGATGACGTCGTCCGAAGCACTGCCCGACTGTCGCAGTTCGAAGGAATAGCGTGAGCACAGATCGGCCACGGAGGCGTCGAGCCGGAGACCGTCAGTGTCGACCATGACTACATGGTCAAGAAGCTGTTCGACGTCGTGCACCTGATGTGTAGAGATGATGATAATGCGGTCGTCGGTCATGCTGTTGGCCACCACGCGGCGGAAACGGCTTTTCGAGGGTATGTCAAGTCCGTTGGTAGGCTCGTCCATGATGAGCACCCGGGTGCCCGAGGCGAGAGCGAAGCTCATGTAGACTTTCTTCTTCTGCCCCATCGACAGCTCGCCCAGACGGAGCGACAGCGGGAGGTCGAAGTCGCGCAGGCAGGCGTCGAGAATCTCGCGGCTGAAATGCGGATAGAACGGGGCGTTCACCCTCACGTAGCTGTCGAGCGTCACCGGCGGCAGGTCAAACTCTTCGGGCACGAGGAATATCTCGCGTAGCTGCTCAGGACGGCGCAGACGGGTCTCGACGCCGTCAAGCGTTATGCGCCCCTGACGCGGACTGAGCAGTCCGGCGATGAGATAGAGCAGTGTCGACTTGCCCGTTCCGTTGCGACCCAAAAGACCGTAGATGTTGTTCCCACGCAACGTCAGACTGAAGTCTTTCAAGACGTCGGCCGACTTGCCCTCACCACTCTTTTTGCCAGGAAGGAAGCCGAGACGGCTGCCATACCCGAAACTGATGTTGCTGATTTCAATCATATATATATTGGTTTTTGTTGGTTTAAAATGTGTACCACTTTAATAGTACACTGCAAAAGTAAAACATTCCGGCCGTTCCGCCAAAAATTCCGCCGTTTTTTTTCGGTGCCACGCGTTTTTTTAACATTTCCTCATTTATTATGTAACCACTCAGCTATCTACCTGATTGAAATTCAGCTCCACGTAGTGATGCCCCGATGCATCCGGAATCCGAAATCCGGAATGCCGGTATATGATAGCGCGGATGCACCGAGTTTTGTCCCAACAAAGGGCTGAGCCCACGGTGTTGTGACGCCATGAATGACATCAGACAGAATTGCCATTACCAAAAACGCCATTCACCGTGTCACAATAATATCACGAAATTTAACACTTGAAAAATTTAATTCTGGAACGCGCCAAAGCCGAAATTTTGACATTCTGCCCCGCCGTCACCCGGTTTTCTTGTCGCCGCCGAGCCGGGAGGCCCTCCCGACCCTGCAAAAGCAGCCTTATTGCATGATGACGGCGGCCCCGTTGCAATGCCGTAAGGGCCCCGTTGCAACCCCGTAAGGGCCTTACGGCAGAATAAAACCCGACAAAAAATTGCACACTTCGGCTAAAACCGCCGTAACACGCAGAGGCTCAGGAAGAAAAAGATGCACGCGCAAAACTCGCGAATTTGCGGCCAAAAGATTTTCATTTCAGAATTCTTCAAGGATTTTGAGGCATTTGTCCGATTTCTTCCGAGTTTTTAACAGTTGTGAGAAGACTGACAACCATTCAGCAACCGCAACCTGTATAACGCATTCATTATCTATGTAGGTTATCCTTGCAGGGCCGCACTCCGGTGAAGCCACAATGTCGGTTGGCGGCATACATCTGAGCGGCAGCACCGGAATACGGTCATACGAAGAGTTTAATTCCAACCAAGTGGTTTTGTTTGATGCTCAAATCAGTTTTAGATCTTTTGCAACCCGGCAAGCTTCAATGGAGTTTTTCACTTGGAGTTTGCACAGAATTTCCTGTCTGTGCCGACTGACCGTATTTATGCTGATAGAAAGTGTTTCGGCTATTTTCTTACTTGTCATTCCTTTGTCTATGAGGTTCAACACCTGCTTTTCTCTAACGGACAGAATCCTTGTGTTGTCCTGTTTGCCGATTTCTGTCATTTGACCGTTGGTGGAATTGACTATCAGACATTTGGCCGGAATATCAAACATCAACGGACTATAAAGGCATAAAGCCAGCCACAGCGTGTCGTCAGAAGGGGCCGGTACATAGAACATCCGATGCAATACCGGTATATAATTGTTTGTACTGTCCTTCATGCGAAGTTTGCTTATCAGATAATAATCGGTACGCTTCCTTCTGGGCTGGTGTCTGACGAAATGAAAAAAACACAATTCCTGTAAGTGCTTCCCTGCCAAATCGTCAGGATGAATGAGACTGAATATTTCTTTTTCCCAAATGGAAGAAACCTTATCTTCATCTCCGCATTTATCGATTTTCAGCATTCTGGAAAAACGACCATAATAAATATAACTTATATTGGTACGCATATCACTCAATACGGCTACCGCACTTTCCATCCGCGCATAGTTGCAGGCCATACACCTATACTTATCCAGCAACTCTGAGTACGGCTGTTCTTCCGGAAAAACTTGTGTGGAAAACTCTCTGCTCAATATATCAATCGTATCCATATCCGGAAATTTGAAAAAAATGGTTATTTATAATCATTGTGCAGTATATAACAACACCTTACCTTTGCAAAGGTAAATAAAATAAATGGTTATTTATGATAAGTGAAAAGGAAAAGTGCCGGCAAGGAAAACTGTACGATGCCAATAATGATGCGGAATTAACAGCCGAAAGGCAGACGTGCAAAGTATTGTGCCACGAATATAATCATTTAATGCCATCGGGAACTACAACATTAATAATATATTGGAATATGAAAAAGTTACTATTAAGTGGAATGATGATTGCCGCTTCATCCACCTGCATGGCGCAATCATTGGAAAAGATGCAGTGGTTCAATGAACCCGAACAATGGAAAATCGAGAAAAACTCGCTTTCGATGAATGTCACTCCACAGACTGATTATTGGCGCATATCCCACTATGGATTTACCGTAGATGATGCCCCGTTTCTGTACACACTGCGTGGCGGGGAGTTTGAAGTGAAAGTAAAAATATCCGGCGACTACAAGGCCCGTTTCGACCAGTCGGGACTGATGTTACGCATTGACCACGAGAACTATATCAAAGCCGGTATTGAGTTCGTGGACGGAAAGTATAATCTTAGTACCGTTGTAACCCATCATACAAGTGATTGGAGTATCATACCGTTGGACAAGCCCGTGCCGTTTGTATGGATTAAGGCTGTACGCAGACTGGATGCCGTGGAAATTTTCTATTCTTTCGATGACAAGGAATACACGATGATGCGCAACGCCTGGCTGCAAGACAATCATCCGGTCATGGTAGGGATTATGGGAGCCAGCCCTGACGGTAACGGTTTCAAAGCCAAATTTGAAAATTTCTCAATCAAGCATCTGCCGGATTTGCGCAGAGTTGAATGGCTAAAGAAAAATATTGCTGTCCGATAAAACTTTTTGATGTCTCAAAAAATTAGGACTGATTC
>CAMWVS010000088.1 GCA_947177775.1 uncultured Prevotella sp.
TACAAGCACACAAAAAAGAGGCTGCGCCGTAAAACCGAATTACGACACAGCCTCTGTTTTATTTCTAAAGAAACAATTAAGCCGGGAGGCTGATAGCCTCAGAGGGACATACATCAGCGCAAGTTCCGCACTCTGTGCAGACATCAGGATTAATTGAATACTTATCGCCCTCAGAGATAGCTCCAACGGGGCACTCGTCGATACATGTACCACATGCGATACAATCGTCACTTATAACGTAAGCCATAATTTTGAATTAGTTTATAAATTAATACCAATAAATTAGTACACAAAAGTACTAATTAAATCTGAGAACTACCTAATTTTGATTATTTATTTTAATAATTTATACGTTGTCGAAATAAATTGGCGGTGTTTTGGCGGGGGTATGTGGAAGCAAAGCGGGGAACTGCGGAGAGGGTGGAAGAAGTGTTGCGACGAAAAGGGAGAAGGAATATAATAAGTGGGCGGTTTCTACGTTATATTAAGTAATATGAGGAAGATTCTTACCTTTATGATATTGCTGGCTGCCGTTTGTCGGACTTCCGCTCAGGAGCGCACGGCACAGAACAAGCCGTATATAGACCTTCGGCCGCTGCATTTCGGTATTCTTGTGGGTATGCACATGCAGGATATTGAGATGGAGAATGTCGGTCCGCAAACGATTACCGGAGCTGACGGAACGGTGACGGAGCAGACAATCCTTTGTGATGCGGACAACTGGAATCCCGGATTCAGTGTCGGTGTTACGGCCGAAGCGCGTATCAGTGCCAATCTTTCGGCCCGTTTGACGCCGACGATGCACTTTGGTGCCAAGCATCTGTCGTTCGTCAACTTGTCGCGTCTTGATGAGAACGGCCGCCCCACGACATCGACGCAGGACCTGAAGAACACGTATATCTCAATTCCGTTGGACATCAAGTTCAGTGCGCCTCGCTTCAACAACCACCGTCCTTATGTCATGGCGGGCATCAATCCGATGATAAATCTCACGGGCAAGGCCCAGGACTATATCCGTCTGAAGCGCTACGACACGTTCGTGGAGGTGGGATTGGGGTGTGATTTCTATCTGCCGTTCTTCAAGTTCATACCTGAATTGAAATTCTGTTATAGTCTGACGAACGCACTCGACGGAAGCCATGCCGACCAGTTGCAGGATGCTTCGATGCGGGCCTATGCCAATTCCGTGAGATCGGGTCACAGCAAGATGTTTGTCCTCACATTCTATTTTGAGTAATCCTACTTCTCGCAGTTGAGAACAATTCTTCCGACGAATATTCCGTGCTTGCCGTTCTGGTCGACAGGAACGGGAGTGCCGTCGGCGTTGTTCACCCATTCCAGTTCTTTAAGATATGTATGTGAATGGCCGCCAAGCACGATGTCGATGTCGCGTGTGGCAGCTATGAGCGTGCTGTCGTCTACTTCCGGCTTCGCCTGAAGCCAGCCGAGGTGAGACAGGCAGACAACGACGTCACAGTGTTCATCGTTTCGCAGCAGTCCGGCTACTTCGCGCGCTTTCTCTATCGGGTCGATGAACGTCACGCCGCGATAGTTCTCTTTGGAGACGAGACCGTCGAGACGTGGCGAAAGTCCGAATACACCGATGCGCAGTCCTTTGCGCTCCAGCACTACGTATGGGCGGACAGTGCCTTCGACGGGTGTGCCGGTGAAGTCGTAGTTTGCACAGACGATGGGAAACTCGGCCATCCGGAATATTCTCGCCATGTTTTCCAGACCGAAATCGAACTCGTGGTTTCCTATTGTCACTGCGTCGTAGTCCATGAGATTCATCAGCCGGACCTCCACGTCACCCTTATATAGTGTGTAGTAGGGTGAGCCTTGCGAGAAGTCTCCGCTGTCGAACAGCAGCAGGTCCGGGTCCTTGGTGCGTTCTTCCTTGACCATGGCGATTCGGCGCAGAAAGCCGCCGCGGCCTGCTTTCATCGTGTCATTGAGGTTTTCGCTCAGAGGCATCACCGTGCTGTGAGTGTCGTTGGTGTGGAGTATGACCAGCTGGCGCTTGTTTTCCTGTGCCATTGCGGACAGTGCCGTCATGCAGCACATTACCGCCATCAAAAGTATTCTGCTTTTCATCGTTTTCTTCTTAATATAGCTTGATATAGCCGAGTCGCATCGAAGCGCCTCGTTAGCTGTTCTGTGCTTTTATCTGACCGTTGTCCGTCCTTCCACTTTGCTTTCCACGGTCTTTCCCTGTCTGGCCATCTCCCGGAAGTATGCCGAGATGATATAGCGCGTGTCGTTTTCTTCCGCTGCGGGGGCATTGAAGTCCTTTTTCTTCTTGAATGCCTCCATCTTGTCGTTTCCTTGGGCAAGATAGTCGATTGTGGCAATCCGGTAGTTCGCTTCAGGGTCAATCTCCTGTCCGTTGAGGCGTGCGCTTGTGAGTCTGCCGTCGCCTGTGATAACCAGTTCGACGCCGTGGCTTACGCCTTCGCCGCCCACGCTGGCCATGTTCCGGAACAGTTCGAGCAGGTCGCTGCCGGTCAGGGTGAGGAAACATATCTTGTTTTCAAACGGGGCAACTTCCAGCACATCTCCATACGTAACATCGCCTTCGGGCAGTGCCGCCCTTATTCCTCCCATATTGTAGACTCCCATGACGGGCTGTTCGCCGTAGTCGCGGCCGGCCCACACGAGGATGTCGGCCAGGAGGTTGGACAGATCGCTTTCCGGACGCTGTGCGCTCATGTAGCCGGCCGACCGTCCGACAATAGGGCTCATGATGCTGTCCACTACATGCCTGTAAGGCTCGATAATCTCTGCCGCTTCTGCGTCGGGAGCGGCGTCATACCGGCTGTCCACCAGTATGCGGCTGCGTTCAACAGACGCCACCGTTGCCGTCTGCTGTGACGAGCAGCCGGCCAGCAGTGCGGCAGCGGCCAGCGGGAGAACGCGTGAAATATATCCGATGTGCATATTCTTCTGTGAAAATTTGACGCAAAAGTAACTAAAAATCAGATAATCAGCAAAAAAAGCCTGGCTAAAATTAGCTGAAACCGATAAAATGTCGTAACTTTGCACCCGCTTTTCGGCGTAATCGCTGGCGGGAAGTAACGTGTTGCCCGTTATGTTGCGTTGGAACGATAAGAACAAATTTAATTATAAAGTACAATGAACTTAATTAAAGTTGCTGAGGAAGCATTTGCAACCGGCAAGCAGTTTCCGGAGTTCAAGTCCGGTGACACTGTGACTGTCGCTTACAAAATTATCGAGGGTACAAAGGAGCGCATCCAGCTCTACCGTGGTGTTGTCATCAAGATTTCCGGCCATGGCGAGAAGAAGCGTTTCACTGTACGTAAGATGTCAGGCACCGTTGGTGTAGAGCGTATTTTCCCGATTGAGTCACCCAACATTGACAGCATCGAGGTCAACAAGATTGGTAAGGTGCGTCGTGCCAAGCTTTACTATCTGCGTAAGCTCACAGGTAAGAAGGCCCGCATTAAGGAGAAGAGAACCGCTGCTCCTAAGAAGGCATAAGGCTGAGATTAGGAAAGGAAAGATAAGCCGGCCGGCAGTCCGAAAGGATTCGCCTGCCGGTTTTTCTTTTTTTGGGGATATGATTTTGTCAGGCACACACACAGCTCTCATACCGCGTGGCGTTTCCGGCCGCGATGGTGTCTATAAACGAGGCGGACAACAGGACGGTGTCCCTCGCAGAGTGTGTCTTTACCTGATTTGCCCCGGAAAATATCAGTGATAAGCATGAGGATGTTTCAAAATGCAGAGAAACATTTTGAAACACCATCAGATTCCATATTCAGTCACTTCTGACGGGCAGAAGCAGTATGAAGCGTGCGCCGCTGCGGTAGCTGCTGTCCAGTTTCAGCTCACCGCCGAGTTGTCTTGCTATATGGCGGGATAGGGAAAGACCGGTTCCGAGCCCCTCTTTCGAGTTGTCCACCTTATAGAAAACATTGAAAATCTGTTCCTGCTGGTCGTCCGGTATGCCCGTTCCCGTGTCGGTCACGCTGATGACTACATATTCCTTTCTCTCGTCGAAGGAACACCGCAGCGTGATATTGCCATTGTTTGTGAACTTGCGGGCATTGTTGAGCAGATTGTCGAAAATGGTTTCAATGCCTTTGGTGCTGCTCATGAAGTGGAAGTCGTCGGGAATGTCGGTGACGAAAGCGAAGCTGACGTCATCCGTGAGAGTCTTCTGATAGGTTCCGATGAGACTGCGCAACAGGCCGTTGAGCGCTATGTCGTCTTTTTGGGAAGCATAGCTTTCGCTCTCTTTTGCAGCGACATAGAGCAGATTGTTTATGATTCTGACGAGGTTGTCGGAACTGGCGGTGATGTGGTTTGCAATTTCCGCTTTCTCCTCGTCGGAAGGGGTGAATCCCGGTTGGCAGATGAGTTGCGTGAATCCGGATATGATGTTTAGCGGAGTACGTATCTCATGACTCATGTTCTGAATTATGTTGTTCTTGAACCGTTCCGCTTCCTCTGATTTGTAGCGTAGGATTTCGAGTTCCGAATTCTTTTTCTTCAGCTTCATCATGTTGGCCCGTCTGTTCAGGATGACGAATATGAGAATGAGGATGATGACCGCCGCACCGAAGATGACCGCCGTCATTACCTTTTTCTTGACTCTGTCCTTGTTGGCTTTGTGGCGCATGGCGTTCATTTCAACATCATTCGTGGCGTCATTGAGTTCCTGAACCATGATTGTGCTGTTGATGGAATCTTTGGTGTGGATATATTTCTTTTGGGCCATGAAAGCCTTTTCGGTGTTTCCGAAAAGTTCATGGATGATGGTTTCAAACTTATATCTGTCTATTCCCGCCAGCTTGTCGACCCATTTCAGGGCTTCGCCATATTTGCCTTCGGCGGCCCGTTCACATATTGTGGCGTATGTGTAGTATGTCGTGGAGAACTCGTTTCCGTAGTCCTTCTGCATCTGCATGTAGTCCTTGTAGAGGTTTCTGACGAGTTCCATGTCCTTTAGCATGAACGCAACGATAATCTTGAAGGCTATGGCATCGCTGTATTCGTATTTCAGTTTGGCCTGACTGATTATTCTTATGGCGTGGTCGATGTTTTTCATGGCCTTTTCCGGCTCATCGTCCATCTCGACGTTGGCCAGTTCCTTGTATATGTTCACGAGTTTGGCCGGCGGTTGGTCTTTTCCTTCCTCCAAAGCCCTGTAGAAGCATGTCTTGGCCATATCAACGTTGCCCTGCAGTGAGTAGATTATTCCGAAGAGATAGGTGGCGTTGTACAGCATGTCATTCTCCTTGCGCATTTTCATGTCTTCGGACATCATGATGGTCTTGCGCATGGCGTGGTAGAAGTTGTTGGAATTGATTTCGTATATGATTTCGTACTGCCATCCCTGGTAATACCGGTAGATGTCTCCCTTGTCCAGTTGATATGTACGATATCTGGCAGCCGTCTGATACAGGCTGTCTTTGTTGGCGCTGTTGAAATGACGTCTCAGGTCTTTCAGGATGGAGTCGGCTTGTTCGTCATTTGCCGTGGCAGCGTGCGCTATGTCTGCAAGACATGTCATGGCAATGGCGGTTGTTACAAGCAGCATGACAAGTCTTCTGGTTATGCCCATCTGCCGTAATGGAGTGTTTTGTGGAATATAACTTCTTTTGTTCTGCAAAGTTATATAAATAAATCCACGAACTTTTTCGGGGGGGGTAAAAATTGCATAACGATTGCAAAAGAATATTAAATAGCAAAGGCATCCGGTTCTTAGTGAACGATATGCTATTTATGTCTGTTTGCCCGTTGCTCGCGGTATTTTGCTTTCTGCTTTGCCGAGCCGCTGCCGTGAGCTCCGGTTATGTATTTCTTTTTCTTGGCTTTTGTCTTCACCTTGCCATTGTCTCCGTTGTCTTTCCGGGCCGGACGGAACACGATTCCGCCTCCTGCGATTATGTCGTCAATATCCATTTCTTCGTTTTTTTTGATATTAAAAACTTGTTACTTTATAATCTGTCTTGAAGCATTTGGCCTTAAACTTGTAACCTTGAACTTTATGATTCGCTTTCCGGATCTTAATCCCGCCACAGATTTCTGTGCGCAGCCATAAAGTTCAAGGTTACAAAGTCTGAAGCTATAAGTTATCAGTGGTGGAACAGGCGTACGCCGGTGAATGCCATGGCGATGCCGTATTTGTCGCACGTCTCGATCACATTGTCGTCACGAACCGAGCCGCCGGCCTGTGCGATATAGCGTACGCCGCTCTTGTGGGCGCGCTCTATATTGTCGCCGAAGGGGAAGAAAGCGTCGCTGCCGAGGGCAACATCAGTGTTCTTGGCAATCCATTCCTGCTTCTCTTCCATCGTCAGAACCTCGGGACGCTCTTTGAACAGACGCTGCCACGTGCCGTCGCGCAGAACGTCGTCGTGCTCCTCGCTGATATATACGTCGATCGTGTTGTCGCGGTCGGCGCGGCGGATGCCGTCAACGAATGGCAGGTTCATCACCTTCGGATGCTGGCGCAACCACCAGATGTCTGCCTTCGAGCCGGCAAGACGGGTGCAGTGGATGCGGCTCTGCTGGCCTGCGCCGATACCGATGGCCTGGCCGTCCTTTGCATAGCAGACGGAGTTGCTCTGAGTATACTTGAGGGTGATGAGGGCGATGAGAAGGTCGCGGCGTGCCTCGGGGGTGAAGTCCTTGGCCTCAGTGGGGATGTTCTCGAACAGTGAGGGGTCACTCAGGTCGATTTCGTTGCGGCCCTGTTCGAAGGTCACGCCAAACACCTGCTTGCGCTCAACCGGCTCCGGAACGTAGTCGGGGTCAATCTTGATGACGTTGTATGTTCCCTTGCGCTTGTCTTTCAGAATTTCGATAGCCTCGGGAGTATAGTCGGGAGCAATCACACCGTCGCTGACCTCACGCTTGATGAGGGTGGCCGTGGCTGCGTCGCACGTGTCGCTCAGAGCAACGAAATCGCCGTATGAACTCATGCGGTCGGCGCCGCGGGCACGGGCGTATGCACAGGCAATCGGCGAAAGCTCCATCTTGATGTCGTCAACGAAATAAATCTTCTTCAGCGTGTCGCTCAACGGCAGACCTACGGCTGCACCGGCGGGTGAAACGTGCTTGAACGATGCCGCGGCGGCAAGCCCTGTGGCTGCTTTCAGCTCGCGGACGAGCTGCCAGCTGTTGAGCGAGTCGAGGAGATTGATGTAGCCCGGGCGGCCGTTGATTACTTCGATGGGGAGTTCGCCTTCGGTCATGAATATGCGTGAAGGCTTCTGGTTCGGATTGCATCCGTACTTCAGTGTTAATTCTTTCATAAGTCTGTCAAACTGGAAAACCTGTTAATTCTCTGCTGCAAAGTTAATGATTTCCCACGATATACGCAAATGAATGTTGAATGTTGAGTGACGAATGCCGGGATGCTGGCCGCATGCCGGTTCCCATAATTTGATATTCGTAATGTTTTTTCTTGATTTAACGCCAAAATCCGTGGCCACTTTCCAAAATATTTCTGCCGTGCTCCCAAATTTTCAAATCTCGCGAAGGATATTTTTGTTGCCATTTTTCGGTGAGAAACCGATATTTTTCGCAACGCGCTGTCACACAGCTGTTTATAATCGAGCTGTTCCTCCTGTCCTTTGAAAGAGTGGGGTGGAGGCTTGCCGCGGGGCCTTCCTTGCTCTGCCGCGGGGCTGCTATTGCATTGCAACGGGGCCACCGTTGCAACTCAACGGGGCCTCCGTTGCAACCCCGCGGAGCCCTTATTGCTCTGAAAAACCCACTTTTTTGTCCTTTTTCGGCCATCAAAAACTCACGAAATTTTTCAAAAACGAAGAGCCGCGGGGCCCTTACGGCATCCAAAGTTCCTCTTTTGGGGAAGTCAGCGGTGTTTTTTTTATCCTCAAAGGAGGCTCCGCAGTCCCCGGGAAGCCCTCCCGGGGGCCGCGAAATCTCCAAAACAATACTTTTTCTGCATGGAGTTTTGTAAAATAATCTACGGCGGTATTCTTTCTCCATATTTGCCGAGCATACTTCATTTGTTTCCTGTCATTTCAGTAGATTGAGTTTATATTTATATTGTTGATATGTTAAACTATGTAATTGGGTGATGCAGGTGATGTGAAAAAGTTGTATCTTTACAGTCAAATTGTTCTTTGACATGTTTATGTTTTTAATAGCTTGGTTTTGAATAGCTTGAGAAGTTTCTGCTTCGCAGTATAAACAACAATTGTGGTCAGAGTTTGGTTATCATCATGTCGGTTGTGAATTGCTTGAAAAGTTTCTGCTTCGCAGTATAAACAACAATGTTGATGGCTGCCATTTGATTCGATATGGAGTTGTGAATTGCTTGAAAAGTTTCTGCTTCGCAGTATAAACAACAATCAATATTAAGTTATCGAGAAACAGCGATAAGTTGTGAATTGCTTGAAAAGTTTCTGCTTCGCAGTATAAACAACAATGCGGTAAGGCGGCGACCCTCTTTGCTTTTGGTTGTGAATTGCTTGAAAAGTTTCTGCTTCGCAGTATAAACAACAATATACTTTTAGGAAGTAGTTGATTATTAGATATATGCGAAAGAAATCAGGAAAGAAAAAGAACTGCGATAATGGCAGAATCCCGTCCTTTAGTGGCGGGATTTTTTGTTTTATATGTGTCAATTATATAAGTTTCTTGCCTGATAGATTGGGCATGTTGGTATTTTCAGAAAAGTTCTAATTGGTGGCCTGGAGAATTTGGGACTGTAGGTTTTCGACCGTGAAAGACTTGTATGTTTCCAAATTGTTTGTCTGTGATGCACATAATACCTCAGTTCGGGATAAGAAATATCCATTAAAAAATTGGTAGTCTCACAAAT
>CAMWVS010000089.1 GCA_947177775.1 uncultured Prevotella sp.
AACACTCTGATAAAATACCAGTAACGTTATTGCCTAATGTGACTGTTTGAAGATTAAAACAACCATAAAAACACTCTGATAAAATACCAGTAACGTTATTGCCTAATGTGACTGTTTGAAGATTGTTACATCTATAGAAAGCATTGGAACCAATATTTCCTTTGTTTGAGATGTTCAAAGACTTTAGATAGCCATTGTTATAAAACGCATATTTGTTGACATTCAATACATTCATATCCACTCCACGATTTGAGACTTTATCTGCAATGATTATATCCTCAAATTCTGAAGAATATACACAATCCACTACATCACAGGTTCTTTCCGAAGGACTTACAGGAATATAAGTTGTTCCGTCAACTGTAAATTTAGAACTTAAGAACTGATATTTTAATTGATTGCTCAATGAATATTGGTCGTTGGCCACATAATTCACATAGGCCTTTATATTGGTATAGTCAGTCGGAGGTGTATTACCTAACCAAAACACTTTTGGTATTGTATACTGATGATATGAACCGGTTGTTCGTGAAAAAGAGTAATCACCAATGCTCAATAATCCAGATCCAATTGTAAGACTTTTAAGTTTGGAATCAGAATTCCAAAATGCATATCTTCCGATTGATGTAACAGAATTGGGGATTGTCAGATTTTCTATCTGACTGCCATTATAAAGAAAATAATCCGGTATTGAAGTAACACCGTTTCCAATGGTCAATGACGTGATTGAAGACGGGAAAGCAGGATTACTTGACGAACCGCAGGTCGTGCAATTCGTAGCATTGAATTCAAGAGTCGTCAGACCTGTATTTGAAAAAGCAGACTCTCCTATTCTGGTAACTCCTTCTGGAATTACAACAGAGACTATATTGGAACAGTCCCGAAATGCAGAGCTGCCGATTGTAGTGACTGTATTAGGAATTGTATAATTTGAGTCTAATGATAGAGGTGCAAAATAAATTTGAGTTTTCTCTGAGTTGTATATTACACCGTAGTCATCCATAATACTTGACAAAGGATACGAAATACAGACTCCGTATGAAAAAGGATTACTTATCGAAGATGGATATGCACTTTTAATCAAAGAATAGCAATCAGAAAATGCAGAATAGCCTATTCTTGTGACACCTTCTGGAATTACAACAGATTTAACTTTACTACTGTTCCGAAATGCATACATGCCGATTGAGGTAACAGAATTGGGGATTGTCAGATTTTCTATCTGACTGCCATTATAAAGAAAATAATCCGGTATTGAAGTAACACCGTTTCCAATGGTCAATGTTGAGACAGTAGAGGGGAAAGGGGAATATCCGTATCTTGATGGGTCGGAGTTATATGGATAGGAAGAATTGTAATTTATTATAGTATATGAACGACCAATATACAATGTCTCTAACGGACAGTCTGCAAATAATCCTTTTCCTGTACCGGTTGAAAAGGTATTGTATCCTAATTCTATGGAACTTTCACTATCCGAGATTATTATATCTTTAAGAGAAGTACAACCGTTAAATGCCGAGGCACCAATGGTAGTTATTGACTGGGGGATTGTGATAGATTTTAAGTTTGTTTTCTCATAAAAGGCATAAGGCGCAATAGTGGTTACAGGATATGAGACTCCGTCAATCATACAAATCTCTGGAATTGTCAGATTTTCAATATCTGTCTCAATACTAACAACCGTAGCTGTCTCATTATTTCCAATATAATAAATCCCGTCTATTACAGTATCGCATAATATATCACTACAAATATAACAGATACCACGGTTCGTTGTTCCATTGGTAAGTTGAAGTTTATGAGGCTTACCGTCGCAATATTCAGAAATATCAATGGAATATGTCGACCAATATGATGATGAGTTATACGCTTTCTGAACATTATCTATATACACATAATCAAATTGGCCTTCAGAGGAAGACACGGTTATACTTCCCGCGGAAACCCTAAAACATGGATACCCATGATAAGCGACTAAAGGCGAATTACCTGATATGTTGACGGTTTGGGCTGTTGACGTCATTGCAACAAAGCAAATGAACATCAAAAGCCAACTTCGATAGTAAAGTTCTTTTTGAATGATTGGTTTCATTTTATTTTCTTCTTTTTTTATATTTCTTTTCATTGGAAGTAAGATTATGTTGTCCACGAATTGTTTCCACAAATTCTTTTAATACCTTAAAAGATATTCTAGCTTTTAATCTTAGAGTTCCTGACCATATATGATTTATAAAAATATTGCTATTATCAATCAGTTGAATATCGTTATGAGCAAAGGCATTTCGCAAATGATATAATAAAGACAAACCTTGATTACCCTTAGGATTTGTGAAATATAATTCATATTTATGGTTAAAATCCTTCTTGTTGATGTCGGTATTCAAAAACAGAACTCTAACCCCACGGGAATCTAAACGGGCTAAAAACCTCTTTACCTCCGCTGACTTAAAATCTTTTATAACTTTATTCTTCTCTCCACTTTCCCACAACGTAAGAATGCTGTAGAAAAATTCTAACTTTATCCCAGATAGGACAGGTTTTGATGATTTATTTTCAGTCTTCATTGCGTCATATTTTGAATAAGAACTTTAGAAACATTTCCATTTCAGTATGATAAGCATTATATTTAATACCTATTCCCGATATGAATAGTACACTTATTCAAAGCCCTTCTATTTTCATTGGCACCAAAGCACAACTCTAAAATATTTTTTCGAACGAAATTGCCATATTCCATAAAAAACATATAGGTATTCCCCTAAAAGCTGAAACGTTACACTTATCTCCATTGTGTCCAAAAGTGATTTTAAATAATTTAAAGCTGTCCATTTTTTCACTTATGCCGCAGTCATCCCCTCGTTGGCCTTTATTTGTTGTACGAAAAAAGCGTAGGAATCTGTACCTGTTACCGTCCTTCATACAGAGGCTTCTCGCATTGCCTATTGGAGTTGGACGGCAACGCAGAAGCCCACGCTTGTATATGCAATCAGTACATCCGGCTATATTTCTTCCGAAATATCATGCCGAATGTAAAATATTACATATCCACGGGCATCTACCGTTGCTCAATCCTTGACTCCAATTGAAATTTTGCGAGAATTTCTGTATATCAAGAATCAGCGCGGATAAACGCTTTCTTATTTATTATGTTCACTGCATCCCGCCCCACGTTACCCCAGACCGGGGCTTCTGCGAGGCGGCCTGCGATTGCAAATATACAAAGTTTTTTTGAATTTACTACAAAATGGACGGAAATTATCCTAAAAAGTCAACAAGCCGGTAAAGAGCCGACAAACAAGCGGCACAAGAACAATACGTCGCGGCAGGATTTAAGAGTATTCCACCAGTCACTATGCTCTTGAATGACCTGTGACATAAAGTTATAGATAGGTTCATCCGACATCAGAAGTGACATCACAAGACTAAACGGCCGGCGATTTCCTCCGGCTGCTGTATCACTCCAGATTCCGGATGAACCATGTTTGTTTTTCCTTAGATGAAATATGATCATCCTATCAGAAAACGATTGACAAAAAGCGGCAAAAAATGCCCTCGAAACGGCATCAAAACCGGGCACTTTTGAAAATATTTCATCGACGGCCGCAAATTCGCGAGTTTTGCGCGTGCAAGTATAATCCACTGTCATTCAGACCGTTATTCTGTCTTTTCATGATTTGTGCAATTTCAGAAGGCCGAAAAACCGCTTTTTCGGGCCGAAATGTCAGGATTTGTTCTGCCGTAAGGGCCTCCCGGAGGTGCGACGGGGCCGTTGTCATCATGCGGCGGCGGCCTTGTTGCAATGCCGTAAGGGCCCCGCTGCAAAGCCGGGAGGGCCTTACGGCAGGACCGGCGCCTTTCCGGCATGCTTCCGTCTGGTTTCCGCCGTTCTAAAACGGGATTTTCATTTGTCACCGTTTTTTGCGCAGCAATGTTTACAATGGAGGGAGGTCCGGACGTGTCTTCCGGCTGACGTGCCGCTATAAATGGCGGATGAAGCGTTAAGTTTCTCTAAATTTATATCGTTTTTTATATCAAATTGCATTTTCTTTCGATTAGATTCATATCTTTGCAGAAGACAGGTTGCACTCTGTGCGTGTTGATGAGTTAGCGAATAATCCGAGGGTGTTGCAGAACTATATGAATTGCCCAACCTGTAGGGACATCGCTTTGCGATGTGTTTTGAATATCAACTGATTACGTCAACGTGCAAAAAAAACACGTCCCTACAATTTCATGGACTTGCAACACCACTATTGCGCCCGTTTGCACTATCTTTGAAGAAAAGAGAGGGAAAACACACCTGTCATGATGTTTTTTGAAAGAAGCGTCGTGCTTATATTGTTAATGAAGACGCAGGAAATCCCCAGGATGACATAAGAGATTTCGTACAACGGTTCCCCATCCGTACATAGAGTGGGGTTTGCTGTTGTCGTTCAGCGGATATTTTCTGCGGCCATCATATATGGTATGGCATGGTCGGCTCACGTTTTCTTATTTTAATAACAGCTGAATAGTGCCGGTCAGCTAAAAAATTTTTAAGAGTATGAGAAGATATCTTTTGACTTTCGGCCTGTGCCTGATGACAATAATGGCCATGTTGACATCCTGCGGTTCGGATGTTGACCAGAAAAGCCCGCGGAGTGTGGCGGAAGCAGCACTCAAGTATTGGGATGCCAAGGATTATGAAGGGCTTAAAACTCTCGTCAATCCCGACAACAAGAATGCCAATCATGCCATAGACAACATTATCAAAATGGTCAATAAAGCGAAAGAGGACAATCCGGAATATGAACCAAAACCGGAAACGGTGACCCGCACTTTCAAGGAGGCGAAGGAAGAGTTCACCGAGAAAGAGATTACGCCGAAAACAAGATCGGCCAGAGTAAGGTTTGAGGCAGAAAAGTATCCTACCACTGTCGTCGTTGAACAGAAAGACGGAAAGTGGTATTTCGAAAGTTTTAAATGATGGATATGGAAAAGTTAGTGATGACAATGCTGCTGACGGCGGGCTTTTCCCTGTCGCTGGCGGCACAGAACATCGGCGACAAGGGGTTGATGAAGGCGAGAAGCGCCGGCGGCTTTCTGAGCACTGTCGCCCATACCAGCATGGGACACGTCACACCGGGCAAGAAACTTATGGATATTCCCGAGGGTACAATCGTCGAAGCCCGGTATGCGGGCAACGGCTGGTGGATCGGACAGCCTCAGGGCGCATCTCAGGAAGGTGTGCTCAGCAGTGTCGAAAGCATTAAAAAAGAGCATGCCGACCCGATGCTGATGGCAGGGAAGGAATATTCACGTGAGATTTATGCCGTTGAGAGCCCCGCTCTCGGTGACGTACCCACTGCGATTGAGAAGTTCCAAGCGACGAAGAAGGTGAGCCTTATGGATAATCTTGGAGATGTCGTTGTGGATTATGTCCACATCGCCAACCCTATGTCGGACAAAAAGACGGTGACCCAATATAAGTATTGCGGTACGTATATGCCGTATTATATTTCGCTGCGGTATGTCTGGAACAACGATAAGGCAACTCCGATTGATGAAGTCCGGATTTATCCCAGCTATGGTACCGACTGGAGTACCGGTTCCGCAATAGATACGGCAGTCGGGGCATATATAAACGGAATAAGATATAATAAATAGCAAACAGAGGTTTACGTCTGTTTTTCTTATATCGGCTGACATATTTTCTCAAATAATATAGAGTTCATCCCGGCTTCCGGTATTACCGGAAGCCGGGATGAACTCTATGTGGTACTGCCCGTATGACTCCTAAGACAGAATATTCCGTATCAGAACGCAAGGTCATTCTCGGGGTCACCGATGTCATGCGTGCGCTTGACGAGCATTATCTCGCTGTATGTGATTTCGTCGCTCACGGCCTCTTTGATGTCGCGTGAGCTGATTCCCTGCGGATGACGGCGGGCGTAGTTGAGCACCTCGTCGATGTGGTCCTGCGGCATGAGCTGATCGATGGGCAGGCTGCCGTTCTCCACGTATTGTGACAGATGGGAGAAAACGGTGCTCACGGCGATGCGCCGTTCGGTGGCAATCTGCCCGATGGTCATGCCTGACGTGAACATCTCGTGGCTGATCTGATGGGACGGTATCTTGGGAGTTTTGGGCGCCTTTGGCTCTTTTGCTGCCCGCGGCTGGCGCTTGCGGCGCTCGCCGGACGGTTTTGCGGACTCTTCGCGGCTTTCGTCGCCAAGCAGGATGACGGCCTTGCGGCGCAGATAGTCGCCCGTGGAAAACACGGTGGCCGGGCGGCTTTCGTAGTCGAACAGGCGGAGTTTGAGCATCAGTTCCTCGCCAAGCGAGGCGTGACGATCGTCAAACTGCGCCCTGACCATCTTGTTGCCGGTCTCCACGCGCGTCTTTGTCAGCAACGACTGCATCGGAGCGAGCGCTTTGAGGAAATAGGCCGCGGCGGCATGTATGCGCTCCTGAAGCAGACCGGCCGCCGTATCGGACGAGGCGGAGAGTATGTTGCGGTACTGCACGGCGAAACGGGCTGCCACACCAGCCATGTCCTTGAGTGAATTCTGAGCCTTGACATACTCGGTCAGGAGCGTGTGGCACTTGCTGTAGAAATGTTCCGAAAGCGTGCGGACCATCATTTCCGTGGCCTGACGGAGCATGTCGAGGGAGAACAGCTCGTCCAGCATTCTCACGACATATTCGTGTTCCAAAGCCGTCAGCGTGGCCTCCGTGGGCCGGTTTTCCTCTGCCTGCCGCGTAAACTCATCGACGGTATCGTCGCTTATGACGGCCGAGCGGCCGAGCGGTTGGCTGAGAACCAGCCCCTCGAGCGATTTGCAGCGGCTCAGAGCCACGTAAGTCTGGCCGTGGGCAAACGACTGCGACGCGTCTATTATCGCGTGAGAGAACGTCAGTCCCTGGCTCTTGTGTATCGTGATGGCCCATGCCAGACGCAGCGGATACTGACGGAACACGCCTTCGACGGTCTCCGTGATTTCCTTCGTGCGGTTGTCTATCGCATACTTCGAATTGGTCCACTCGGCCGGGCCAAGCTCTATCATCTCGCCTGTATCGCGGCTCTTGACCCTCAGCAGTTCGGCATCGGCGTATGCGACCTCGCCTATCATGCCGTTATAGTAGCGGTGGTCCGGGTCGTTCTTGATGAACATGACCTGCGCCCCTTCCTTGAGGGTGAGCCGCTCATCGGCCGGATAGGATGTCTCGGGAAACGTTCCCTCTACAACAGCACGATAAGTATGCTCACGGCCAGGCAACGCGGCAAGCTCGGCGTCGTTGATGCGCTGAGCCTGATAGTTGTGGGTGGTGAGGCGGATATAATCGCTGCCATGCGGTGGAACGAAATTGGGGATATAACGGCGGTTCAGCGCGGCCAGAGTTTCGTCGTCGGCACGGTTCTCGCGTATGCGGTTGAGCAGCCTGACAAACGTGTCGTCCTGCTGGCGGTAGACCCGCCGCAGCTCTACCGTCTGGTATTGGGCCATGCGGAGGGCATGGCTGGAGAAGAAATAAGGCGTGTCATAATACTCTTTCATCATCTCCCAATCGCCGTCCTTGACCACCGGAGCCAGCTGCTGGAGATCACCGATGAGAAGCAGCTGGACGCCACCGAAAGGCTGATTGTGGACCCGATAACGACGCATGACCGAGTCGACAGCATCCAAAAGGTCGGCCCTGACCATACTGATTTCGTCTATGACAAGCAAGTCAAGCGTCTTTATGATGCTGCGCTTGACCTTACCGAACTGATAGCGCTTCTGCTCACGGCCTCCAAACGTCGCACCGGGAACAAACGGAGAAAGCGGTAACTGAAAGAATGAATGAATCGTCACACCGCCGGCATTGATGGCAGCTATACCCGTCGGCGCCAATACGACCATACGCTTGGGCGATTTGTCGCGCAGTTCGCGCAGGAAAGTGGTCTTTCCCGTACCGGCCTTTCCGGTCAGAAAGACGTTACAACCGGTCCTCTCAATCAATTGCCACGCCATCCGCAGTTCAGCATTATCTTCCATTCTCTCTCTATTTTTCGCTATTTGTTTATAATGCAAATATACAAAGATAATTCCGAATATCCGACACAAAGCTATTTTTCTTTGACCACAACTCCTATCTTTCCCGTCATTCCCAGTTATTCTCCATTATTCCCATCACTGTCCCATTCCTCCCATCCTTCCCATTCATCCCATCATTCCCATTCCTCCTATCCTTCCCATTTCTCCCATCAATTCCCACCAACAACAACAAAAAAAAGTTTCCGGAGTGTCATTGCTGACTCTCCGGAAACTCAATCGAA
>CAMWVS010000090.1 GCA_947177775.1 uncultured Prevotella sp.
GCGTTCGAGCCATACATTTTTGCCATCTTCAAGTTTTATCGGACAGCAATAATTAAAATATGCTATTGCCGTACGGGAGAATGGGACATATAACAATAATGATGCGGCAGCGCCGGACGATAGGACACGCCATATAACAATAAATCCGAAACTCCGGAGTCCATGTCTGTGGTTGCAACATGGGCTACGGAGTTTCGGATTTGCTGTTGTCGAATATGTTCAGATGGTCTTCAGAGCGCGGGAAAGTTTACGTGCATGACGGTCGAAAGCGTCTGTTCCGGCATGCTGCCAGACGTCGCCGAGAAAGGCCGCACCGCCGAAATGCCATTCACGCAGCCGTGGTATGGCCTCAACGGTGACACCGCCAAGGGCCACGACCCTATCGTCGATTATGCCGCGACGGGATGCCTCGCGGAGCATCTCAGGGCTATAGGAGGAGTTGTAGCCCTGTTTGGAAATGCTGTCGAAAATGGGACTGAGAAAGACATAGTCTGCCTTCGGTTTCCGTTCTTCCGCTTCAGCGATGGAATGACATGAGGCCGACACCGTGTAGCGGCCGGAAGCGGAACGGACAAAAGACGGAACGGACGGATTGCGGCGGTTGAGATGGACACCGCCAAGACCGTAGTAGCGGCAAAGCTGGAAATGGTCGTGGACGACGATATGCGGCAATATGGAAGCAGGAAGCTCATCAAGCAACCGGGCGCATGCCCCAACCGCAGAACCGGGCTTGCGCAGATGGAGCACGTCGAGGCCGCAATCGAAGAGCCGGCATATCAAGGATGCCTCATCGGGAATGAAATCGGGGGATGTTATGACAATGTAACGCATTGGGAAAGGAAACAAAAAAGGAGTATCAAAATCCGGTGATGCGAACTCTGACACTCCTTGTTTTCATTTGTTTTTCGGTTTATCTGTCGCAATCCTTCAGCGAGTGGCTGATGCGAGCGGCACAGAAATTGGGGCCGCACATGGTGCAGAACTCGCCTTCGGTCTTGTTTGACGTCTTGTAATACTCCAGCGCGCGCTCAGGATCGAGGGCCAGATTGAACTGGTCTTTCCAACGGAAGTCGTAGCGGGCCTTGCTCAGCGCGTTGTCACGGATGGTGGCTCCGGGATGCAGTTTGGCCAGGTCGGCGGCGTGGGCGGCAATCTTATATGTCACGACACCCGTGCGGACGTCGTCCTTGTCGGGCAGTGCGAGGTGTTCCTTTGGTGTCACGTAGCATAGCATGGCCGTGCCATACCATCCTATCATGGCCGCTCCGATGGCACTCGTGATGTGGTCGTAGCCCGGAGCGATGTCCGTCACGAGCGGGCCGAGGGTGTAGAACGGTGCGCCGTGGCACTTCTCTATCTGACGGTCCATGTTCTCTCGGATCTTGTGCATCGGCACGTGGCCGGGTCCTTCGATGAACGCCTGCACGTTCTTCGCCCAGGCGCGCTCCACCAGTTCGCCCATCGTGTCAAGCTCGGCAAACTGCGCCGCGTCATTGGCATCGTGCGTACTGCCGGGGCGCAGACCGTCGCCCAGCGAGATTGCGACGTCGTATCGGGCGCAGATGTCGCAGATGTCGTCGAAGTGGGCGTAGAGGAAACTCTCCTCCTGATGAACCATACACCACTTCGAGATGATGCTTCCGCCACGGCTAACCATGCCCGTCAGGCGACCCTGCGACAGATGTACGTTCTTCAGACGTATGCCGCAGTGGATGGTGAAGTAGTCGACGCCCTGCTCGCACTGCTCTATGAGCGTGTCGCGGAATATCTCCCAAGTCAGGTCCTCGGCCTTGCCGTTCACCTTCTCAAACGCCTGATACATAGGCACGGTGCCCACCGGCACGGGACAGTTGCGCAGAATCCATTCGCGTGTCTCGTGAATGTTGGAACCCGTGGAAAGGTCCATCAGCGTGTCGCCGCCCCATTTGCAGCTCCACACGGCCTTCTCCACTTCCTCCTCGATGCTCGAGTTGAGGTGTGAGTTGCCGATATTGGTGTTTATCTTCACGAGGAAGTTGGTTCCGATAATCATCGGCTCTGCTTCGGGATGGTTGATGTTTGCCGGTATGACGGCGCGTCCGGCAGCCACTTCGTCGCGCACGAACTCCGGAGTGATGTGGGTCTCGATTCCCAGCTCGGCGCAGTTCATGTTCTCGCGGATGGCAACATACTCCATCTCCTGCGTGATGATGCCGCGTTTGGCCAGCGCCATCTGCGTCTCTCCCTCCTTGCGCGCGTCCGTCCACGGCTTGCGCAGCTTCGGAAGTCCCTTCTCCAGGTCAATCTCAACATTGGGATCGCTGTACGGACCACTTGTGTCATAAACATAGACGGGGGCGTTTTCCGTCATTTTCTTCTCGCCGTTCTCCACCGTGACAGTGGGTGTGAGGCGCACGCGGCGCATGCCGACACGCAGGTCGGGGTATATCCGTCCGTTCATGTAGACCTTCTCGGACGACGGATATGTGATTTTGATGTTGTTGTTCATATTTCTTTTTTATTAAGAGGAGTTATCGGAATTAAAAGAGTTCTCGTTCACAGCGTGAGCAATAACTTCTTTAACTCATCCAACTCCATAAATCAAATTACAATTCGATTATTCTCTTCATCTCCTCCACCGGATTCCCGGCGTCAAGAACGGCTCCGCTCAGAGCGATGCCATGCACGCCGGTTGCCATTACGGCCGGAATGTCGTCGTAGAGTATGCCGCCGATGGCAACCACGGGCAGGTCGATGCCGGCCGCTTCCATGCGGGTGATGATGTCGCGGTAGCCGTCGAGACCGAGCACGGGCGACAGGTTGGCTTTTGTCGTGGTGAAACGGAACGGACCGCAACCTATATAGTCGGCTCCCTCGCGCCACAGGCGCTCCACGTCGTCGAACGTGTTGGCCGTTCCTCCGATGATAAAATCCTCGCCGAGCACGCGGCGCGCCTCACTGACGGGCATGTCGTTGCGTCCGAGATGCACACCGTCGGCCTTCAGCTCTTTGGCCAGTTCCACACGGTCGTCAAGCAGAAATATCGACTCATGCTCCTTGCAAAGGGGCTGGATGACAGCCGCAGCCTCACGCACTTCATCGTCAGTAGCGTCTTTCATGCGCAGCTGAATCCACCGGCAACCGCCTTCGAGCGCCATGCGGACACCGTCAACGTATGAGAACCGGTCGTTCTTATGGGTTATAAACTGTACTTGTTTCATTTCTTAATCAATTTCTTCGGGTCAAAAAAGTGATTGACAGGACCATGACCGCCGCCAATCTCCACGTCGGCGCCAGCCTTCAGCGCCTCCGTCAGATAGTCTTTGGCCAACTCGATGGCATCGCCGGCAGGACAACCGAACGCGAGATACGATGCTATTGCCGCCGAGAGCGTGCATCCGGTACCGTGGGTATTGCGCGTCGGAACGTTGTCGCACGCAAATTCAAACATCATCAGACCGCCATCCACGATGCGGAATGCGTCCACGGCGCTGCTTCCTTCCACGAAACGGCTTTCGTCCACGACACGATAAAACCGGTCTGTCTTTCGGCCGGCAAGGTGGCCACCTTTTATCAGGACAGCCTCACAACCCGTCTTCAGTATTCTTCCGGCGGCGATGTCCATGTCGGCGCAGGACGTTATCCTCATGCCGGCCAGAACCTCTGCCTCCGGGACATTGGGCGTCAGCAGCGCAGCCATTGGCAACAGTCGCCTGCAGAAGACTTCGAGCGCATCCTCCTGCATCAGCCGCGAACCGCTTGTGGAGACCATCACAGGGTCCACAACGAGGCAGTCCACGTCATACTGACTCAACGTATCGGCTATGGCGCATATCGTGTCGGCATCGTTCACCATGCCAATCTTGATGGCGCGAGGGCGAATGTCGTCCATCACGGCGCGTATCTGTCCGGCCACGATGTCGGGGCGTATGGCCTGAACGGCCGTCACGCCGAGCGTGTTCTGCACCGTTATCGACGTTATGGCCGACGCCGCATAACATCCCAGTGCCGACATTGTCTTGATGTCGGCCTGTATGCCTGCGCCGCCGCTGCTGTCGCTGCCGGCAATGGTGAGAACGGGAAAGTACTTCTTCATTCTTCGTCCTTCATTTAACGTCAAACACTCTGTCCCAGTTTTTCCATACCGGTTCCAGCCCGAGCGCGCGCAGGTCGCGCTCAACCTCGCCGGCCTTGCGGCTGTCGCTTATCTCAAACTGCTCCAGCGAGTTGGGATAGCAGGCATATCCGCCCGGATCGGTATGACTCTCGGCACTCATCGTCGTCACGCCGAGCGTGGCCATGTTGTTACGCACGTCGGCCGGTTCGCGTGTGGAATAGGATATGTCCACGTCATGGTCGAATATGCGCATGGCGAACGTGACCTGTGCCAGTTCGCGGTCGGACATGATGACGTTAGGCTGAAATCCGCCGTTTTCGGCATGGCGCATACGCGGGAAGTTCACACTGTACTGCGTGCGCCAATATGTCTTCTCGAGATAACGCAGATGGCGGGCCATCATCGTCACGTCCGTCCGCCAGTCTTCCAGACCTATCAGCACGCCCATGCCTATCTTGTGGACACCGGCCTGTCCCATGCGGTCGAAACCGTTGAGGCGCCACTCGTAGTCCGACTTCATGCCGCGCGGGTGATATACCTTATAGCGGGCCTCATTGTATGTCTCCTGAAAACATATCACGCCGTTCAGCCCATGCTCGCGCAGCCGGGCATAATCCTCCGCGGCAAGCGGCATCACCTCTATCTGAAGGTTGTTGAAGTAGGGTTTGGCAAGGTCGAGCGCACGGGCAAGATAGTCCACACCGGCCTTGGCTGGGTTCTCACCCGTCACGATGAGCAGATTGTCAAACGGTCCGAGCTTCTTTATCGCCTCATATTCACGCACGATTTCCTCCTCGGTCAGTATCGTGCGCGCCATCTTGTTCTGCACGTGGAAGCCGCAGTAGACACACGAATTGGAACACGAGTTGGTTATATAAATAGGAATAAACAGATTGACGGTCTTGCCGAAACGCTCGCGCGTGTACTTGCGGCTGAGCCATGCCATCTGTTCAAGATACTTGTCGGCGGCCGGCGAAATCATCGCCATGAAGTCGTCTATGTCGCAATGGGACTTTGAGAGCGCACGACGCACGTCGGCATCGGTCTTCGACATGATGCGTTCCGTAGTTTCGTCCCAGCTGATCTGTCTTATAACGTCACTGAACATTCCTGTATTATCCTCCGCAAAATGCTTTAAGTATCACTATCTCGTCGCCGTCTTTCACCACGTGTGAGTCCCACTCTTCGCGGACAATCATCTCGTTGTTCACAGCCACGGCAACTCCTTTCTCCGGCAACCGGCAGCTGTCAGCCACGCTGCGGAGGGTCGTTCCCTCGGGGAACTCTGTCTGTTTGTTGTTTATTGTTATTTTCATAAAGCCTCACCAATTAGAATGTATTTTTTTTACTTAACCGTTTATCTACATGAGTATATGCTTCTGTCTCACCCTCCATGATGAAAATCACTGAGGGTGTTAGCCCAGGAACGCTGTCAGCGGCGAGCTGGCCTCGGCCGTCATGTCCATCGACTGGCGTCCCAGACCGGCCTCGTAAGCCTCACGGCCGGCCTCGACCGCCTTCTTGAAGGCACGCGCCATGGCCACCGGGGCGCCGGCAACACTCACTGCCGTATTCACAAGCACTGCGTCGGCTCCCATCTCCATCGCCTCTGCCGCATCGCTCGGAGCTCCTATGCCGGCATCCACAACCACAGGTACGGTAGCCTCTTCGATTATAATGCCGAGGAAATCACGTGTGCGCAATCCCATGTTCGTGCCTATCGGCGCGGCCAACGGCATCACCGTGGCAGCTCCTGCCTCAGCCAGGCGCTTGCACAAAACGGGGTCGGCCTGACAGTAAGGCAACACAACGAAGCCCTCCTTCACCAGCAGTTCCGTTGCCCGCAGTGTCTCTACGGGGTCAGGCAGCAGATAGCGCGGATCGGGATGTATCTCAAGTTTAAGCCAGTTTGTGCCGAAAGCCTCACGCGCCATCTTTGCCGCAAATACAGCCTCATCGGCGTTTCGCGTGCCCGACGTGTTGGGCAACAGCTGTATGCCGGGACGCACGATGTGGCGCATCATGTCGTCATCGTCGCTGTCGCCAAGGTCAATACGCTTCATGGCCATTGTCACCATCTGCGTCTCTGAGGCGGCGATGGCCTGTGCCATAATCTCATTGGAACTGAACTTTCCCGTGCCCATGAACAGCCGGGACTCAAATTCCTTACCTGCGATAATCAGTTTTTCCATAATCTCTTTTTCGTGTTATTTACGGGCGACGGAAGGCCAGCCATGAACCGCGGACATCCAAAACGTGCCACACGCCCCGCATGTCCGCCGAACGGACGCACGGGATTAGTCCGAAGACCAAATTGCAAAACAGCCTTACCGTCACTCCATACGGTCGCTTTCTTAATGTATATAATTAATGTGAAATGGGAACGCGCCTATGTCACGCCAAAGAAACAATCATACCTCCAAATCCGGTGCTCACACCACCAAACCAACCTGCACATCCCTACGTCGGCATTATCCGAATCAGGTTCACACGGGTATAATCTCAGCCACGGCAAACACCGGAGCACCCCATCAAGCACATCATTGTTGCTGGTTGCAAAGATAACAAATATATCCGACATGCAAAAACATTCCGAAATATTTATTTTCAACAATTATATTGAGGTAGGTTGAGGTAGGACAGCGATACGCAAACAGACGTGAATCTCCGTCATGGAATTGTTACACGGCCCAAGTAACAGCGTTACATGGCTCATGTAACAGTGTAACACGGGCCGTGTAACACCGTTACTTGGGCCGTGTAACAGGATTTATATCACTCTTCCTACAGGAACATCGTCATATATACAGGTAGATATTCAACTCCGTTTTCTCTCTTATAGTCCTTCGTATAAATCAGATATCTTCTTGAAATATATCATGCTATCTCCCATTGAACTTCCATTTGGAGAGCTAAATAAGGCTAAAATTCAAATTCCACCAAATTTATTTAGCGCAAATGCCGGCTTCCACCAAATTTATTTAGCGCAAATGCCGGTTTCCACCAAATTTATTTAGCGCAAATGCCGGTTTCCACCAAATTTATTTAGCATAAAATGCCGATGATATCATAAATATGCCCCCTCATCTCACCAGCACCTTGGAAGTTTTCACGACTTCATCACCTTCACAGAATCTCAGTATGTATAACCCGCCGGGCAATGACCGGATGTCGGACAAAGCGTTCATAGTCCTTATGTATTGACCGCCAATATCGAACACTCTGATTTCCCGCGAGCCGTCCGGTTCCATACGGACATTCCGATTATCAATGTCCGCCTGGACGTAAGGAGGCAGTTCTATCGTATATAAATCCCGGCCGTATTTGTTTTCCGCAACGATATCAATCCAGGCATAATACGGGGACGTGATATGCTTGCAACTGAAATGTGCCAGATACGGCTCCCGGACGAACTGACTCCGAGCCGTCGACCCATATTCCTCCTCCAGCGTCACATACAGATAGTCCGCGCCCACATATCTGACCTCACATTCAACATTGTATGAATCAAACCCTACGTTGTCCTGCTTCTCGAAACTCACATCCAGAATTGAAGGTTTAAGGTCCAACGTCACGTCATACGCCAAATCGACACTCCTGCCGCCAATCTCTCCGTTGAACACTATCTTTCCCGAAAGACCGCCGCCATCTTCAATACGATAGCCGTCAGGCTCTGAAACGGGAGCGACATCAAACCGGACACCACCCTCCGCCGTTTCCACCGTAACCTCATTGCCGTCGGCCGACGTCAGCAAGAATGCCCACTTCCCGTTTCTTATGTCACCGGCATTGCTGCCATCCACTATAAACGAATGTTGCATATATGCCGATGCTCCGCCGGATTCCGGTATGTCAATCTCCTTTATCCGGAATCCATCGCCAGCCACATCCGCATCCCCTATGCTTCCGTCCATGACGTCCATCGCTACAGCTACCGTCCGTGAAGCCTCCGTTGACCGCTCCACCGGATAAACAGCCAGCGGCCACACTGACGCCAGCAATAAAATGAGAAGAATGTTCTGCCGATACTTTTCCATCTATTCTTTACTTTTTACATTATTAATCATTAGTACTTAACTATTAAGATGCAATATT
>CAMWVS010000091.1 GCA_947177775.1 uncultured Prevotella sp.
ATATTTGTGAGACTACCAATTTTTTAATGGATATTTCTTATCCCGAACTGAGGTAGTTGTGTGTGAACTTGTGCTTTCGGGTGAATAATGATAGTAGTCTGTCTCATCTATCTGCTCGATATTATTCCCATTCCAAGTTACAGACAATTTGGAGTTGCTGTAGTAGTCACCATCTTCTATGCTCTTTAGCCGGTTCCCATCATAGCTGAAATACATTTCGCTTGAGTAACTTTCATCCGGATCGATCGTAATCTTTGTGATTTTACCGTCTTTAAGCAGACACATGTAGTAGATTGTATATACATCATCTACGATTGTTTTCTTGATAATGCCGTCGCCATATTCATACGTCACATAAAATACTACATTGGTATTTGCTATATCGCTTGAATGAATATCATCATCCACGTTGACCTCTTTTACGATTCTTCCCCAATAGTCATACTCAAATCTGTATTCTTCGGTGTGTTCCACGTCTCTGAATACTCCTCCCCCGTAATCAACTGGTTCTCTTACGGTGTAGTGGACGACAATCTTTTTCAGACGCTTTTCACCTCCGGTGATACCGTCTTCAGAATTGTCATCATCGTCACTGCTGCATGCCATGAAGCTGCAGCACACAGCCAGGACGGTCAGTCCTGTACCAATCAGTCTAAATGCCTTTTTCATAAAATAATAATGTTATGTTAATAAATAAAAGTGAATTTATCGCTGTCAGTCAGCATAGTCTCAGACGTCCCATGCCGTGCCAACCATGGCGACATGTCTTGTTTTACAGCTGGAAGTCTCTCAGCACACGGCATGATTAATATTTTAGGAATGAAGACAATAAACAAAAAGAGCGTGAGAGTCTGTACCAGTCACCCGTTCCGCTCATAGAGGCCTTCGCATGCCCATCGCAGTCTGAACGAGCAACGCAGAAGCCCACGCCGATATGTTATACCCATAACACCCATACTCCCTTTATAGCAGGTGTACGGCGCGTTACAGGATATGTTTATAACATACCTAATGGGCATCTACCGTTGCTTTGCTTTTGACTGCGATTGAAAGTTGCGAAGTTTCTATGAGTCAGCACAAAGCGTCAAGTAAACGCCTTTCCATCAATGTCTGTCTCCCATGCCTGAGCCTGTTTGTCAGGCTTTCGGTGAGGAAACGGTGCAAATGTAACGAAAAACGTGGATATCACCAAATAAATTGATGACAAAAATCAGAATAGGACATACAGACCGTCGGTACTTTTGTCATTCTTTTTATTGATTTAAGCCCTACGAGAATACAGACTTTTCATTTTTTATCTTCCACGCTCCAAAATATCGCAATCATGCGCGTATCAAAAATCAGGGGTCGTTATGACGCAATCTTTACGCATTTTTCAACCTTCTCATCTCCAGTTATTTACAAACAGCGTCAGTTCTCATTTTCCTTGGGGATGGCCGGAATGAAGCCTCATAAGGCCCTCCTGGGGGCGCCATAAGGCCCTTACGGCATTGCAACGGGGCCTCCGTCGCAATGTAACAAGGCCGTTACCGCAACCCCAGGAGGCCCTTATGGCAGAAAAACAGTAGCTTTTCCGGACATTTTCCAGCATCACAAAACCGACGCTTTCTCCGTTCCGGAAAAGCCGTAAAGGCCTTACGGGGGTACAACAGGACAAAAATCTGTCAGTTGCCGCACGGCGGTCGATAGCAGGGAGGCCCTTACGACCTTTACAAAGCCTCGGAAATGAGCTAAAACGAGAGTTTTTGTGAACAGAATTTTGTAAGATCTTCCGAGCATCCATGCAACCTTATTTATAATAGAAAAAAGGATTAATGAGGTGATAGTCCGCTTTTTTTCGTATCTTTGTCAGTGGATAGATATCTTATTGTCTGTCTTTAGTTGTTATGGAACAGATAGGTAAATATACGGCTGAGGCCGTTGAACTGCTCAGATGGCTGATTGCCACGCCGTCGGTGAGTCGTGACGAGGCGCGTGCCGCGGATGTCATGGAGACTTTCATGAGAGAGCGCGGGATGGAATGCCGGCGTGAAGGCAACAATGTGTGGACGGTGTCGCGGGACTATGACGAGAGCCGTCCGACGTTGCTTCTGAACGCTCATATAGATACGGTGAAGCCCGTTGAGACGTGGACGCGAAACCCTTTTGAGCCGTCATTGGAAGGCGACCGCCTCTACGGACTGGGCAGCAACGACTGCGGCGGAGGCCTTGTCTCGCTGCTGCAGGCGTTCAGAGCGGTGTCCGAGACCGTGTCTGAAGAGGACAGAAAATATAATATGGTGTATCTCGCATCGGCCGAAGAGGAAGTATCGGGGCGCGATGGAATCAGCCGCGTGCTGCCCATGTTGCCGCCGATAGACGTCGCAATCGTCGGCGAACCGACGGGAATGCAGCCTGCGACGGCTGAAAAAGGCCTCATGGTCATTGATGGCGTTGCCCATGGTCGGTCGGGTCATGCTGCCCGCAATGAGGGCGTGAACGCGATTTATGAGGCTCTTGACGACCTCGTTTGGCTGCGGGACTGGCGTTTCGACCGTGTCAGTGAGCTGCTTGGGCCGGTGAAAATGAGCGTGACGGTGGTCAATGCGGGCACTCAGCATAATGTCGTGCCGGACGAATGTCGTTTTGTAATAGACGTCAGGTCAAACGAACTGTACACCAACGAAGAGCTGTTTGATATAATCCGGAGTCATGTCCGCAGTGAACTGAAGGCGCGTTCGTTCCGTCTCGGCTCATCCCGCATAGACCCGAACCATCCTCTTGTACGCCGGATGGTGGCGATGGGGATGCGTCCTTTCGGTTCTCCGACGCTATCGGATCAGGCTCTGATGCCTTTCCCGTCGCTCAAACTGGGACCGGGAGAGTCGTCACGGTCTCATTCTGCGGATGAATATATATGTGTAAGTGAGATTGAGAACGCCATAACGAAGTACCAACAGATACTTCGTTAGTGAAGAGTTCAGAGTGAAGAATTAAGAGTTCAGAGGTCAGAGTGATGAGTGAAGATTTCGAAGTTCAGAGTGATGAGTTCAGAGTGAAGAGGTATGATTACTCTTAAGCATAGAACTCAAGTCCAGAACTCAGCCCTTAAGAGTAATCATACCTCTTCACTCATCACTCTGACCTCTGACCTCTGACCTCTGACCTCATCACTCTTCACTAATGAAGTTATCTTCCGAGCCATGCTTCCGGATTCAGTTTGCTCTTCTCGCGGCGTAGCTGGAACTGGAGGATGTTGTCCTGGCCTATTGTTCCGAGCACCTGGCGGACTGAGACCTTCTGTCCGCGGTGGACACTGACTGACGACAGGTTGCAGTAGACGGAGATGTAGCTGCCGTGGCGCACCATGACGCCCGTCGCTCCGCCGTAGTTGAACACAGCACTCACCTCACCGTCAAAGATGCTTCGTGCATGTGCGCCCGGCTGTCCCTGAATGTTGATACCCTTGTTGTCGAGTGTCACGCCCTTCAGGCCTTCTACGTTGTACTGTCCGAAGTGGCTCACGATACGGTAACCGCCTGTCACCGGCATGGGCAGACGGCCGCGGTTGCTCTCGAAACTGCCGCTGATGCGGCGGTCCTCAGAGTCCATCTTATATATAAGTTCGTCCGATTTTCGTGCCTCGGCCATTTCCTTGGCATGCTCACGGGCGTCGGATTCCGCCTTTCTTTCAGCGTCACGGCGTGCTTTCTCAGCAGCGCGGGCAGCCTTGTCGGCCGCCGCTTTCTCCGCTGCGCTCTTCCGGGCTGCGGCCTGAGCTTCCGCCTTGAGCCTCTGTTCTTTCTCCTTGGCTTCGGCTATGCGGCGTGCGTTCTCACGTGCCGCAGCCTCCGCTTCCGCCTTCTTGCGTGCCAGTTCCTCGGCCCGCTTGCGTGCGGCTTCCGCTTCCGCCTTTCTCTTCGCCTCGGCAGCGGCGCGGGCACGCGCCCGTTCCACTTCTTCGGCAATCAGGCGGTCAATCTTTGCGTTCAGTTCGGCGTCACGCTTGCGTTGCTGCTCGATTATCTGCTGAATGGTTTTCTGCTGCTTCTGCAACGTAGAGACCACTTTCTGCTGCTCCGTCTGCTTGTTCTCCAGATTGGTCCGTTCGCGTTCGCCTCGGCTCAGGAGACTGCTCTTGTGCTGTTTCGCTTCGTCCAGCTGTTTGCGCTTGGCGGTCACTTCGGCCTGCGTTGACTTGACCATCTCGCCCTGTGCCCGCTGATAAGCCGCATATTCGCGCATGAATCTCATGCGCCGGTACATCTGGCTGAAGTTCTTCGCACTGAAAATGAACATCATCTGGTTCTGGATGGAGCGGTTCCGGTGCATATAGCGCATTGACTTCACGAACTTCTGCTTGCGGTCGTCGAGCTTTGCCTGCAGTTCTTCGAGTTGCTTGTCGAGCTGCACGATATTGCCGTCGAGCGTGCTTATGTCCCGCCGTATGGTGTCGATGGTCTTCCGCTTGTCCTCTATTTCGGTGTTTATGACCATCAGGTTCTGCAGTCTTTTCTTCACATCCCGTTCGTTGGAGCGCAACTTCTGTTCCTGCTGTTTGATGTTGCGCTTGATCTGTGCCTGTTCGTTCTGCAGTCCCTTGATTGACACTTTTGCTCCAGCCTTGCTTTTTGACGCGGTTGTTTTTGCCTTTGTTGTCGTTGTTTTCTTTCTTGTTGCCGGCTTCTTCGCCGGAGTTTTATTTGTTGCAGTTGTGTTACGCGTCCGAGTGCCGGTCCGTCGTTGCTGCTGTGCAACCGAACCGGTAACCAAGGCGGTCAGAACTATCATTAAGAATAGACGTCTCATAATTCCGTGCTGCTGCTTCTGCACTTCAGATTTAGAGTGACATGAATCGGCGCAGAATCTCGTCGACCGTCACCTGCTTATACTTAGCCGATACTTCGGTGCGTGTCTCCCAGTCACTTTCGCTTCCGATATAGTTGAGTTTCATACCGAGTCTCACCTCCTTGTCACCGGCGGTGAATACAATGACATTGTCCGTCGGGAATTTCTTGTTTCCAAGCGGTTTGAAAGTGCGGTAGTCCCAGTTCAGTTGGGTTTTCCTTACCTGCGACTTGTGCATGACGTTTACCATCTTGATTTCCCCGTCCTGCTGTCCTGCCAGCCATTTGTATGACATGGACGGCTGGTCGAGCGAGATGATCATATCGTTTCCGTCGGGCATGGTCTCATAGCTCTGGTATGCCGATTCCGTCACTTTTGTCTTTCCCGGCATGAACAGCTCATTCCAGAACAGGGCCTGCAGCGAATAGAAGTTCAGTCCGCTGTTGCGCAGGAAGTCCAGTTGTTCGTATGGAACCTTCAGATACTGCTTGTTTATGCGGTCCATGATGAGCACATATTCCTTTGTGAACTCCAGCCGTCCGGCCTCCACGAATCCGAAGGCCATCAGCTGAAGGCGTATGACGTCGTCGCGTTTCATCTTCAGGTTGCCCGTGAGGGAGAGGTCCTGCGCGCCCACCTGCACCTGAAACTTGATTTTTGAGGTTATGAACTTGGTGTACTGAGCGTTGTCAGACACCTTTTGCAGGAATTCCTGTTTGTCAGCCGATGCGGCTTGCGTGGTGGCGCTGTTTTCCACGTTCTTTGCCGACTTGCAGGCACCCAGCATCAGCGGGAGTGCGATGGCTACACACTTGATCAGTTTTGATAGATTAATCATCATTTCAGGTATTTTTTCTGTTTTATCTTTCTTTTCAGTTTGCTGTTGTCCGGGTCTTTCACGGCGGCCTTGTTCCACAGTTCCAGCGCCATCTCCAGGTCGCCGCTGACGGCGTGGATGTCGCCTGCGTGCTCCAGAATGACGGCGCTTGCGTCCTCATCGTGCTTCAGTGCCTGGTCGATATATATTTTTGCTTCCGCCGTCCGTCCCTGTAGAAAGAGAATCCAGGCGTATGTATCGAGATTGTTTGCGTTCTCCGGCTCTGCCTCTATCGTGCGGTAGCTCATGCGTTCGGCCTTTTCCAGTTCCTGTCCGTCCATGCTCAGATAGTAGGCATAGTTGTTCAGACAGCCGATATTGTCGTCTTTCCATTGCAGGCAGGAGTCGTATGCGGCGTATGCCTCTTCCTTCCGTCCTTTCTTGTAGAGTAGTTCGCCCATCACGGAGTAGAAGTCCGACACGATTGCCGGGTCGCTCTTGTCCGTTATGACGTCGATTCCGTTTTGGAATGCGCTTAGCGCGTTGTCATAGTCGTCGTCAATGTAGTAGGCCATTCCCTGATAGTAGTAGAATGCCATTTCGTCCGGATTATACTGCCGGGCGGCTCCACACAGGTCAATAACGGTCTTCCGGTCCTCCCTGCTCCAGGCGTAGCTCACCAGCTGGAGTCTTGCCGCGGCGTTGTCTGGCTCCACCGTCAGGATATGGCGGAGCACCCGGCTGATGCTGTCCTGCGGCATTTTCTTGAGATTCATGTATGCCGCGTGCAGTTCCGATACGTCAGCGTTATCCTGCGGAACGGCCTCTATCATGTTGAAGAGATTCAGAATCCTCGTGCTGTCGCCTCCGTTCTGTTCGTTCTCCGTGATTTCCTGCCTCATTATGTCAATCCGTGTGGCCGAGTCCGTGTCTTTGTCCGTCAGCAGAATGCGTGTTATGGAGTCAGCCGCGGCCGTGTTGCGGTTCTCCTTGTGATAGAGGCGCAGCGAGGCCAGCGTATGCTTGTTGTCCGGTTCTTCTTTCAGTATCGAGTTGAAAACCTCCAGAGCTTTTTCCTTTTCTCCGTTGAGAAGTAGGAAATCTCCGTACATACCCCTGTAGTTGAGGTCGTTCGGATATTGTTCCGCCAGCCGTTTCATTTCCTCAACGGCGGCTTTTCTGTCGCCTTTCTGCGTGTATATGCTGCTTTTGGCGTATGACAGTCTTTCGCTCTTGCCTTCAATGGTCTCCAGCCGGTCAAGTGTGGCTATGGCCTTGTCGTAGTCCGCTTTCTGCATGTACAACTGTGCGAGCATGGAAAGGACGTCATCCCGGCTCTTTTCGCGTGTGACGATGTCTTCCATGACGTCTATGGCCTCGTCATAGCGTCCGCTGCTCACGTAGGCCTGCGCCAGCGTTTCTATATAGGTGTGGTTTTCCGGTCTCAGAGCTGCTGCCCGCTTGATGTTTTCCAGCGCCTTGTCCTTGTCTTTCAGCCCATTATAATACTGTGCGAGGAAGAAGTAGGCTTCCGCCGCCTGCGGGTTCAGTTCCGTGCACCGGCGCAGCAGGTCGAACGTCGCCGTTCTGTTTCCCTTGTGCCGCTGGATCATGGCTTCCATGAAAACGCCGTCGGCGAGCTGCCTTCTTTCGGCGCTGACCGTGTCGGCCGCGACCGCCGTCTTCTTGGCTTTGCGCGCCGTTTTTGCGGCCTTTCGCCCCTGTGCGGATGCCGGCATGGCGGTCAATAGCAGCATCAGGGCTGCAAGACATTTCAGTTTCATCATATCCCGGACCTTTTCTTTTTGCGTTAGTGAAAATTCAGAGCCATCCTCCGTGTGTCATTTCACGCCGGTGTGGCCGTATCCCCCTTCTCCCCGCAGTGTCTCGTCGAGTTCCTCTACTGTCTCGAAAACAGCTTGCTCATGGCGTGCTATGACCATCTGTGCGATGCGTTCGCCGCCGTTGACGACGAAGTCCGTGTCGGAGAGATTGATCAGCAGGACTTTTATCTCGCCACGGTAGTCGGCGTCGACTGTTCCCGGCGAGTTGAGCACGGTGATTCCGTGTTTCAGCGCGAGTCCGCTGCGTGGTCTTATCTGTGCCTCGAAACCTTCGGGAAGGGCGATGTGGAGTCCCGTTCCTATGAGCATTCTCTGCATCGGACGCAGCGTGACGGGGGTGTCGAGATTTGCTCTGAGATCCATTCCCGCACTCTGCGGAGTGGCGTATGCGGGCAGAGGCTGGCTGCCCTTGTTGATGACTTTTATCTTAATCATTACGAATCAGTTACAATTATACTAAGGTGCAAAATTAGCGATTAATCCGCAAACGGCCACATAATTATTAATAAAAAAGGGAGATAAAAGACAAATGTCTTGTTGGTTTAGGGGAGGAGGGATGGGAGAGATGGGAGGAATGGGAAGGATAGGAGGAATGGGAAGAATGGGAGG
>CAMWVS010000092.1 GCA_947177775.1 uncultured Prevotella sp.
ATTCTCGTATTTGTCCCTACAGTGTGCGCGTTCTGCAACACCCTCCGAAATGGGGCGCAAGGTATGGCTTATTTCGCAGACTCAAACTCCTTGAGGAAGCGGGTGTCGTTCTCGGAGAACATGCGCAGGTCGCTCACCTGATATTTCAGGTTCGTGATTCGCTCGACGCCCATACCGAAAGCATAGCCGCTGTAGACCTTGCTGTCGATGCCGCACTGCTCCAGCACGTTCGGGTCGACCATTCCGCAACCGAGGATTTCCACCCATCCCGTGTGCTTGCAGAAACCGCAACCCTTGCCGCCGCAGATGTGGCAGGAGATGTCCATTTCGGCGCTCGGCTCCGTGAAGGGGAAGTAGCTGGGGCGCAGACGTATCTTTGTGTCCGTTCCGAACATCTCGCGGGCGAACGAGAGGAGCACCTGCTTCAGGTCGGTGAACGAGACGTTCTTGTCGATATAGAGTCCTTCCACCTGATGGAAGAAGCAGTGGGCGCGTGCCGTGATGGCCTCGTTGCGGTAGACGCGGCCGGGGCAGATGATGCGGATGGGCGGCTGTGAAGTCTCCATCACGCGTGCCTGAACCGAGCTCGTGTGGCTGCGGAGCACCATGTTCTTCGTGACGTCGTCGGCGTTCTGCTCGACGAAGAATGTATCCTGCATGTCGCGGGCAGGATGGTCGGCGGCAAAGTTCATCTTCGTGAACACGTGAAGGTCGTCCTCAACCTCCGGACCGTCAGCCAGAACGAAGCCCATGCGTGAGAAAATGTCTATGATTTCATTTTTCACGATGGTCAGAGGGTGGCGTGTTCCGAGCTTTATGGGGTAGGGGGTGCGTGTCAGGTCCATACCGTCTGCCTCGCCGTCAGCCGTCTCAAACTGTTCCTTCAGGGCGCTGATTCGCTCCTGAGCCGTCTGTTTGAGTTCGTTTATCTTCATGCCGACCTCTTTCTTCTGGTCTGCCGGCACGTTGCGGAAGTCTGCCATGAGGGCCGTAATCTCGCCCTTCTTGCTCAGATATTTCAGTCTCAGAGTCTCAATTTCCTCAGCGTTTTGCGCGCTGAGATTTTTCACTTCTTCGAGAAGCTGTGCTATTTTGTCAAGTATCATCCTGCTGTGATTAATTAAATTCGTTGCAAAGTTAATATTTTTGTACTTAAAATAGAGCATAAATCAAAATAAAGTTGTACTTTTGCGCAAATTTGAGAGGCGGATACCGTCCGATGACACTAAAATGAACAGGTTTTTAACAGCGATTTTCGCATCTGTCCTGCTTATGTTCTCATGTAAGGGCAGCAGGATGGCGGGTGATGACGGCGAAGCGCCGCTCGACTCGGTGGATAACGTTGAGGCCGCAGCCGCAGACACTATGGAACTGTTGATAGAAGAGACGCCGATGCCGAAAGCGGCCGACGAACTCTTCGACGATTTCTTATTCAATTTTGCAGCTAACCGGAAGCTGCAAACCGAACGTATTGTTTTTCCTGTTCCGGTAATCAATGGTGACAAGACGGAGCACATAGAGAAAGAGAACTGGAAGACGGAACACTTCTTCATGCGCCAGGGTTACTACACGCTCATCTTCGACAGCCGGCGCCAGATGGATCTTGGCAAGGATACGGCCGTGAATCATGTGGTGGTGGAGAAAATTCATCTGGACATCAAGACGGTCAAGCAGTACTTCTTCGATCGTGTCAACGGACTTTGGATGATGCGATCCATCAACATCACACCTATATATAAGAATGAGAACGCCTCGTTCCTCAAGTTCTATCAGCATTTTGCCACAGACTCCATTTTCCAGATAGAAAGCCTCGACGAGACAGTTCAGTTTGTCGGTCCTGACCCCGACGACGACTTCGAACAGATGGAGGGGGTCATCACTCCGGACACATGGCCGGCTTTCGCGCCGGAGATGCCGGACCGGATGATATATAACATCAACTACGGAGAGAATCCTGGCAACAGCAACACTAAGATTTTCGTGATACGCGGAATATCCAACGGTCTTGAGATGGAGATGACTTTCCGTCGCAAGGACGGACGCTGGATGCTCACAAGACTGACCACCTGACCCGTGTCGGGTGGTTTTTTTGATATATATGAGTTGTGTTTTGATGTGTAAAGCAGTTCAATGATATATAAACAGGTCCTTGATATTATATAAATTTCTTTTTAAAGATTTACCAAACAGCCGATAGCCTCATGAAAGATATTCATAACTATGATCTCAGCCGTCACAATACGTTCGGCATCAACGCCCGTTGCCGCCGTTTCATAGAGTTTTCTTCCGTCAGCGAACTGCAGGACGTCGTCCGGTCGTTGACAGGGGCCGACCGTCCGCTGCTCATTCTCGGCGGCGGAAGCAATCTTCTGCTCACGGGCGACTACGCCGGAACGGTTCTCCATTCGGCCATCCGTGGTGTCGAACCGACGGTGACGGACGACGGAGTGTTGCTGCGCGTGGGCAGCGGAGAGGTTTGGGACGAGCTTGTCGGGCTGTGTGTGGCCCGAGGGTGGCATGGCGCCGAGAATCTCTCGCTCATTCCCGGTGAGGTGGGGGCGAGCGCCGTCCAGAACATCGGAGCCTACGGAGTGGAGGTGAAGGACCTTATACATAAGGTGGAGGCTGTCGACCTGGCCACCGGCGGAACCGTATCGTTCAGCCGCGACGACTGTCAGTATGCCTACCGTCAGAGCCGCTTCAAGCGCGAGTGGAGCGGACGATACGTAATCACGTATGTCACCTATCGCCTCAGCCGTATCTTCCGCCCAAATCTCGACTACGGAAACATCCGCACGGAGCTGGAGCGCAAGGGCATCACCGCACCAACGGCGGCAGAGCTGCGGCAGGTGATAACGGACATACGGCGTGCGAAACTGCCCGACCCGGAGGTGGAGGGCAACGCCGGAAGCTTCTTCATGAACCCCGTCGTGACGCGTGACGTCTACGAAAGGCTGGCCGCGGAGTACGAGGGCATGCCCCATTACACTGTTGACGCTGCCCATGAGAAAATTCCGGCGGGCTGGATGATAGAGCGGTGTGGATGGAAAGGACGGTCGCTTGGACGTGCCGGAGTCCACTCGCGTCAGGCTCTCGTGCTGGTCAATCGCGGCGGAGCGACGGGACGCGAGATTGTGGATCTGTGTGAGGCTGTGCGCGGTGACGTGAAGAAAAAGTTCGGAATCGACATAACACCTGAGGTAAACATCGTATGAAGATAACCCTGCTTGGAACCGGAACGAGCAGCGGCGTTCCCACGTTGGGCTGCTGCTGTGACGTATGTACGAGTCCGGATGTCCGCGACAAGCGTACGCGCTGTTCCGCGATGGTCGAGACGGCATCCACACGCTTGATCATCGATTGCGGGCCGGACTTCCGTCAACAGATGATGGGGCGCGAGTTCCGGCGCATCGACGGCATTCTTGTTACTCATGCCCATTACGACCACGTCGGCGGAATAGACGACGTGCGGCCTTACTGCAAGTTCGGCGACGTTGACATCTATGCCGACGCCCGTGCCGCAGCATCATTGCAGCAGGCTCTTCCTTACTGTTTTGCGACTGAGAAATATCCCAATGTCCCCAATATCTGTCTTAACACCATCGCTCCCCATGTTCCGTTGCGCATCGGGGATATTGACGTCATGCCGATAGAAGTCATGCACGGTCGGCTGCCGATATTGGGCTACCGTTTCGGGCGCTTTGCCTACATAACCGATATGAAGTCCATTGGTGACGCCGAACTGACGTATCTTGCAGGCACGGAAGTCCTCGTTGTCAATGCCCTGCGTTTCGTGAAAGAGCACCATTCCCACCAGCTTGTCGGCGATGCCGTGGATTTTGCGCGTCGGGTGGGGGCGCGCCGCACGCTGCTGATTCATTCCAGCCACCACATCGGGCGGCACGAGAAGGTCTGTCGTATGTTGCCCGAGGGTGTGGAGATGGCCTACGACGGGCAGGTGCTGGAAGTGTGAGGTGGGCGCCAAGTGGTTGTTGGAGTAGCAAAAATTCCGTGGCGTACATATGTAAGTCTCCTGAGAATCCAATTCGGTGGGGTGTCACGATAGGTTTATGTAAATATTACTGCAAAAAAACCTATTACAAATAAAAATCCTGTTCTGGAGCAGTCCTGTGGCTCCGAAAATGCTGCGGAATGGTGGGTGTTCTGCCGCAAGGGCTTCCCGAGGTTGCAGCGGGGCCCTTACGGCAATGCAACGGTGGCCCCGTTGGAAGGTGAGAACGGCTCCGTTGCAGACCCGGGAGGCCCTTACGGCAGAAAAAGAGGTGGATTTTTAGGCCGGAAAAACGGTTTTTGGGTAGTTTTGGATTGCACAGTTTCTGTATTTGCCGGATAACTTTCTTGTTATCAGTGGTTTATTTTTGCACATGAAATACTGAAGAATTTGCGGACGTCGGGAAGATATTTTCCATAGTGGGGCATTTTTGTGGTGTTTTGAGGGCGTTTTTGGAACTTTTTGTCAGTCGTTTTCTAAAAAAAGATATGGATGGCTGCTCGAAAAAATAAATGTTGGTTTTGGAGTATGGAAGGGTATAATCTTGTTTTTTGTCTTGCTGTGTTTGTATGTTGGTGTAAGGTATTAACCGGCCGTGATTGCCGGATTTGTGGCGTGGTGTGGTATTTAATTAAATTTATTCTTTGTGCTTCCGGATTTGTTACATAAAGCGCAGTTTTGGTTAAATAATGTTGTAAAAGAGAAGTTTTTTGATGAATTTTATTGCATATTAAAATAATATTCTTAATTTTGCAATGTGTTTTTCATAGTATTAGATTTAAGGTTAACAAAGATTGGAGTACAGCGGTACTCCTTTTTTTATGCCCATAGGTGGTCTATGTGTGTATCCTTATGTCTTAAGGGGCGGCGTTTTGGACACTGTGTGACTTGACTTGCTTTATACGGCTTATTGCCGTTTCTCGGACAACAATCACTATGCCTTAAATAAAAAATGCCAGCTTATCGCTTCTTTTTTCCGAACAGGTTGCCGTATTGTTTGACGAGTTTCCTTGCAAGGATGAAAGCGTCAAAAGCCGTTATGCTTTTGCTCACAATGCTTGCTATCATCTCTCCGCGTGTGTTGGTTTTCTTTTCCGTGAAGAGATTTTCCCATAGTCCGGCAACGACTTCTCCTTTTTTGTGGATTTCGGTTTGGAGTTCCTCTTTGCGTATTTCAAGCTCTTCGAGGGAGTTGATAGTGTGTCTGTCGGTTTTCATAAATGCCTTGTTGTTTTTCTGTATGGGTCTATCCTAAAAGGGTCTTTGTCATGAACCGTACGAGCGGACGTTCTATCCACGCCTTTCTGAAAGCGAAAATAACGCATAGCAAGAGCAGGAAGAATGCGGCCACTATGGCAAATGCACAGGCTGTACCCGTGTGCGGGGCCATCCAATAGACTGTGGCGAAAGAAAGATAGAAGAGAATGGCGATCATCAGTATGAAAAAGATGATGGTCAGTGTGAGTGCCGTTACGAGGCGCACCAGTTTGTCAATTACATCGAACTTCAGATAGTCTTTCTGAAGTCCGATGTAATCCTTGAGCACAATTATGAATTGTGCCAATGATTCTACGTTTTTGTCGCTTGATAACATAAATTCTCAACTGTGTCCGGTGTGCTGTTGTCACACCGGAACTTTTTTCAGATGGAGGGAGTGGCCTCTTCGATGTTGTCAATGAGATCGCCCACTTCCTTGCGTGACAATTTGATGTTGTGTTTCTTGAGGAAGTCATCGACTGCGTCTGTGATTTTCTCACGTGTGTCCTTTCCCTTCTCAGGAGCGAGCAGCAGTCCTACCACTGTTCCGGCGAGTGCTCCGCCGAGGAATGCTCCTATGTAACCTAAACTTTTCATAAGCATTTGAATTTTTAATGGTGAAACAATTGTTTTGATTCGCAAATGTACGAAACTTATTCTGAATGGTGGTCAAAGGGACTATTGTTTTTTGTTAAAACGTCGGTATTTTCCTCATTTAACAAACTTTATGCACGATGATGCTCTGGTTTCGGATGATATTTTGTAACTTCGCACAAATATTTTTTGTAAGAAAGTAATCTAAGTTTAATTATTAAATAAGGTATTTAAGATGAAGAAATACATGGTGTTATGTGCGGGACTGTGTGCGGCAGTAGCTTTTACGGGCTGTAAGTCGAGTGAGAGTGCTTATAAGAAGGCCTATGAGAAGGCCAAGGCTCAGGAGACGGCCCAGCAGACAGTCGAGCCTGCTCAGCAGGAGACCAACGTGGTAACTCCGCTTGTAGAGAAGCCCGCCACAGAGACTCAGGTCCTTGACAATACGGACAATGTTCAGGTTCGTCAGGAGAGCGTCTCTCTTGTCAACGGTTCCGGTCTGAAGGCTTATAGCGTGATTGTTGGCTCGTTCTCGCTGATAGCTAATGCAGAGGGACTTCAGCAAACCTTGCGCAACGGTGGCTACGACGCTCAGATTGTGAAGAACGAGGACCGTAATATGTATCGTGTTGTCGCTGCTACATTTGACAGCAAGGCTGATGCCGCCGCAAGCCGCAATGAATTCCGCACGAAATATCCCGACGCATGGCTGCTCTTTAGCGGTCGTTGAAAGGGGCGAAATATTGATTGGAACGTGGCTCGAATACTTTCGATAGACTACGGCAGGAAGCGTACAGGATTGGCAGTCACCGACCCTCTTCAGATTATAGCAGGAGGGTTGGCGACTGTCCCTACATCCGGTCTGATGGCTTTTCTCAAGGAATATGTTTCCCGTGAAAGTGTGGAACGCATAGTTATTGGTGAACCGCGTCAGCCCGACGGACGTCCGAGCGAAAATCTGGAGCGTGTGAGGCAGTTTGTGGCCCGGTTGCGGAAAGAGATTCCGCAGGTGCCGGTCGACTATTATGACGAACGGTTCACTTCGGTATTGGCCCATAAGGCTATGATTGACGGTGGGTTGGGACGGAAGGCGCGGCAGAACAAGGAACTGGTGGACGAAATTAGCGCAACCATAATTTTGCAGGACTATATGCGGGCCAATCCGCATAAATCGTAGCTTTGAAAGCAACCATTCGTGACAGTTGCCCTTTGTGGTTTTGAGCGTTCTGTGGGAGACATACATTAATTAATCAGTTTTAAATCAATAAAAACCATTCCGTAGTGAAAGGACGCAGTCACGGGTATATGACCGATGGGTTGTTACCTGTGGAATTGTATTCGGAAACCCGGAGTGGGATTGTTTCATATAATGATATTACCTATTTATATATACGGTCAGCCTGTTTTGCGTAAGGTGGCTGAGGATATTCCTACGGACTATCCGAATCTGAACGAGTTGATACGTGACATGTTTGAAACGCTGACAGAGTCGGAGGGTGTCGGACTTGCAGCTCCGCAGATCGGCAAGGCCATCCGTGTGGTGGTGATTGACCTTGACGTTCTGTCGGACGACCTGCCGGAATACAAGGATTTTCGCCGGGCTTACATCAACCCCCATATCGTGGAATATGACGATACGGAGACGGAAGCGATGGAAGAGGGCTGTCTCAGCCTGCCGGCCATACATGAGAAGGTGACTCGCCCGACGCGCATTCGTGTGAGCTATCTCGATGCCGACCTCCAGCCACATGACGAATGGGTGGACGGCTATCTGGCCCGCGTGATGCAGCATGAGTTCGACCATCTGGACGGCAAGGTGTTCATCGACCGCATTTCCCCGTTGCGCAAACAGCTCATCAAGAACAAGCTGCGCGCACTGCTCCAAGGCCGCTACCGCTGCGGATACAAGACCAAGGCGGCCGTTAGGAAGTAGGCTTGTTGGTGCATTTTAGTGCAGATGTATGAGTGAAGAGATATGATAACCTTTTGTGTTTCGAATATACACACTGACATTCAGAAATCGTTCCTGAAAGGTAATCATACCTCTTCGCTCATCACTCTGACCTCTGAACTTTATATATACCGCTGACATTCAGGACTTATCCCTGAAAGGTAATCATACCTCTTCGCTCATCACTCT
>CAMWVS010000093.1 GCA_947177775.1 uncultured Prevotella sp.
CACTCTGAACTAAAGAGTAATCACACCTCTTCACTCATCACTCTGAACTCTTACTTACGTAAAGATAATATCACGGAATTTAACACTTGAAAATTTTAATTCTGGAGCGCGCCGCCGCCAAAAAATTGACATTCCACCGCTTCCGGCACACGAAATTTTGCCTGCCTCCAACCAATAAGGGCCTCCCGAGGTTGCAACGGGGCCACCGTTGCCTCACAACGGGGCTACCGCTGCAGTGCAACAACGGCCCCGTTGCAACCTCGTAAAGGCCTTACGGCAGAAGTTTTGGCCGGATTTTTTTGCACACTTCGGCTGATTTTATTGTAACGCGCTGTGTCTCAGAAGATATAAATTGCACGCGCAAAACTCGCGAATTTGCGGCCAAATGATTTTTATTTCAGAATATTGCAAGGATTTTGGGGCATTTGTCCGAATTCTTCCGAGTTTTTAACAATTTCTTTCCAACGACAGACAATATGACCGGATGGCGGGAAAGACCCTGTGGGACATAGGTCCGGGATCCGGAAGAAAACATGGACAAAAGACTGCGCCCGTAGGGTTTTAAAACAGAACGGCAAAAGAACAAAAGGCTGACGCCCGTATATGACGATGGTTGCGGAAAATGACAATACCACATCAATATACGGGCGTCAGCCTTTTGTTCTTTTGCCGTTCTGCATGATATATATAAGCAGGAAGACGTTACTCCTTGTTGGCGCGCTTGCGGTCGTTATGGTCGAGGATGGTCTTGCGCATACGCATGCTCTTCGGCGTCACCTCCACAAGCTCGTCGGCCTTGATGTACTCCAGAGCCTCTTCAAGCGAGAGGATTGTGCGGGGCACTATGCGGGCCTTGTCGTCAGAGCCGCTGGCGCGGGTGTTGGTCAGCTGCTTGGCCTTGGCAACGTTGATGACAAGGTCGTTGTCGTGGATATGCTCGCCGACAACCTCACCGATATATACCTCCTCGCCCGGATCGATGAAGAACTTTCCGCGGTCCTGCAGCTTGTCAATCGAATAGGCAAAGGCCGTTCCGGTTTCAAGAGCAATCATCGAACCGTTCATCCGGCGCGCGATATCACCCTTGTAGGGCTGGTACTCCTTGAAGCGGTGGGCCATGATGGCCTCGCCCTGAGAGGCGGTGAGAACGTTGGTGCGCAGTCCGATGATGCCTCGCGAGGGAATGTCGAACTCGATATTGACGCGCTCGCCCTGGTTTTCCATCGACGTCATCTCGCCCTTGCGGCGTGTCACCATGTCAATCATCTTGCTGGCAAACTCCTCGGGCACGTTGATGGTCAGTTCCTCGACGGGCTCGCAGCGCTGGCCGTCAATCTCCTTGTAGATAACCTGCGGCTGACCGACCTGCAGCTCATAGCCCTCGCGGCGCATGGTCTCAATGAGCACGGAGAGGTGGAGCACACCACGGCCGCTGACAATCCACTTGTCAGTAGAGTCCTCAAACTGACTGACGCGCAAGGCGAGGTTCTTCTCCAGTTCTTTCGTGAGCCGGTCGTTGATGTGGCGGCTGGTCACGAACTTTCCTTCACGACCGAAGAAGGGCGAATCGTTGATCATGAAGAGCATCGACATTGTCGGCTCGTCGATGGCGATTGGCGGAAGCGGCTCGGGATTCTCCGCGTCGCAGATGGTGTCGCCGATTTCGAAGCGCTCCAGACCTATAATCGCACAAATGTCTCCGCTCTGCACCTGGGAAGTCTTCACGTGGCCCATGCCCTCGAAGGTGTGGAGTTCCTTGATGCGGGTCTTCTCCATCGTTCCGTCGCGGTGGCTTATGGTGACGGCCATGCCCTCGGTGAGCACACCGCGGTGGACGCGTCCCACTGCTATACGGCCCGTATAGCTGGAATAGTCGAGGCTGGTGATGAGCATCTGGGGCGTTCCCTCGATGACCTTGGGGGCGGGAATGACCTCCACGATTCTGTCAAGAAGATATGTGATATTGTCTGTCGGCTGCTTGTAGTCGGCACTCATCCATCCGTTCTTGGCCGAACCGTAGACTACCGGAAAGTCCAGCTGGTCTTCCGTTGCATTGAGCGAGAACATCAGGTCGAATACCATTTCGTAGACTTCCTCGGGGCGGCAGTTTGGCTTGTCAACCTTGTTGACCACCACGATGGGCTTCAATCCTATCTGAAGGGCTTTCTGCAACACGAAACGTGTCTGGGGCATGGGGCCCTCGAAGGCGTCAACGAGAAGCAGACAACCGTCCGCCATGTTGAGCACACGCTCCACCTCGCCTCCGAAGTCGGAGTGTCCCGGAGTGTCTATAATATTGATTTTGACTCCTTTCCAGTTGATGGAAACGTTCTTGGAAAGGATAGTTATACCTCGTTCGCGCTCCAAATCATTGCTGTCCAACACTTGGCCGCTGAGGTTCTGTCCGTCACGGAAAAGGTTTCCGGCCAACATCATCTTGTCCACAAGTGTCGTCTTACCATGGTCGACGTGGGCAATAATCGCTATGTTTCTGATGTCTTGCATTTTAAATAATACCTTAAAAATCAGGTGCAAAGGTACGGATTTAAATGAAGAATGAAGAATGAAGAATGAAGAATTTATACTTCCGGGGCCGCTTTTGTAGCCCATTTCACGCTCACAACATATAAAAAGGACTTCCATCCGGCATGCCGGACAGAAACGGCCAATGGCAGACGGCCCATAACAGGCAGCCTGACAAGCTCCCGTAACGTTAAAACAAGTTAACACCATCGCTTATTCTTCATTCTTCATTCTTCATTCTTCATTTAAATCCGTACCTTTGCACCCGCAAATCCGGAAAATCCGGTGCATTCGAAGATGTCGCCGTTGTGATTAAGGCGGCAGGCGTCTGAGAGATGTAATCAAAACAACAAATTAATCAAAACAACAATTATGTATCTTAATCAGGAAAAGAAGCAGGAGATTTTCGGCAAGTTCGGTAAGGGAACCGCAGACACAGGATCAGCAGAAAGCCAGATCGCATTGTTCTCATATCGTATCTCTCACCTCACAGAGCACCTCAAGAAGAACCACAAGGACTACACAACAGCCCGTTCTCTGACTCAGCTCGTAGGTAAGCGCCGCGCTCTTCTCAACTACCTCTACGACCGCGACGTGAACCGCTACCGCGCTATCGTAAAGGCTCTCGGACTGCGCCGCTAATACGGAACAGCCACACAGGCAAACAAAACTCCCGCACATCTTCGGACGTGCGGGAGTTTTTGTTTGATGATATCATTGCCGCTGAAAGGCTATGGCATTGCCGCTGAAGAACAATGAAATTGTCACTGAAGGACAATATGGCCCTCTGCTCCGTATTACGGGACACATCAAGGTGCCAATGAAACACATCGTAGGGACATATTCAACTTAACACACCCCTATAATACAAAAAGCGGAGACATCCTCTTCAACCCTATAATACAACGCGGAAAGTCAGTCCGCGCTGCTTCCGCCACCCTGATAAGTATTGTATGTATTGCCGAAATCGGGGTTATTGCCGAGGTCTTCGCCGGAATATGTGCTCCGGAGAATACGCTGGTTGTAGTCCTTGCGCACAGGTCCGGCACGCAGAATCATATCATCGAAGTTGATAGTGGGGATGACAACGCCCATCACACCGATGCCCACACGGATTCCGTCGGGCGACAGATTGTTGCGCACGACAACCGTTGAATAGAGGGCATGAGGCCTGACTTCAAGCGTATTGTAACGGTGGAAATCCACCATAAACCTGTTCTCCTCCAGAGAATCGGGCAAAGTGAAGATGGAAGTGAAGTTCCTGACGGCATCGTCTATCCTGTCACACTTCACTTCATAGTTGGCCTCGATGCACTGCTGGATACTTCCAGTCACCTTGCTGACCATCTCCCGCTCTGACGGAACCGTCAGCAAAGCCACTCCTGCCATGACGGCCATGAAGAGAAGCACGATAATCAGCCGCCCGAGACAGCTGTGGGTGAACAGATGGAGAAACGTTTCGTCCTTCTGATATAGTCCTTTGTTCGTTTGCATAGTAGTTAACAATTAGTCGTTTAAGGTTGCCACGGCCATGCCTCCGCATGCCCGCGGTTATCTGTTATGTATCAGATTCATGAATTCCTGACGTGTTTTGGCCTGATTGAAAGCACCGCTAAAGTCACTTGTGGTGGTCACGGAGTTCTGTTTTTCCACACCGCGCATCTGCATGCACATGTGTTTCGCCTCAACCACCACCATCACTCCAAGCGGATGGAGCGTCTGCTCTATGCACTCCTTTATCTGGAGCGTCATGCGCTCCTGCACCTGCAGACGGTGGGAGAAGATGTCTACCACACGGGCAATCTTGCTCAGTCCGGTGATATAGCCGTTAGGGATATATGCCACATGCACCTTACCGTAGAACGGCAGGATATGGTGTTCGCAGAGAGAGAAGAAGTCAATGTCCTTCACTATCACCATCTGGCTGTAGTCTTCCTTGAAAAGAGCGTCGGTGAGCACCTTGTGGGCGTCCATCTCATAGCCACGTGTGAGCACCTGCATGGCCTTTGCCACGCGCATCGGGGTTTTCTGCAGTCCCTCGCGCTCAGGGTCTTCCCCCAGCAATTCGAGCACACTTCTGTAGTGAGAGGCCAGACGGTCAAGACCGTCACGGTATTCTGTTTCCGAATTCATTTCTTTATAGTTGGTTGTTTCAATATTGTACGCTTATCTTTCCCTTCACGATTGAAGCCTGCGTATATCCCAGTTTTCTTATTGCCTGCAGCATCTGATGAGCCTCTTCGTATGTTCTGTAGTTGCCGACACGGCAAATCCATCGCGGCGAATAGAAATGAACATACACCGGTTCGCCCGGAATAGCGGCCTTTATCTTCTCTCCAATCTGCTCAGCCTTTATCTTGTCCTGTCGCGAATTGCCTCCGGCGAAAGCCTGGACGCGAAATCCCATCACCTTATAGCTATTGCGCATTACCTTCTTCTGGGCGGCCATAACATCAGCATCGGCCGCTGCCGTTCTGTCGGGGGCTGCCGACGACGGTTTGGCTGCTGCGGCATCGGCATTCTTTCCGGCCTCAGCCTCCGTCTTGCGATTATCTTCCTGCGTCACGGGCTTTTTCACCTGTTTGCCTGTTTCCGGGGCTGACGGTTTTGTTGCCGGCGTTGCGTTACGCTGCGTTGCAGCTGCCGACGGTGCTTTAGACGCTGCCGTAACAACTTTAGGGCCATTTACAAGCGCGCTGATTGCCGCATCCTGATGCACGGTAACGACGCCCTGCCCTTTCTGCGGGCGCTGGAGCCGTTCAAGAAAAGTCTGTGCTTCTGCTGTCACAAAGGAGCAGACGGTCAGCAACAGTATGATTACAACTCTATACATTGGACTTTGCGATATTGGAATGGGGATTCGAAATATGGGACTTTCGGTTCTTCAAAGAGTCGGAGAAAGACGGGAAACCGGACATTGTCCTGCGTAACAAGGCTCTGGCTGAGCCCATTCCGCGGACAATGTCCCGTATCCCGGACGTCATCCGACGCCTGCTGTTCGGCGTTCTGGGATTCAGAATGCGTCGATGATACCCTTGAAGTCAGCAACCTTCAGTGAAGCGCCGCCGATAAGTCCGCCGTCGATGTCGGGCTTTGCGAACAGTTCAGGAGCGTTGCTGGCCTTGCAGCTTCCACCGTAGAGGATGGTTGTGTCGTCAGCAACCTCTGCGCCATACTTGTCGGCAACCACGCTGCGGATGAACGCATGGATTTCCTCTGCCTGCTCTGCGGTAGCGGTCTTGCCCGTTCCGATAGCCCAGATGGGTTCGTATGCGATGATAATGTTCTTGAACTCCTCTGCCGTGAGATTGAACACACTTCCTTCCAGCTCTGCCTTCACAACCTCGTTCTGCTTGTCGGCCTCACGCTCCTCGAGGCTTTCGCCGATGCAGAAGATAACCTTCAGGCCGTTCTTGAGTGCGAGCAGCACCTTCTCCTTGAGAATTTCGGGTGTCTCACCGTAGTATCCACGGCGCTCTGAGTGGCCGAGGATAACATACTGTGCACCGGTGCTCTTCACCATTTCAGCCGAAACCTCACCTGTGTAGGCTCCCTTTTCCTTGTCCGCACAATTCTCGGCACCCAGTCCGATAACGTCCTGATTGAGGAACTGGGCGATGCTTGCCAGATGGATGAACGGTGTGCAGATAACCACGCCGCAGTTAGGCTTCTCGGCCGTCAGTGTCTCGTTGAGTTCCTTGGCCAGAGCCACACCCTCCTGGAGGTTCATGTTCATCTTCCAGTTTCCTGCTACAATTTTCTTTCTCATTGTCTTTTAGTTTAAAAAGTTGATATATCTTGTTAGATCGTCTCTTTCTTTTGATCCATTTCGTCCACGCCCACATTCTGTCTGCCAGCACGAGCAGCAGCAACGGCAGTGCGAACCACGCCACGACTATCAGCGTCTTCACCGTCGCCGATTTCTCCGGCATGTATCCCAACCCGATTCTGTCGAGCGGGCCGTCGAGTTCATATTCGTCAGGAAGTATGTTGTGGCTCCACTTCCTTATGACCTTTCCGTCCTTCAGGAGCACCAGTCCGGGATTGCTTCTGACGATTGTCTTCAGCGTTGTCCCGTCGGTTGTGCAGAACTCATATTCCGCTCCCGTCATTATACGCCAGCGGCGGACGCTCTTGTCGGAACTGGCCGTAAGGCAGAAAAAGCCGTAACCGTGGTCTTCGGCGTAGTCATAGACCTGGTTTATCAGGTCGAGACGGCTGTCGTCTGCCTGTTCCAGATATGGCGCGACGAGCAGGAACGTATATCCCGGGGCGGCAAGGATACTGTCGGTGATGTCTTCTCCGTCCGTACGGCGCACGATGGAGAAGTCGTGTATAGGCGGGACATAGCCTTCGGCGGTCTGAACCGTACGGCTGTCCACGAACGTCCACGTAGAATCAGGATATTCGTCGAGCGTAAACTCGCGCCGCAGACCGTCCTTCTCCATTATGAAAGTGGTCTCGAACTGCGGCATCGGCGCGTCCTCGGGGATCTCCATTCCGGCCCTTATGTCGGTTCCCACGCGGTAAGGCCGGAAGTCGAACAGTGGCAAATCGTAGAGCGACCATGCCTCAAGGACGAGGATGAACACGGCGGCATAGTTGGTGACAATCCACCGGTTGCTCCGGCTTATGACACGGGTCATGCCCATCGGCCGCCGGGCCACCGCCACGGCAGCCAGAAGAAGCACGACGTTTTTCCAGAACGTCTGCCAGTTGGTCAGCGTCACGGCATCACCGAAGCATCCGCAATCGCTTATGGGGTCGGTCAGAGCAAGCCACAACGTCAGTGGCGTCATCACGGACATTACCACGAGCATGAGCCGCGAAGTGCGACGGCGGCGTATGGCGAACAGCATGCACACGCCAAGCCAGAACTCCACAGCCGACAGGGCTACTGAAGCGCCGAGCGTAAGCAGGTCGGCAGCGTATGCCTGCAGGCCCCATGCCTCGAGATAGTCTTCTATCTTATATTGCGTTCCCTGCGGATCGATGGCCTTGACGAATCCCGACAGCGTGAAAGTCAGGCCGAGGAGCAGACGGCAGAAGTCAATCACTCTTTTAAGGACAGAGTGAGGAGTGAAGAGTGAAGAGGTATGATTACCTTTGTTGACGGTCTTTTTTCCCGTCTCACTATCCGCCGCATCACGCGTTTTGCCTGTCGTCACGCCCTGTGGAGTGCCGGCAGACAGACTTTCGCCGTTGTTACGTTCCGCTTCTTTGTTCGCCATAAGATTTGGCTTCCGCCCGGATGTGTGGCAATATGATTGCCGCCTGTGGCCGTCCACCTTCTACATTAATTATATATTAGGATACATACGCGCTCCGATTTCTGACCATGCGGAGCCTATATCCGAAATAAAGTCATCCATTAGAGGTAATCACACCTCTGCAATCATCACTCTGAACTCTGAACTAAAGAGTAATCACACCTCTTCGCTCATCACTCT
>CAMWVS010000094.1 GCA_947177775.1 uncultured Prevotella sp.
CCCTCCCCTTGGGGAGGGCCGGGGTGGGGCCTCGGGTCCCGTGTCCTGCGGCCTATTTCCTATACTTCTCCGCCTGACTCCGTATCAGCTCGACATCGTCAAAATAGTCAATCTTCATGGCGTGGCGCACCTCGTCCATTGTCTGTGCGGCTGTCTCGCGGGCCTGTTCCGTTCCGCGGCGCAGGATATTGTAGATTTCGGGGATGTCCTGTTCGAACTCATGACGGCGCTGGCGGATTGGCTCCAGCATGTTGTTGAGAATTGTGTTGAGGAACTTCTTGCACTTCATGTCACCCAGTCCGCCGCGGCGGTAGTGGTCCTTCAGCTCCTCCAGATTGTGGTATTCCGGCCAGTAGGCGGCGAAGTCCTCATCCGTTGAGAAGGCGTCGAGATAGGTGAAGACGGCGTTGCCCTCAACCTTTCCGGGGTCGTCGACGCGCAGATGGTCGGGGTCGGTGAACATCGAGCGCACCTTCTGCCACACTTCATCGGCCGAATCGCTCAGATAGATACAGTTTCCGAGACTCTTGCTCATCTTCTCCTTGCCGTCCGTTCCGGGCAGACGGCGTGCCGTCAGATTCTCGGGCAGCATGATGTTCGGCTCGACGAGCACCTCGCCGTATGTCTGATTGAACCTCCTGACCAGCTCGCGGGTCACTTCGAGCATCGGCTCCTGATCTTCTCCGGCAGGCACGGTCGTTGCCTTGAACAGCGTGATGTCGGCTGCCTGGCTGACGGGATAGCAGAAGAAGCCGAGCGGGATGTTGGCTTCAAAGTTGCGCATCTTTATCTCCGTCTTCACCGTCGGGTTGCGCTGTACGCGCGAAACGGTGATGAGGTTCATCAGATATGTTGTCAGTTCGGCAAGTTCCGGAATCTGGCTCTGAACGAACAGCGTGCATTTCGACGGGTCGAGACCGGCCGAGAGATAATCGAGCGCCACCTCAATGAGGTTCTGGCGTATCTTCTCAGGGTTGTCGGCGTTGTCGGTCAGGGCCTGAACGTCGGCCATGAAGACGAACATGCGGTCATAGTCGCCCGCATCCTGCAACTGTACGCGGCGGCGCAGCGAACCGACATAATGGCCCAGATGAAGTTTTCCGGTGGGGCGGTCACCGGTGAGGATTACTTTTCCCATAATCTTTCTATTCCTTTGTATATATGTTATTATTGTTCCTGCTTTATTCTGCAAAGGTAATAAAACTTGGGCTTATGGGCAAACTTGGAAGTCAGTAACTTTCGGCCACCACACTTTTAGGAAATCCGTAGAGCTGTTACACGGCTCATGTAACACTGTTACACGGCTCACGTAACACTGTTACACGGCTCACGTAACACTGTTACACGGCTCACGTAACAGTGTTACATGAGCCGCGTAACAATTCCTGTGCCCCGATGCCGGAGAACAGCTGTGGCGGTGGCGTGGAATGCCGCGTCAGTTCCGGCGGTATTCGCTGGGCGACTGACCGACGTGTTCCTTGAAATACTTGCCGAGAAACGACTGGTTGGGAAAATTGAGATCGATGGCAATCTCCTTGATACTCTTCGTCGAGTTGCGCAGCAGTAGGCGCAACTCCAGCGTCACATAGCGGTCAATCCACTCGTTCGGCGTACGATGACTGACGTGCTTGACCGTCTCGGAAAGGTATTTCGGAGTGATGCACAGTTGTTCCGCATACCATCCCACACGCCGTTCGTTGCGGAAATTGGCTTCCAGAAGGCGGATAAAACTGGTGAAGATTGTATCTGCACGCGAAGAACGGTGGTCGCCATGCTGCTGCTCACGGTAGACAACGTTGCTCATATCGTAGAACATGGCCAGCACAAGCGTGCGTGCCAGCTCCAGACGATAATGGTTGCGCATGTCGGCGACCTTGTCCTGCAACATATAGAAATAGCTCTTGAACGTGTCGGCCTCACGTTGGGAGAGACTGACCACAGGATGGTTTTTGGAGAAAAGAAACAGCGTCGATATGTCGCTCACGTTGCTTATGGTCTCATAGAAGAATCCGACGGACAGGATTATACATATTCCGGCGATGTCTTCAGACGCCTGATATTGGTCGACGACATGCCGCTCGGAGATTATTATCACGTCATTACGACAGACCGTCTGCTCCTGGGCATCCACCGTATAGCGGGCCTCGCCGCTGGTGCAGAGCGCAAGAAGTATGAATTTCATGCGCCGCGGTCCCGTCGGCACAGGCAGACGGGTCAGATTGTCGGTCAGCATGATGCCGTCAGTATGCAGGCGGACGAGTGCCGCCTGGCTCATTCCCGGGGTATCGGAAGCGGCCGTGGAAGAGCCGCAAATATCAGAATGTTTATTCTCCATGTTGACGTATTTGTGCTGCAAAATTACGATAAATATTCGATTTGGTGGAATAAAAGCGGGAAAAGGGACATAAAAACTCTGTGGCGCAGCATAGTTTTCTCACCTCTTCTTAGTAACTTTGCGGTCGGAACACAATGCCCGGACCCTCCTTCCGGAACCATTGGATATGGCGGAAAAACGGACACGACCGGCAAAAAACAACCTACGGAACAATGAGACATACAATCATCATCGCTATATGCATACTGCTGGCTGGGTGTAAGGACGTTTTCGACTACCATCCATACGACGTGCGCTTCAACGGAGAATGCGATATAAACGCCAAGAACATAGCACGCATCGAAGAGGCTTGCCGCGACAAGAAGACACTGCGCGTGGCTTTTGTCAGCGACACTCACGGATGGTACAGCGAAACGGAAGCAATGGTGGCCGACATCAACGCACGACAGGACATCGACTTCGCCGTGCACTGCGGCGACCTGACAGACTGCGGAACGACAAAGGAATTCACGTGGCAGCGAGACAGACTCTCCAGGCTGAACGTTCCCTACGTAGCCCTGATAGGAAACCACGATTTTCTCGGAACGGGAGACGATGTCTTCACGGTCATGTACGGCCCGCTGGACTTCAGTTTCATAGCCGGACGAATCAAGTTTGTTTGTCTCAACACCAACGCCACAGAATATGACTATCTGGCAGCCGTGCCCAACTTCGATTTCATGGAGGAGCAGATTTCTGCCTCGGCCGAGGCCTTCGACCGCACGATTATCTGCATGCACGCACGCCCCTACTGCGAACAATTCAACAACAACGTGGCCAAAGCCTTTGAACACTACGTCACACTCTTCCCAAAACTGATGTTCTGCATCAACGGACACGACCACCGGCAGCAGGCCGACGACATCTATAGCGACGGAGTGATGTACTACGGCATAGACTGCGCCGACAACCGCAACTACTACTTGTTCACTATCACCGAAGATGGATATACCTATGAGACAATATATTATTAGTCTTCTAACTCTCCTAAGCATTCCGGCAACGGCCACAGATATTCCACAGGACTCCATCCTGCGGCCGACATCCATACAGCAGGACAGCATACATGCTGCCGGAGACAGTATCTCCACAGACCATACCGGCATCCCTGTCGCAGCAGACTACAGCAGAAAATGTGCGTCAACAGACATCAACGTTTCCGACACGACATATTTCAGCAGCTACGACCGCCGCGTTTACCGCTATCGGAAACTGTGGGACTTTCTCATCCCGACCCAGCTGATTGTGCAATATGCCGGAAACATGGGAGCTGTCTCCGTCGGTTTGGGCTGGGACTACGGCTGCCATCGCCAGTACGAGACAAACCTCCTCTTCGGATATCTTCCGAAATGCAGAAGCCAGGAGGCAAAGATGACCATGACACTGAAACAGAATTTCGTGCCGTGGAAGCTGAAAATGACCGCCAACAGCTATGCCGAGCCACTGTCCTTCGGCATCTATTTCAACACAGTTTTCGGTCAGGAATTCTGGGGAAAACAACCAAAACGCTATCCCGACAAATACTATCCCATGCTATCTACAAAGGTACGCATCAACGTTTTCGCCGGTCAGCGACTGTCATACACCGTTCCCCACAACCGGCGGAAGTTTGTCAAGAGCCTCACGGCATTCTATGAAATCAGCACATGCGACATCTACGTCAGGACAATGGTCCAGGACGGCAGCGTGAAACTGTGGGACATTCTCGGGCTTTCGCTCGGCATGAAGGTTCAGATACTGTGATAGAGGAGAGGGACAGGATTAAGTGACGGCGGAAAATATGTCCCCGCAGTCTCACTGCCACCATTTCTTGGTACGTTTGCCAAAAAACCGATGGAATGGGAGAAAAAATGTTGCTAAGAATTTGAATAAAGCCCGATGGAATGGGGCAAAAAGACGAACACACTGCAACAACTATGCTATACAAAAACCTCACGGCACTACAACAATAAGGGCGCGGCGGAGACCGCATTTCAGTACATCCAGCTGCTGTTGAAATATTCTTCAAGACTGATTGCCTCTACACTCTGCACGTTGTCCGGAGTCAGATCCGGTCCTCCGGAAACAATAACGCTGTCTCCCACATATTCTGTAAAGCGCATGATGGCCTGCTCGTCACTCTCGCCCGAACAGACATAGCCCATTCCGCCTATATCAAGCAGGTCGCCGCGGCGCATTCCGCGTAACGTAACACGAATCCGGCCACGGAATCCCCTGCCGCAACTGTATGTGAGCCGGCCGGCAGCAACTTCCGTCAGACAGCAATCGTCGACGTGCCCCACACGCACTGCGCTACGCAGAGGCACTACTTCCATAATCTTCCCACGCTCCAAGATGGGCGCAATCTCGCGGGCGTTCAGCCACTTGATTACTTCTAAGCTGGCTGTTCTCAACTCTTCCTGCGTCTCACGCCCGTCCACTCTCTCACGTCCGTCCGGCGAAATGCGACTTCCGCACGTGCGGCAGAGCCACGTGGCGTCAGTAGTGTGGACAAACGGTTCAGCACGCCTCCCGCCGTGAGTCACGCGCAGTCCGGAGAAAACAAGCGACAGACGAGCCTCCGGCGCACACCAGACAGCCACCACATTCGTGTCAGGACGGAGATAACGCGTGACGTCATAACGTGCCGCGACGACCGTTGCCTCTCCCCCGGCTGACGACGGCCTCCACACGCCTGACACCGGTATAGGAACATCGGCCGTAACGTTATAGCCGTTCACATAGAGCACGGCGCCTCCGCCGACAGCCATTTCTATCTGTCCGGCAACCGTCCGGCCCTCGCCGCTGAAACTGCGGCAGAACCAGATCTGCTCGCTTCCTTCCGCACACGGATGGGCAATCCAGTTGACGGGCCACACAACGGCGCCTGACGGCAGCCCCGCCACCATTGCGGCAAGGATACAGAAAAGCCGGAAAACGCAGAGCGGGAGCGGAGACGCAGCTGTCGGATGGCGTTGAGCAGCTTTCATAATCGTTCTCTGTTCCCGTTCTTACGTCCTCCGGCACGTGCCGCAGGGCTTTTCCTATATAAATCCTAACGTCGGGCTGTGCCGTGCGTCAGGCGTCGATATTGGCGTATGTGGCGTTTTTCTCGATGAACTCGCGGCGCGGTTCCACGTCATCGCCCATCAGCATGGAGAAAATCTCGTCTGCTTCGGCAGCATTCTCAATGGTCACTTGCTTGAGAAGGCGTGTCTCGGGATTCATTGTCGTGTCCCAAAGCTGTTCCGGATTCATCTCACCAAGACCTTTGTAACGCTGTGTGTGGATGCTCTTTCCGTCGTCAACGCCGCCCGCCCATTTGTCAATGAAAGCCTGGCGCTGCTGTTCGGTGTAGCAATATTCCTTCGCCTGATTCTTGTAAGTGCAGAGATAGAGCGGCGGAGTGGCGATATAGAGGTGTCCCTCCTGAATCACCTTGGGCATGAAGCGGTAGAAAAGTGTCATTATAAGCGTGTCGATGTGGGAACCATCGACGTCGGCGTCGGTCATGATGATAATCTTGTCGTAACGCAGCTTGTCGATGTTGGCTTCCTTGTCACCCTCTCCCTCGACACCGAAGCGCACGCCGATACTCTGGATGATGTTCATGACGGACTCTGCCTCGAAGACACGGTGCCACTGAACTTTCTCGACGTTGAGAATCTTTCCGCGCAGCGGGAGGATGGCCTGAGTGTAGCGGTCGCGGCCCTGCTTGGCCGAACCGCCGGCCGAATCTCCCTCGACGAGGAATATCTCTGATGTCTTGGGATCCTTGTTGGAGCAGTCGGCCAGTTTTCCGGGCAGTCCGCCGCCGGTCATCGGGTTCTTGCGCTGTACGCTCTCGCGGGCCTTGCGGGCGGCGATGCGGGCTGTGGCGGCCAGAATGACCTTGTCGCAAATCTGCTTTGCCTCCTTGGGATGTTCCTCAAGATAGTATGCGAGCGCTTCTCCCACGGCCTGCTGAACGGCTCCGGCCACTTCGCTGTTGCCCAGCTTTGTCTTCGTCTGACCTTCGAACTGCGGCTCGGCGACCTTTATTGAGATTACGGCGGTCAGTCCCTCGCGGAAGTCTTCGCCCGCAATCTCTATCTTTGCTTTCTCTATCTGCTTTGATATGACGGGGTCTGCCTCTGCGTACTTCTTCAACGTGCGGGTCAGCGCCATGCGGAAACCAACGAGATGGGTACCTCCTTCGATGGTATTGATGTTGTTGACGTAGGAGTGGATATTCTCCGAATAGTCGGTGTTGTACATCACAGCGACTTCGATTGGTATGCCCTGTTTCTCGGTCTTGAGATAGATGACATCGTCAAAGAGATGGGTGCGGTGGCGGTCCACATAACGCACGAACTCCTTGAGGCCTTCCTTGGCATGGAAAGTCTCCTGACGTGTCTTTCCCTCTTCGTCGGGGCGCATGTCGGTGAGAGTGATGGTGATGCCGGCGTTGAGATATGCCAGCTCGCGCATACGCTTGGCTATGATTTCATATTTATATTCCGTTGTGGTGAAGATGGTTCCGTCGGGCCAGAACTGCTGGCGTGTTCCGCGCAATTCGGTCTCGCCTACAACCTTCACGGGATAGAGGGGCTTGCCTTGCTCGTATTCCTGCTGATAGATTTTTCCATCACGGAAAACCTGAGAGAGCATGTGTGTGGAAAGGGCATTGACGCAGCTCACACCCACGCCGTGGAGTCCGCCGCTGACCTTATAGGAGCCTTTATCGAATTTTCCGCCGGCATGGAGCACGGTCATCACAACCTCAAGAGCCGACTTATGGAGTTTTTTATGCTCATCGACGGGGATTCCACGTCCGTTATCCTGCACGGTGATTGAATTGTCTTCGTTGATTGTCACCTCTATGTGAGTACAGTAGCCGGCCATCGCCTCGTCTATCGAGTTGTCAACGGTTTCGTTGACAAGATGGTGGAGACCCTTCTCGCTTATGTCACCGATGTACATTGCGGGGCGCTTGCGCACGGCTTCCAATCCTTCGAGCACCTGAATGTTACTCGCGGAATAATTGCTGTCCTTTGTTATGTCTTCTGCCATAATTTGTTTTCAGTCTTTTATGAGCGCAAAGTTACTAAATATTTATGAGTTAGCGAAATATTTGCGGCACAAAAAAAGAGGCTAAACCCGCATGGATATAGCCTCTTCCGTATGTAAATAGTTGTCGTATTAACCCAGCTGATTAATGTGCAAAGCGAGCTTTGACTTCAGGTTTGAAGCCTTGTTCTTGTGAATGATGTTGGTCTTTGCCAACTTGTCCAGCATCTTCTGGACGCTCGGATACAACTTCACTGCCTCTTCTTTGTCAGTGAGCGCGCGCAACTTGCGTACAGCATTACGCATCGTCTTTGCATAATATTTGTTATGCAGAGCTCTTTTCTGGCTCTGGCGAATTCTCTTAATTGCTGATTTGTGATTTGCCATCTCTAATTTTTCTTTTTTAATTTGTAGTCCCTAGGAGAGTCGAACTCCTCTTTAGAGAATGAAAATCTCTCGTCC
>CAMWVS010000095.1 GCA_947177775.1 uncultured Prevotella sp.
GGATTGTTAGCTCATTTCTTCCTTATCAGCGTCAGGCCGTCGCGGAGGGGGAGGATGACGCGTTCGACGCGCGGGTCGGCGGCAACGTGGTCGTTGAAGAGGCGGATGCCACGGGTCTGCGGGTCGCGGTCGTATGCAGGGTCGACGATGTGGCCGTCCCAAAGGGTGTTGTCGGCGAGGATGAAGCCTCCGGGACGGAGAATGGAGAGAACCATTTCGTAGGTTTCAACGTATGTACGCTTGTCGCCGTCGACAAAGGCCATATCGAATGTTATGCCCAGACGCGGGGCCTCACGGTTGGCGTCGCCGATGATGAACTCGATGCGGTCGGCAACGTGGGAGTTTTCTATCCATGGGCGTGTGAAGTCTTCCTGTTCGTCGTTGATTTCGAAGGTATAGACGCGGCCGCCGGGTTCGAGACCCTCGGCCATGCAGATGGCACTGTAGCCGGTGAATGTCCCAACTTCCAGTATGTTGCGGGGACGTATCATGCGGACGAGCATCCTGAGCAGACGGCCCTGAAGATGGCCGCTGGCCATGCGGCCGTGGAGCAGATGGACGTTGGCCGCACGACCGAGCCGATAGAGATAGTCGCCCTCGGGGTCGGAGTGGGAAAGGACGTAGGGCCCCCACCCGACCTCCCCCAAGGGGGAGGTGCCTGACGGAATGACGGGGGATGATGTGTTTTTTGACATGAGGGGGATAATGGGAATAATAATGAAATTAAAATGGGAATAATGGAAAATGGGCTAATCACCACGTAGGCCTGTGTCACCTCGTAGGCACCTCCTCCTTGGGGGAGGCCGAGAGGGGGCCCTTCATCGCCTCTACTGCCAACCTATAGCTGTCAAGCCCGAAGCCGCAGATTACGCCGAGGCAGGCACAGCTTATCATGGAACGGTGGCGGAACTCCTCGCGACGGTGGACATTGGATATGTGGACCTCAATGACAGGACAGCTGAGCGAACGGATACAGTCCTGCAGGGCGACACTCGTGTGGGTGTAGGCACCGGCATTGAGCACGATACCGTCGACACCTTCATCGCCGCCGAATCCCGCCTGCTGCATGCGGTCGATGAGACAACCCTCAATGTTGCTCTGATAGTAGTCTATCTCCATGTCGGGAAACAGCGAGCGCAACTGTGGCAGATAGTCGTCGAAGGAGCTGCTGCCGTAGATACCCGGCTCGCGACGGCCCAGCATATTGAGATTGGGACCGTTGATGATCAGTATTTTCTTTGTCATAATTCAATGTTTTTTCGTATCTTTGTAAACGATAAGCCACACCCGGCACTTTACAAATGAACTTGCATTGCGCCCGTCTGCATTATCTTTACTTCACGCAACGGACTGACTCTGTGAGCCGTATGCACGACAAAAGTAACAAAATTAACGGACATGGACAAAAAAAACGGCCCAAATGATATAGTGGCGGGCTATATGCGCTATCTCAAACTGGAACGCAACTACTCCGCCAACACTCTCGACGCCTACCGCCGCGACCTGCGCCGTCTGCTGGACTTCATGGCACGAGAGGAACTGACGGCAACGGAAATACAATTAGAGAACCTCCAGACGTTCGCCGCCGAACTCCACGACATGGGCATCGGGCCGTCGTCCCAGTGCCGCATACTGAGCGGTGTGCGCTCGTTCTTCCGCTATCTTCTCACTGACGGCTATCGCGACGACGACCCGACGGAACTGCTGGAGTCGCCCCAGACGGCGGAAAAGCTGCCGGAGGTGCTGAGCGTCAGTGAGGTTGACCGGCTCGAAGAGTCCATTGACCTGACGCGATGGGAAGGCCATCGCAACCGCGCAATAATAGAAGTGCTCTTCTCATGCGGCCTGCGAGTGACGGAACTGGTCACACTGAAACTCCAGGACCTCTATCTGGAGGAGGGCTACGTGCGTATCATGGGAAAGGGCAGCAAGGAACGGCTCGTGCCCATTTCCAACCGTGCCGTCAGTGAACTGATGCTGTGGTTCGACGACCGCTGCCGGATGAACATCAAGCCCGGCGAGGAAAGCTATGTCTTCCTGAACCGCCGCGGAGCACATCTGACACGAACGATGATTCTCATCATGATAAAGCGTCAGGCCGTCGAAGCCGGAATCACGAAGACCATCAGTCCACACACGCTACGCCACTCTTTCGCCACAGCGCTGCTTGAAGGCGGTGCCGACCTGAGAGCAATCCAGGAACTGCTGGGCCACGAAAACATAGGAACAACGGAAATATATACTCACATGGACATGACGGCACTTCGACGTGAGATATTGGAGCATCATCCGAGAAACATGATTAAATGAAGAGTTCAGAAAGTTAAGAGTTCTGGAAGTTCAGAGTGATGAGTGATGAGTGAAGAGGTATGATTACCATTAAGCTTTGAGCCTTGGATGATTCTTAAAGATGATTTTTAAAGCTCTTAACTTATAAAATCTCCTTTTACATTGGATTTAGAGTATGGATGGAAGAGATATGATTACTCTTGTTACTACAACGGGAGCCGTCATTCTCTTCATCGGTTATCACACCATTTATCACATTTTTCCCATTTGCCCTATTTGTCCCATTTGTCCCATTTATCACATTTTTCCCATCACCAAACGTTTATCATGGTAATCACACCTCTTCACTCATCACTCATCACTCTGAACTTCCAGAACTCTTAACTTTCTGAACTTAATTATTAATAATTCATAACATAATCGCTCTTATATAATAATAATGTGTACCTTTACACGATTTTTAACCAATTAGAAACAAATTAGAGACAAATGAAACTCAAAAATCTGTTCTTATCGGCTCTGATGATGCTGACCGCCATGGCGGCCACAGCACAGATGCCGATGCCGACCGTGACGCCCGACAAGGACGTGCGCATCGGAACACTGCCTAACGGCCTGACCTACTACATCCGCTACAACAACTGGCCGGAAAACCGCGCCGAGTTCTATATAGCGCAACGGGTAGGCTCACTTCAGGAAGAGGAGGAGCAGCGCGGACTGGCCCACTTCCTGGAACACATGTGCTTCAACGGCACAAAACATTTTCAAGGAAACGACCTCATACGCTACTGCGAGTCAATCGGCGTGCAGTTCGGACGCGACCTCAATGCCTACACCAGCATTGACCAGACGGTCTACAACATCTCCAACGTGCCCACCACACGCCAGTCGGCACTCGACTCCTGTCTGCTCATTCTCTACGACTGGGCCGACGGACTCGTGCTCGACCCGGCAGAGATTGACAAGGAACGCGGCGTCATACACGAAGAATGGCGCATGCGCAGCAGCGCGTCACAGCGTATGTTCGAACGCGCACTGCCCATACTCTATCCCGGAAGCAAATACGGACTGCGAATGCCTATCGGACTGATGAGCGTCATTGACAACTTCAAGCCGCAGGTCCTGCGCGACTACTATGAGAAGTGGTATCGCCCGGACAATCAGGCCATCATCGTTGTAGGTGACATCGACGTGGACCACACCGAGGCCGAAATCAAACGGCTCTTCAGCGACATCAAACTGCAGGCTGACGCCGCCCCCGTCGTGAAAGAACCCGTGCCGGACAACGCCGAGCCTATCGTTGTGATAGAAAAGGACAAGGAACAGCGCGTCAACGTCATCAGCCTCATCCTCAAGCATGAGACCATGCCCGACTCGCTCAAGAACACCATCCCCTACATCGTGTCACAGTATGTCAAGAACACCGCCATCGGCATGCTCAACGCCCGCCTGGCCGAATATGCACAGAAGCCGGAAAGCCCCTTCGTCAATGCGTCGGTGGAGGACGGCTCCTATATCTTCGCCAGCACGATGGACGCCTTCGAAATTGACGCGCTGCCGAAAGACGGACAGGACGAAGCCACGCTGGCCGCGATATACCGTGAGGCACTGCGTGCCGCCCGCTTCGGATTTACCCCGACGGAGTATAACCGCGCCAAGGCCGACGCCCTCAGCGCCCTCGACAAGACATACAGCAACAAGGACAAGCGCTACAGCCGCCAGTTCTGCGACGAATACAAGGAACACTATCTCTCAAAGGAACCCATCCCGTCACTCGACGACTACTATGCGATGATGAAGGAAGTCATCCCCATGATTCCCGTCGAGGCCATCAACCAGACCATGGCAATGCTCGTGCCGCCAACGGACACCAATATGGTTATCCTCAACTTCAACATCGAGAAGGACGGAGCTGTCTATCCCACACGCGAGGGATTCCTGAAGGCCATCGCCGGAGTGCGCGCCGAAACGCTCGAAGCGTATGTGGACAACGTCAAGGACGAACCGCTCATCACCGCGATGCCCAAGAAGGGAACCGTCAAGAGCGAGAAGGCGAACGAGAAGTTCGGATATAAGGAGCTCACGCTCTCAAACGGCGTCAAGGTAATCCTGAAGCAGACGGACTTCAAGAAGGACCAGGTGCTGCTCTCGATGGAAGGTTTCGGCGGCTCGTCACTCTACGGCGAAGCTGACTATGCAAACCTGAAAGCCTTTGACGATGTCATCGAAGCCAGCGGACTGGGCAACTTCTCCCACACTGAGCTGGAAAAAGCGCTGGCCGGAAAGATTGCTTCGGCATCCATGTCGCTCGGCATGACGCGCCAGACCATCAGCGGCTCGTCCACTCCAAAGGATGTCGAGACGATGCTGCAGCTGGTCTACCTCTACTTCACCGCCATCAACAAGGACCAGGAGTCGTTCGACAATCTGATGAAGACATACGAGATTTCGCTCAAGAACAAGGCTCTCTCGCCCGAAGGAGCATTCAACGACTCGGTCAACGTGACTATGAACTGCCACAACCCGCGCTTCGCCTCCATAGAAACGGCCGACCTGAAGAACGTCAGCTACGACCGCATACTGGAGATTGCGCGCAACCTGACGTCCAACGCAGCCGCCTATACGCTCACGATCATCGGCAACTACGACGAAGCGACAATCCGTCCGCTGCTCGAACAGTACATTGCTTCGCTGCCGTCGCAGAAGAAAGTGACGAAGGGCAAGCGCGTCGACACGGACGCCAAGGGTATTGTCATCAACAGCTTCAAGCGCAAGATGGAGACCCCGAAGGCCATGGCGATTATGGTATGGTCCAGCGAGGACATCCCCTACACGCTTGAAAACCGCATCAAGGCCGATATCGCAGGTCAGGTTCTCAGCATGATCTACCTGAAGAAGATACGCGAGGACGCCAGCGCTGCATATAGCGTGGGCGCTCAGGGAAGCCTCAACCGCAGCGACGATAAGATTGACTGCGGCCTGATGGCCTACTGCCCGATGAAGCCCGAGAAGGGCGACACGGCTCTGGCTATACTCCGCGAAGAGGTTCCGGCGATGACGAAGAGCTGCGACGCCGACATGCTCGCAAAGGTGAAAGAGTATATGCTCAAGAGCTATGACGACCGTACGAAGACCAACGGCTATTGGAGCGGCATCATCAAGAACTTCCGCGACTACGGCGTTGACCTTCACACGGACTACAAGCAGACCGTTCAGGCACAGACACCGGAAAGCATTTCCGCCTTCATGACAGAGATGCTGAAGGCCGGCAACCGCGTTGAAGTGGTCATGATGCCGGAGGAATAACCACTTTATTTAACGAAACATATAGGCCTGACCGGTATGAAGGCATACCGGCCAGGCCTTTTTAAAAATCATCATGGGGTAAAAAAATCACCATGGGACTTTCTTTTAATCATTTAAACAACAATCAGATGAAGAGACTTGTACTTACTTTGATTTCCGCTGCAGCAGTTCTCGGCGTCTATGCCGACGGACTGAAAGCGGCGTTCACGTCCGCAAAGTCCTACAGCGCCTACTACACACAGAACTTCGACAGCGAGGAAGAGTTTTCATCGTGGACCGTCAAGTCCACAAACTACCGCTACACGTGGCAGATTGCGCCGGGGCTGGGCTACAACATCACGTTCAACACCATCGACCCGACAAACAAGAACTCGCTGGCTTTGGTCTACGACGACAGCCAACAGGACGAGACCGTCACGTCGCCGGAGATTGACATCCGCCCGGGAAGCGTAGTGGAGTATTACAACTACTTCTCCCCGAACTTCCTTCTCTGGGGCAGCTACACGTTCTATGCCACCGACGTGGCCACGGGCGACACCGTCCAACTGCTCAACCAGTTCCTCTGGGCACAGAACGAGGGCTACGACGAGACCACATGGAAGAAATTTTCGTTCGACCTGGAGCGCGTGGAAGGCAAGCGCGTGACCTTCTCCTTCCGCTATAAGGGCAACGGCGGAGAAAGCGAGCTGATAGACGGCTTCCGCGTAATGCAACTCGACGCCACGGCCGACTCACGGGTGGAGATATGGCAGGGCGAGACCGTCCAGTTTGCCGACCTGTCCGAAGGCAACGTAAAGTCGTGGAGATGGGAGTTCGAAGGCGGCACACCGGCCACGTCGACCGAGCGCGAGCCCGTCGTGCGCTATGACCAGGCCGGAACGTATGCCGTCAAGCTGACCGTCAGCGACGACACGTCGACCGACGAGGCTGTCCGCGAAGGCTATGTCGTTGTGCGCCGCCAGCAGCCCAACGCCGTCATCGGCATGCCCGAGGAGGGCTACCTTTCGCCCTACGTCGCAACGTTCATTCCTACGAATGTGCCAGTCCAGTACCGCGATATGTCCACCGGCATGCCGACGGAATGGCTGTGGCAGTTTGTCGGCGGAACACCCGAAACGAGCACGGAGCAGAATCCTGTGGTCACATACACCAAGGCTGGCCTCTACAGTCTGGCCCTGACGGCATCAAACGAGGCCGGCACGGACCGTGACATCATGCAGTATGCCGTTCAGGCAGGCGGCGCGCAATATGTATGGAACATCGCTCCGGAGGAGAACGGCGACCTCGTTCAGATAAAGTTAGGATGGTACGGCAACTACGCCGGAAGCAACTGGCTCGGTCTGACGGCTTTTGCCGAGCACTACAAGAAACCTTTGGCCGCCGCCACGGTTGACAGTGTTGACGTTTTCTTCTTCTCCGGCACAACCGTTTCGCCCGACGCCCCCATCACGCTGAGCGTATGCCGTCCCGACGAGAACGGCGCTCCGGGCGAGGTTCTGGCCTCATCGACGATAAAGGCGGGCGACATCAAGGTAGACCCGTCAACGTGGGTGCCCACCCGTTTCTTCCTCAACAAACCGGCGGAAATCGACAGCGACTTCTTCGTTGTCATCGAGGGCATCCCCAACGCCACACAGGACGAGGCTCCCTACGCCACAGACGACATCGCCATTGCCTGCGTACGGCGCAGTGAGGGCGACCGGACTACAACATGGCAGCTCGTGGAGGATCAGGACGAGTATGGCAATCCGCTCGGCACGAGCCAGTGGTTCGAGAACACTGACGACGCCGTTTCAATGGCCGTATGCCCCGTCGTGACATACGACAAGCCTCAGCCGCCGTCGGCCATCGCAGCCCCCAAGGCCACAGAAACGCCGGCCGACGCTCCTGTATATACGCTTCAGGGCATGCGCGTCAATGACCGCCCGCTGCCGAAGGGCATATATATAAAAGGTGGGAAGAAAATCATAATTAAATAAAGAACCTGCTACACAATAGTTATGAGTGCAGAGTGATTATTTTTTAGTTCAGAGTGCAGAGTGATGAGTGCAGAGGTATGATTACTATTTGTTGGATGAGAAACTAAAAGAGTAATCATACCTCTGCACTCATCACTCTGCACTCTGAACTAAAGAGTAATCATACCTCTGCACTCATCACTCTGAACTCTGAACT
>CAMWVS010000096.1 GCA_947177775.1 uncultured Prevotella sp.
CTTTGAGCTACGGAATGGACTCAATGACATGTCAAGCTCCCTCCCTTCGGGAGGGTTGGGGTGGGTTTTAGGTGGATTGTAGGTGGGTTTTAGGTGGATTGTAGGTTTATTGTGGGGTGGGGTGTTTTGTTTATATAATATCACGGAATTTAACACTTGAAAATTCCAATTCTGGAGCGTGCCGGCGCCGAAATCCTGACATTCCGTCGCCGTCGTCGTCCCGTTTTCCGCCCGCCGCAGAGCCGTAAGGCCCTCCCGGCTCTGCAGCGGGGCCGCTTTCGCATGACGGCGGCGGCCCCGCTGTCTTCCAACGGGGGCCTCCCCGCAATGCCGTAAGGCCCTTACGGCGGAACAAAACGCGACAAAAAGTTGCACACTTCCGCTCTTTTCACCGCAACACCCTGACCCTCAGGCGATAAAAGATGCACGCGCAAAACTCGCGAATTTGCGGCCACGGGATTTTTATTTCTGAATTCTTCAAGGATTTAGAGGCATTTGTCGGGATAATTCTGAAGGCCCCACCCCGGCCCTCCCCAAGGGGAGGGGGCCAGCGCGGATGAAGGGACTTGTAGAGACGTCACACCGTGGCGTCTCCCATCCACAGGCGGCCGTTCGGAAGACAACTCGAACGCTGTGGCGGATTTGCAATCACGGGCGTTCAGGTTATCTTCCGAACAGCCGTGAACTGCAATCCTCATCATATAATTTAGGTGTGAGACGCCACGGTGTGACGTCTCTACAAGTCCCTTCATCCGCGCAGTCTCCTCCCCTTTGAGGAGATTGCGCGGCTTCACGCCGCATCGTGAAAATGGCTTGAAAATTCTTTCGCACTCCATTCTATGAGTGAAATGTTAAAAAATGATTATAAATCTGTTTCAACCGGAAATCAACGACGTTTTTCCTTTGTCCGTATATAATTTTAACGTACCTTTGTGATACATTAATAATCTTTATAAAATTAACTATTAAAATGAAAAGACTCTACATGTTAAGAACTTTCCTAATTGTCTGTATGTCAGTACTTTTCGGGGGGGGTAATTTTGCGTTAGCGCAAGCAGAGACGGTCGTTGCCACGTTTGAAAGTGCAACTGTTGTTGGTAGCAGCAATACAAATTATTCTGAATATAGCAACACTGATTGGTATATCAGCATTGGTGGAAATAAGAAATCCATTGGTTTTAATAATAAAAATGTGAAACCCATTGGTGATGCTTTAGGAACCGATGCTGTTGCTACTAATTACGGAACTGTTGTTAAGAGTCGGAATGCATTGAACAATGTTAACAAAATCACTTTCGCTTTTAACGGTGGTAGCGGTGTCGGTGGCAAAATTTATCTTGCATATTCGACAGACAATATTACTTGGCATGCTGTTGAATTAAAAACAGGTGATGGGCTCGCGACTCAAGGTAATACAGTGGCTCCATCAACAAACCAAAGTTTTACTTTTGAATTTGAAACAATAGAAAGTGCATACTATGGTATAATATTGGATAGTGGTGGAACTAAAAAAGCTGCTTATCGTTTTGATAGTGTCGTAATTACTTTTATTAATGTTGCGTCAGCTTCTTCCGACCCTGCAATCAATGCTTCTGATGTTGAATATGCCGCCGACATTTTGAATGGTGAAATCCCTTATACAATATCAAATCCCGTAGAAGGAACAAATCTTACGGCAACAACAACGACAGAGTGGATTTCGGATGTGACCGTAGATGAGTCGGCCGTCACTTTCGCAATGGCTGAGAATACCGGAGCAGAGCGCACAGGCAAAATCACTCTCACTTATGGAGACCTGACGAAGGACATCATCGTCAAGCAGCTTGCCGCAGTGGCAAAGCGCACTGTCACTATCGAAGAGCCCGCGAACGGAACGCTGAAGGTGTTCCGCGGTGAAGACGAAATCTTTACCGGCGCTCAGGTAGCTCAGGGCACGGTGCTCACCATCGAGGCAACACCCGCAGAGGGATACAAATTCAGAAACTGGCAGGCTGTGGATGGTTCTACACACACCTTTACGACTGGCACCACTTATACGATTGGCGAAAGCGATGTGACGTTCAAGGCCAACTTCGACGAAATCATCAATAATACCATCACATGGAGCGTCAACGGCGTTGAGTCAACTACAACCGTTGAGCAAGGTTCGGACATCACGTTCACTGCTCCCGAGACCGTTCCAGACGGCTATACATTTATGGGCTGGCTTGGTGAGACCTACGGCCCGTCAGATGAGGCTCCCGCTTTCGTGACATCGGCAAAGGCTGCTGGCGACGCTACTTACTATGCTGTGTTCGCAAAGGGTAGTGGCTCAGAAGAAACAGCAACATTGACTGCATCACACGAGACAGTAGGAACAACGTATAAAAGTCACAAATACACGGATGACAAGGGAAATACATGGACTACTTTCTCTAATGAACAAGGAAGCGTTGATAAAGGAGATGCAAGATTCGGTCTTAATAAAAATGCAGGCTATTACTTTGGTTCGCCTTCGTTCTCCGGGAATGTCACTAAAATTGTAATGAATGTATATAATGGTTCATCGAGTAGTAGAAATTTCTATATAGATTCTAAAGAAGCAAATCAAGATGGTGACCTCGGAACTATTGGTGTTAATGGAAGCGAAAAGAAAGTTGATAAGGAAATAACGTTTGACGGTAAGTTTAATCAATTCTATATCCATTCTTCAGACGCTCTCAGCTTTTTATATATAAAGGTTACATACGGCAGTAAAACCTTCACCGGCTACACAACGACTGTAAGCGACGCTCCCACTTCCGCCACCCTTAACTTCGTCGCTCAGAATGCGGAGGGATATTACGCTACGTTCAGCAGCGACAAGGATGTTGTCTTCACAAGCGATGTCGTTGTCTATGCGGCCAACGTCAACGGAACGGCAGTGAAGCTGAACGCGCTTGAAAATGACCTCCATGAGGTGACAGACGCGACGGCAGGCGAAAGCGGTCTATTGTATGGCTATTATGTCCCGGCAAACACGGGAGTGTTGGTTTACAGTACGGACGAGACAACGACCTATTATTTCCCAGCAGAGACAGCCGAAGTCCAGCTTCCCGCCAATATGCTTGAGGCAGCCACGGCCGACGGCGTGTTTGAGGGCAAGGACGGCTATTGCTATTATAAGCTGGCCTACAACGACTACACGTCAAAGACCGACCTTGGCTTCTATTATGGTGCCGCTGATGGCGCGCCGTTTGCCGTCAAGAAAGGTCTGGCCTATCTCGCCGTGCCTACAACGTCAGGCGCAGCTCCCGCGCGCTTCGTCTTAGGCGGCGACACTGACGCCATCAGCAGCGTCAATAGTGACGTGGAAAAGGCGGCGACAGTCATCTATACCATCGCCGGACAGCGCGTCGACACAGCTGCAAAGCCCGGACTCTATATCGTGAATGGAAAGAAACTTATTGTCAAATAAATAATTGAAAAACAGAATACCGATGAAAAAGAAAACATATATAAAACCGGAAATAGTCATCGTTGAGATTGACCAGGAGAACATAATGGCCGCAAGCGGCGAAAACTTTGGCGAGACATCCGGACTGCCGGAAATTGACGATCCGAACAATGTGTTCTCCAAATTCCACAACGTGGATGTCTGGGGATTTGACGAGGATGAAGACTAAAATCTTCACCTCTGCAATCGTAAGACCATTTTGATTGTTATGGCTGTGGCCGGAGAGATGACAGACGCTCTTCGGCCGCAGTTCCTTTTGCACGAGGGGGAGCAATCGCAGCGAAAAATATGTCCCTACGGTTGCTAACGTTCCATCCCGCAGGTCTCTCCCCCTTGGGGGAGCCGGAGGGGGCCTTGGGGACTTCCTTCGTAAACGTTTACGTTACAAAAGTGTGTCGCTGGAGGACAATGGTGGATATTTTAACGTAAATTTGTCGGCATATAATCAAATAACAGTGACGCGCAGTCAAAAATCAAAGGACTGCTGACTAATCTAATTGAAATCAAGCCGGAATCAATCTAACAAGCATAAGAATATTTATTATGAAAAAAATCCCAATCCTATTGTCATGTATGTTCATGGCCTCGGCCTCAGCATGGGCGGACACGGTACAGACTGTCGTAATTGACGGTACCGTCACCGACGGTTTTGTCAATACACTGGCTTTCGAGGGCGACAATGTCACCATGACATTTGCCGACGGCACAGTCCGTACGGCCGATATGTCGCTCGTTTCCATTGACCTGAGATATGATGACACGTCGGCTATTACCGACGTGACGGCCGCCGGCAACGGTCCGAAGCGTGTCTACACCGTCAGCGGACAGTATGTCGGGACGTCGACAGAAGGTCTCTCGCGCGGCCTCTATATCGTGGACGGAAAGAAAACAGTAATCTACTAACATGAAAAGGAGACAAAGGAATGAAGAAGTTTACACATCGTATATATAGTCTTCTCACGTCGCTGATGATGCTCTCGGCCGCCACGGCCACAGCCCAGACGTGGGATTTCAGCTCCGTCAGCGCCACCGACAAAGCCAATCTGGCTGCCGATGCCGCTGCCTGGACACACGAATCGTCGTCAAGCAACGACCGCTACAAGAACATCGGGACATACAACGCCGAGCCGCTCACGGCCAACGGCGCCGAACTGGAGTTCACCCGCGGACTGCTCTTCACCATCGGTGCGGCCGACGCCGTGCGTGTTGACATCAAGGGAAAGCGCATGGCCATGAACAAGGTGCAGACCATAACGCTGAAGGACATGAAAGCCGGATACAGGCTGACCATGAAGTGCAAGACGTCGAAATCGGGAACGGCGCGCGGCGTCAACGTCACCAACCTCACGCCCGAGAGCGGTTCGTTCAATTCCACCTCGGCCGACGATCAGACCAACGTGGCCACCGTCACGGCCGACGGTGACGTCACGCTGACCAATACGGGAGGACTCTACGTCTATTCCCTCAGCGTCACCGATGCCGAGGGCGGCGGCAGCGGACCTGTCACGGGCGGCGACGACCATTCTGTCGTGCTCAACACCGCGCGCAGCCAGGCCCAGCTGACGACGTCCGGAAACGTCATCAAATACTACAACACGGCCGACGTGGCCTCTATCGACATCGACCGTGCCGCCGGAACCGTCACCGTTACGCCGCAGACGGGCGACTGGAAGGATGTCTTCACACGCTCGGTGAGCAACATCGCTTTCTCAAAGGCGTCGCAGACCGGCTCCGGTTCGGAAATAAACAACGCCGGAGTGATCATCACCCGCGCCGACGGCTGGAACGAGTCTGTATATGCCGAGTGGCAGCTCTACAGCGGAGCGACGTCATATAACGTCTATGTCAAGGGCGGACAGTATCAGGACTGGACCCGTGTTGACCGCGAACTCGTGCGCAACTACGGTTCCTACGGACGTGTCGACGTGGTAGGTCTCACGGCCTCTGGAGGCTATCAGCTGCGCGTCGTGCCCGTGATCGGTGGCGAGGAGGACGGCTCGAAGGCCAGCACGGCGTCGGGAATGGTCGTCAAGAGCTATGACCGTTCGGGCTTCGCACACTTCAACAACAGCGGTGTTGGTGCCTACGAGGACGATGGAACGCTGAAGGCCACGGCCCGCGTAATATACGTTACGGCCGAGACGGCCAAGACGGTGACGCTCGATGTCATCACCAGTTCAAAGGGAGCGACAACCGAGTTCACCGGTCTGCAGGCCATCATCAACGGCTATCAGAAAGGTTATGAGACACGTCCGCTGGACGTCCGCATCATAGGAACGATCCGCGACACTGACATGGACGCCCTCGGAAGCTCTGCCGAGGGACTGCAGGTGAAGGGAAAGAATAACACGACGCCGATGAACATCACCATCGAGGGTATCGGTGAGGACGCCGCCATCTGGGGCTTCGGCATGCTTCTGCGCAATGCAGTGAGTGTGGAGCTGAGGAATTTCGGAGTGATGCTCTGCATGGACGACTGCATCTCGCTCGATACTGACAACAAATATTGCTGGCTCCACCACATTGACCTCTTCTATGGAAACACCGGCGGCGACAGTGATCAGGCCAAGGGCGACGGCTCGATAGACATCAAGAGCGACTCCCAGTATATCACTGTGGCCTACTGCCACTTCCTTGACTGCGGAAAGACATCGCTCTGCGGTATGAAGAGCGAGTCCGGACCGAACTACATTGACTATCATCACAACTGGTTCGACCACAGTGACTCACGCCATCCGCGTGTCCGCACGATGACCGTCCACGTCTGGAACAACTACTACGACGGTTGTTCGAAGTATGGTGTAGGCGCTACGATGGGTTCAAGCGTGTTCGTGGAGAACAACTATTTCCGCGCTTCAAAGAACCCCATGCTCATCTCGAAGCAGGGAACGGACGCCAAGGGCGACGGCACTTTCTCGGGAGAGAACGGCGGTATGATCAAGAGCTACGGCAACGTATATGCCGAGAAGGGAACAAGCAGCAACTTCACGTCCGTCACACAGCATGAGAGCGCTACAGACTTCGACTGCTATGAGGCTGCTTCGCGTGACGAGCAGGTGCCTTCTTCGTTCAAGGCGCTTGTCGGCGGAACGCCTTACAACAACTTCGACACCGACCCGAAGCTCATCTACGACTATACTGCCGTTGCCGCAACCGACGTCCCTTCCGTCGTCACGGGCTACTGGGGAGCCGGCCGTCTGAACAAGGGCGACTTCCTCTGGACGTTCAACAACGCTACCGATGACGCCGACTATTCTGTCATAAGCGAGATGAAGAAGGCTCTCCAGAACTATGAGAGCAAGCTTGTGGGATTCTTTGAATAATGACGAATCATGAGTAATGAATCATGAGTAATGAATCATGAGTAATGAATCATGAGCAATGAATCATGAGCAATGAATCATGAACTGTCGGCCGCATGGCCGATGAAGAGTTATATAATTATTAATCGGCTGCGCGGTGAATTCCGTGCAGCCGATTTTTTTTTTTCTAAATGTGATAAATGGTGTTATAAACGATGAAGAGACATGACAGCTCCCGTTGTAGTAACAAGAGTAATCATATCTCTTCCATCTATATACTCTAAATCCGATGTAAAATGAGATTTTATAAGTTCAGAGCTTCAAGAATCATCCAAGGCTCAAAGCTTAATGGTAATCCTACCTCATCACTCAGTCCTATAAGAACTTCGTTCATCGCTCTTAGCTCAGTCCTATAAGAATGGTAATCCTACCTCTTCACTCCTCACTCTGACCTCTGAGCTAAAGAGTAATCACACCTCTTCACTCCTCACTCTGACCTCTGAGCTAAAGAGTAATCACACCTCTTCACTCCTCACTCTGACCTCTGAGCTAAAGAGTAATCACACCTCTTCACTCCTCACTCTGACCTCTGAGCTAAAGAGTAATCACACCTCTTCACTCCTCACTCTGACCTCTGAGCTAAAGAGTA
>CAMWVS010000097.1 GCA_947177775.1 uncultured Prevotella sp.
TAAGGATTGTTTCCCAATAAAACAAACTTTTAGACAAAAAAGACATACGAAACAACACGGCTATTTCATTTAGGCCATGGAATAGACAAAACAGCTTTTGTTACATGGCCCGCGTAACAGTGTTACACGGGCCATGTAACACTGTTACGCGGCTCATGTAACGGTGTTACACGGGCCGTGTAACACTGATGGGTAAATGAAAGAGCCGTGTACGAAACAAGAAAAAGCACAGAAAAGAGAAAAGATAAAGAGGCTTGCCCGAAAAGAGGCTGAGACTGTCAGGAATACAGCAAAAGCAACAGAAGAAAATGAAAGCCAAGGAAGAAAGAAGAAAGATGGAGAAAGAAAAAAGATACCGCGAAGGAATGGACATATATATAATACGCGAGTTCGGGATAAGAATATAGCAAATTCCAACGAACCATACAGACATGTTCTATCGGGCAACCAAGCAACGGTCCCCTGATATCGTGGTATGTCATTATGCAGTGTGCCTGTTTTTGCCAGAGCAGGAGCAGCCCGTTGGACTTCGGGCCGAACTCGCGTTTATAATAAAAAAACAGCGACACAAAGTCATCATCCTCTGTGTCGCTGTTTTTTTATTATAAACCGGCTGTCGCAACCGTCCTAACTCACAATCTCAGAACACCACCTTGCGCGCCGTGCCGTTCTCACGCACGACATACAGACCGCGAAGCTGGCCCTTTGCCGCCGTGTCGCGAGAGACGAGACGACCGTCAACGGTATAAATTCCGTCGGCAGCTGACGACTCTGACGGCTTGACCGACGTCACAGCCTCGACGATGCCCGACGGCGTACCGGTGAGCAGCGGGGTCTCGATGATGGTAAACATATTCCAGTTTTCATCACTCTCGTAGTTCTTCTTTGCCCCGACGGGAACGAAGAGGCACCATGTACGAATTGCCTCGTCTTCTTTAGAAAAACCAAAAGCACTCCATCCGTCTTCTTCTATTATCATCGCAGGTGGAGTCATCCTGTTCACATACAGTTCAACGTCGGTGACAAGATGATCACTTCCAACAAAATATAACGAGAGTTCATGTAATTCATCCAAAGTCGAAGGCAACGTAATCTTCTTTATACAAGAACAGAAACGGAATGCCGCAGTTCTTATTACGCGGCATCCCTCCGGGATCATCAACGTACTATCAGCGAATTCCTTATATCCCTCAAACGCACATGCGCCTATCATCTCATATTGTTCAGGCATGGCAAGATTATTCACGCGTGAATAAGACAACAAAGACCCATTTATCTTTTTCATCACACGCGGCAGACGCAGACTCTCCAGACGACAAAACGAGAATGCCGAACTTTTACTTTCATCTATCACACAATCAGTGAGATCAATATCGGTCAGACGTCCATATTGGGCAGCATGTTTCAAAACCTCCAGATCGTCGGAAGAAACGACACCTTTGACTTTCAGTTCATCCATATACATATCACGTCCATCAAGCATATCTCTCAACGTACGGCTTCCATCAATATCCAACTCTTCAGTATTATAAAGATTTTCTTCTTCCTTTATCGTGCTGAAAGCATTCCAACTGCCGGCCTGTCTGTAATCAGGCTCCAATCCTTTGGCCACATGCAGCACAGCATCAGAAGGCAATCCGGAAAAAGCCAGGCCAGCAGCCTCCGGTTTCATATATTTTCCAATGAAAGCGACATCTTTCAGATGCACACAATCAGAAAAAGCATTATCACCGATTGTTTTTGCGAAATGAGGCAAGGTTATAGTTTCCAAATTGGTACATGCAAAAGCATTTTCGCCTATTGACAGCACCGTATTGGGCAAAGATATATAACGAAGATTACACCGGAACTGCACTTCTGCCTCATTCTGTTTTCCCGGTTTACCGTTTATTGCTTTATGCAAGAAAGCGTTATCCGGAACAAATGAGAAACTACGACACTGTGACATATCTATTCCGGTCAGTTTTCCTTTCTCGCAACAATCTCTGAGTATCGAGAAAACCTCCTTCTGTCCGGCGGTTGTTCTTGCATCATCCCCAACGTTGAGTATTATTAACGAATCCAAATCATACCTGTCAGTTCCTAATGCTCTATCAAAAGTCATCTGTACGCCACTATAGTCTATAACCTTGATTTTCTTCTCCTGCGCGAACAACGACGACGCCGTTGTCATTGCGAACAACATGACGAGTGTTAATGTCTTTTTCATAAGCGTTTCTTTTATATTTTTGTGTTAATATCTTCAAACTTTTTATTCTTACGCTTCCCCCGAAGTCACCCGACCGTAGGGATATAATCTCATTTTGTCTGAAACCATCATTGGTTGTCCATCTGTCACGAACAGAGCAAAACAAGATTACGTTCCTACTGCCAGATGAAATCGCGATATTTATAATTATATTCTAAAAGCCGATTCTCATGATTCACAATTTCAGAACACCACCTTGCGCGTCATGCCGTTCTCACGCACGACATACAGACCGCGAAGCTGGCCCTTTGTCGCCGTGTCGCGAGAGACGAGGCGACCGTCAACGGTATAAATTCCGTCGGTCGCTGACGACGCTGACGGCTTGACCGACGTCACAGCCTCGGCGATGCCCGACGGCGTACCGGTGAGCAGCGGGGTCTCGATGATGGTCAGGAAGTGGTCCCAGTGCTCGGCGTTCTCGTAGTTCTTCTTTGCTCCCACGGGAACGAAGAGACGCATATTGCGGGTCAGACAGCCTGCCGTTCCTTTATAACGTTCACGACAGCCGAACGGTCCGTTCTCACTGGCCGGGTCCACCTCCGGGTCACTAACACTATCTTCAAAAGTTTGGGTTGACGTCGGTGGATACATACGGTTCACATAAATATCAGCTTCCAGTCCTTCCCATTCATGCCAATAACTGAATCCCAACGAGCTCGGTTCCAACAGTTCCAAGGTTGACGGCAAATAGAGCGTCTTGATACTTGTGCAATGACCGAATGCACGGTATGCCAATTTCCGACATCCCTCCGGAATAACAAGAGTGCTGTCAGCAAACCACTCATACCCCGAAAAAGCAGCCATAGCAATCTCTTCATAACTCTCCGGCATCGTAAGATTGTTGACAGCTGATTCCTGTAAGAAACAATACGTAATTTTCTTCATCTGTTTCGGCATGCGCAGATAGTCAAATCTACATCCGAACCAACCGTTCTTACATTCTATCACACAGTCAGAAAGGTCCAGATTTTTCAGACGGCCAAACCAACAACCGGTGTCCCTCAGATAGTCTATATCTGCTTCCGTCACAGGCCCGCTCAGCGTCATCGAGTCCACAAGCATAACCTGCCCCTGCATCATTTCCTCCAACGTCCGGCTACCGTCCAGCGTTACGTCCATCATATTGTAAAGGCCGTTATCCTCCCTGACCTCACTAAATATTTTGCGGATCACTTCCGTGTTATAAAGCCCGCCAAGTCCTTTCGCCACATGAAGCACGGCTCCAGGTGCCAGTCCACTGAACGCAGCCCCGACCTCCTCTGATTTGTCGCGGCTGCCAATGAGGTAGACATCCTTCAACTTTTCGCAACCGAAAAACGCGCCGTTGCCCAGATGTGTTATAGAGGGGATTGTTATCGTTTCCAGATTAGTGTATGCAAAAGCCATATCGTCAATCTTACCGATACTTGTCGGCAACGTGAAGTAACGCAGGTCCATGCGCGTATGGTCGTTTCCCGCTTCACTGCCTGACTTGGCCGGCTTCCCGTTTACAATCGTCGGGGCAAAGGCGTTGGCCGGAATGTATGACCAAAAATAATGTGTGCGGGACATGTCTATACCGGTTAGACGGCCTTTCTCACAACAATCCTTAATCAGGTAAAAAAACTCCGGATAGAAATCGCCACTGGTAATGACGAGAGAGTCAATCGTATAACGATCTGAACCAAGAGCGTTACTGAAATTTTCACTAGATGGGTGCACACGGTCAATAACCTTGATTTTCTTCTCCTGTGCGAATAACGGCGATGCCGTTGCTATTGCCACCAACATGACGAGTGTTAATGTCTTTTTCATAAGCGTTTCTTTTATATTTTTGTGTTAATATCTTCAAACTTTTTATTCTTACGCTTCCCCCGAAGTCACCCGACCGTAGGGATATAATCTCATTTTGTCTGAAACCATCATTGGTTGTCCATCTGTCACGAACAGAGCAAAACAAGATTACGTTCCTACTGCCAGATGAAATCGCGATATTTATAATTATATTCTAAAAGCCGATTCTCATGATTCACAATTTCAGAACACCACCTTGCGCGTCATGCCGTTCTCACGCACGACATACAGACCGCGAAGCTGGCCCTTTGTCGCCGTGTCGCGAGAGACGAGGCGACCGTCAACGGTATAAATTCCGTCGGTCGCTGACGACGCTGACGGCTTGACCGACGTCACAGCCTCGGCGATGCCCGACGGCGTACCGGTGAGCAGCGGGGTCTCGATGATGGTCAGGAAGTGGTCCCAGTGCTCGGCGTTCTCGTAGTTCTTCTTTGCTCCCACGGGAACGAAGAGACGCATATTGCGGGTCAGACAGCTATTCGTTCCCTTACATTGTTCATAACATCCGAACGGTCCGTATTCGCTGGCCGGATCTATCTCATCATCCCAGTATTCACACCTTTGAGTAGAAACTGGAGGATACATGCGGTTCACATAAATGTCCATAGCCAATCCTTCCCATTCACGCCAAAGACTGAATCCCAACGAACTCGGCTCCAACACTTCCAATGTTGACGGCAATACCATTTTCTTGATACTTGTACAATATACGAACGCTTGATAATCCAGCTTACGGCATCCTTCCGGAATGACAAGAGTGCTGTCTGCAAACCAGTTGTAGCTTTCAAATGTTCTAATTCCTATTTCCTCATAGCTTTCCGGAAGCGTAAGGTTATATACTCGTGCTTTTGACAACATACCATTCGGTATTTTCGTCATTCGCTTCGGCAATTTTAGATATTCCAATCTGCTGCTATATATCCCATGCTTGGTTTCTATCGTACAGTCCGAAAGGTCCAGACTTTTCAGGCGGCCTTGACGGACAGAGATCCTCATATAAGTCATATCATCTTCCGTCATCGGTCCGCTCAGCTTCATGGAGTCCACCGACAAGTTCTGCCCCTCCATCATTTCCTCCAACGTGCGGCTGCCGTCAAGCGTGATGTCCATCACGTTGAAAAGCCCGTTCTCTTCCTTAATACTACCGAAAGCACTCCAGCTCTCCTTACCGCGATAGCTGTCTGCCAGTCCCTCTGCAACATGGAGCACAGCGCCGTCAGCCAAACCGAAGAAACCATAGCCAGCGGCGTCTGACTTGAACTTATTGCCGATAAATGCCACGTCTTTCAGATAATCACAGCCGTCAAACGCACCGCTTTCTATCGTTTTTGTAAGAGAGGGAATTGTTATCGCCTCCAGATTGGTAAATGCAAAAGCATTTTTACCGATTTTTTCCAAATTAGCAGGCAAGGTTATATATCGTAGATTTGTGCGTGTTGGATTTCTCTCTCCTCCGTCGTCCGTCTTTCTCGGTTTCCCGTTTATTACAGATGGCATAAATGCGTTAGCTGGGATTTCCCTTACAAAATTACAACAACGCATATCAATTCCCGTGAGCCGTCCTTTCTCACAACAATCACGAAGCAAGCTGAAACATTTTTCCATGTCTATTTCCGGGAATTTAGTAAAGACAAGAGAGTCTATCGTATAACGGTCAGCGCCAAGAGCCATGTCCAAGCCGGTGTCTCCGACGGTCGGAAAGTTATTAATCACTTTGATTTTCTTCTCCTGCGCAAACAACGACGTTGCCGTTGTCATTGCAAACAACATGACGAGTGTTAATGTCTTTTTCATAAGCGTTTCTTTTTCTATTCAGTTTATGTTTAATATAATTGCAGTTCGGTTTTTGCATTACGCCACAAATGTAAGCAAAAATTCCCGAACTGCAAAATATTACAACAATTTATTTCGTAAATTTCTTTTGTCAGTCTGATGGCTTTTCTCTATTTTAGCGTTAATCGAAAGATACGATTCACACAAATTCGGCAATATAAAAATGCCTGTCATAATCATTAGGATAGTTCTTATCATGCCTGTATCGTTTCATTAAACTTTAACCGGTTCCCCGGATTTTCCGCTAACAAAGTTATGAAAAAAAGTTTCAATCTTCCAAATTTTTCAGCATGATATTTTTCTACAGTGTTACATCACCCAAAACACAAGATTCCTATAAATCAGCAAGTTATCTCAAAAATATGCCATACAGACCATTAAAAATGTAACACTCACCAAATAACTTTTTCCTCAAAACTTTTCGTTTTATGGGGAATTTGCCATATTTTTGCATCACAAATAAATATATATCATTATGAAAAAGCTCAGTTTCCTGACCATATTTACATTGATTTTCACTCTCGCAGGATGCGGAGACAGCGCATGTTACGACAAACTCAAAGAGGTAGATTCTTTATCAAAAAAGAAACTTAATGATTCCGCACAAAAAACATTGGAAGATATTGAGCAAACATAC
>CAMWVS010000098.1 GCA_947177775.1 uncultured Prevotella sp.
CTCGTCTATAATACAAAATAATTCTGTAACTTTGTAACCGGTAGTCATATCAAATATTTTTGTAACTGTTTGATTTTCACCTATAAAGGTACAAAATATTTGTGAGACTACCAAATTTTTAATGGATATTTCTTATCCCGAACTGAGGTATTACCTTTGTATTTTCCTCTCTAGTACATTCGAGGCTGTAAAGCCCCAAGCATGATATAGAAAACTGCTGCTCATCGTCATATATTTGGTTGTGGTTATTCAAATATACACAATATGTTCATTAGTTTTCTTATTTTTGATACAAATTTCTATAATCTATCACTCGAAATGTCGGATGAACCCAATAAAAAAATCAAATCCCAGTTAAAAGGAAAGAGCCCGGTACAATACAGAGCTCTTTCAATTACTGGATAATTTTTTAACCTGTCCAACTTTTTGGGGTCATTTCAGTAACCAATCTCCGCTTTGTGTTGCTTCATCTCTGCAGAGCGAAAGCCTTCGGATAACATTATCCCGCAGTTTCCAACAGGTCCGCCCATGGCTTTCTGCACGACCGCATATGTTTTGGGAGTGGCGAAGGGACTGATGTCCTGATCGCTTGCATATCTGAACATTGCCTCAGCATCCGTTTCCTCCCAAGGCCTTAGGATTAGTCTTTCTGTCTCTATTATTTCAGATTCTTTCTATGTGCTTTGAGTTTCTTCAACGCCCAATCGTAGTGTGCGCTCGTGGTACTGATGAAATAGGAGCCGAGCGAGGTCGTTCCCGTCCAGTTGTAATGGGCTTTTTCAAACAACTCACCATCCGTAAAACTTTCCGCGAGGTCTAAGACTTTCTTATGGCTGTCTCTGAGCCGGTTCATGGCATCGTCGGTGGCGATATTCTGACATTCCTCCCAAAACAAGATGTTCATGTCGCCGTATGTCTTCCATGTATAGCCGGGAAGAAGGAACTGCACGGCCCTGCCGTTCTTGTTGTTTTCCACCCATTTCAGCAGCAACTCTTGCCAACGGACAAGGTGCATTATTACATCACGCAGGTTCTTGTCCCGTCGCCAGTGCGCCTCCTTTTTCTTCTCATCGACAGAGAAGTCAAAAGATGTTTCAATTTCCTTGTCGCTCATGGATGTGAAGAACGCCGTCAGCTTATCATAGTTGTCTGTCGCGGCGGATATCAGTTGCTTTTTGCTTGTTGGTCTTGCCATATTTATAGTATTTATTGTTATTTCATTCAATGGAACAGTCTTGTTTTCGTTCGTAGACTGCCTCTATTATTCCATTATAATTTAATGTATTAATCAATCACAGTGAGTTTTGAAAGTCAGTCAAAGTTTCCCTACGCAATCCCCAGCAGCTCAATCTCGAATATCAGCGTTGAGCCTGCGGGAATGCCGGGCTGCGAGAATTTCCCATATCCCATTTCGGCAGGGATATACACTTCCCACCGGTCGCCAACGCACATCTGCTGCATGGCGACAATCCAGCCTTCTATCAGGTCGCAGAGGCGTATTGCCAACGGTGCCCCAGAGCGGCTGCTGTCGAACTTCTTTCCGTTGATGGTCCATCCCGTGTAGTGTGCGGTGACAATGCTGCGGGGCGAGGGATGCCTGCCGTCGTTCCGGCCCTCTGCCAACACCTTATAATATATTCCTCTCGGAAGAGCCTTCACACCTTCCTCCTGCGCTTTCGCTTCTATCCAGGCTTTGTTGGCCTGTGCATATTCTCTTTTGTTCATGATTAATTATTACTTCAGGATAATCTCTATAAACTCTTTCGGCAATATGATATTTGATCTAAATAGAGGCGCTATTCTTTCCATATATTCTCCCAATTATTTTCACTTGAAAGGCCTTTCAATGGATTGTTAAAAGCTATATGTTTGCTTGTGGCTTCATCACTTTTCCCCTCAAGCCATCTGACATGCAGACAAGCCGGAGCGTCCAATTTTAATTCTTTTTCCCTTTTATATCCATTAATATAATAGTGATGTGCTGAATACGCTAATTCTATAAATTGCAATCTTGACAAGATGAAATATCTAAAGTCATACTCTTTGCTCTCTTCATTTACCAACACAAATACGTACGGCCCTTTCACCATCCTGTTTAGGTATTCCTTGTCAAGACAATGTCTTGTACTAAACCCGATAGGAATAGCGGTCTGTCTACAAGTTTTTACTTGAACAAGAGCTAATTTTGGTTTCCATGGACAATCATTGTTTTCGCTCATGTCACTATTCAGACATACGATGTCTACAGATTTGTAGTTCTTGATGGTACAATTTGCATTGAAGGCATCCCAGCCTTTCTGCATTAATATTGAAACAACGTTGTTTTCTCCTATCGCTCCTAAACGAGCTTTATCGGTCTGTATATTGTCTTGTTTGATATTCATACTATTTATGTATTAATTAAGTTATTGTCGGATGTATCATATAACCTATGGCAATACAACACATACAAAATGCCATATTCACTTATAATATTTAAAAAACAGCTCGTTGCCTTTTCTCGTTGCGCACAACGTTTTCAGTTTCTCTGTCACCATCATCTCCACAGGCCCGATGTTCCTTGCTTTAGTCGGACAGACGTAGATGCAGCGCATACAGGAGATGCAGACTTCCTTGTAGACACTTCTGAGATTGTCGGCGGGTATGGCGTCGGCAGGACAGAGTTTCTGACATGTGCCGCAATCGGTACACCGTTCGTCTGCCGTTGGGAAGGGGCCTGTGTTGCCAGCCCTGTATGGACGGTTGCCAGGCAACGACAAAGACATGTATGTATCCGTGTCTTCCACCTTTTTTATTATAGCGGCTCCGAAAGCGGCAAGTTCCTTGCGGTCTTCAGCGTCAGGTCTTCCTGTGGCATACACCCGTGCGATGCTGTGCTCTGCAACGGCACTGACGGCGGCAACGACACGGAATCCCATTTCCTTTGCCACGTCCTGCATTTCGAGCAGAGCGTCATCATACGCTCTGTTGCCATATACCGCCACAACCGCACATTTCGCGTGATTGCTCTGAATACGTCTGAGTCTCTCGACAGCCAAAGCCGGTACACGTCCGGCAAACACGGGCATGGCGATAATGACCAAGTCTTCTTCGTGTATGTCCGGTACTCTGATTTGTTCCTCCTTCACGCAGAGGTCTGTCACGAGCGGCTTTGTGTCAATACCTTCGCATATATATTCGCAAACTCTTCGTGTGCCGCATGTTGGGCTGAACGTTATTTGATGTATCTTCATTGTGTTGTTATTTTACTTTTTAGTGTTTCTGATGCTTATGCTATGATTGAGAAATACAGAAAATTAGTTGAGTAAGTGTAATATTCCTATCTGTTACAGATTAACAATAACCTCTCTTCCAATCAAATGATTCAACGTGGCACCGACCTCAGGATCAGAATATATTGTAACCCAATGATTCTCAAAAATGGGATTATCCCTATCCGCATTTCCATCAGTATTGACTTTGTATAAAACAAGTCGTTCCTTATCGCATATCCCCATGATTGAAGCCCTTAACATACGAGCATATGATAACGCCTGATTAAATGCTTTCTGAAGTTCTTGGACTGGTGCCATATCAAATTTAGCTTCAATAATCATCGGAGCGTTTTCAAAATGTTTTTCACCTTTTGGGAAGAATACAAAATCAGGTATTGCTTTTTCTTTACGTCCTGCTTTCTGAGAAAGTTGACGTGTCCAATCTGCATTTGTATATCCAAGTTTTTCAAGCACAGGAATAAGTATCTGTTCTTCTACATGCTTTTCCAGCTTTATTTCACCAAAATCGACATTCGAGCCTTCATACAATAGTGGAAAGGAGGTAACATCTCCACCTCTTTCTCCTATCATACGTATTAGTTCGAAATAGTCTTTTGCTGATAATTCTATGCCATTTATACCTTGCAGATTACGTCTGACAATTGGTACTTGCGACATATAATCGTCATTCTTTAAGTCTTTGAAAGAAATTTGTGGGGTCAAGATGCCGTCACATACAGTTGTCCTGCAATGGTAATAATCGAAAGGATTGAATATGCCGCCGCTATTTGACCTCCAAATAGAGTGTATATAACTTCTTGGTGATGTACAATAAAGAACAATTATATCACCACGCCTTGTTCGTTCGTTGCAAGCCCAGATTCTTTGATTGTTTCCATCGAGTGTCTTGCCTAAAGAATCAAGAAAAATGAAATCGTTGCCACTTGCGCCTGTCAACCATACATTTGTAGGCTTAGGTAGTTTAGAACAAGTGTTGGTCTCCATGAGCATATTAGCGAAATCATAGATACATGCACAAAACTCTGCATCCGACATTCCATATTTATTTTGAAATTCGTTCCATTTCTCGCAAATTTCAAAATAATAATTTATGTAGGTCCTATAATCTTTTGAGCGGGGTATTGGAGGCATCTCTATTCCCAAAACATCACAATTTCTTTGAATAATGTCGAAGCGTCTTGGGAGAAGTATCGGTTTGAAGAATTCAAAGCTATAGTAGAAGAGTAACGACAGAAAAGGTATGTTGGCTGCTTTAATACGATATTGGTCTTTTCTTAAAATGATTGCACTTTCATCAAAGATGATGGTTTCATCATCACGATATTGCAATTCACCTTTATTGCCAAGTGATGGTCTTAGGATATCATATTCTTCTGCAAATTTCTGATAGTTTTCGTGTGTCCATTCATCAGGAAAAAAACCGCGCTGAGACAAATTAGTGTCCCACAACCAAAACATGTCATCAATGTCTTCGATAAAAGAATCTTCTACTTTATCTTCTCCCCAGTTTGAGGCATATCGCCAAATATTAAAGGCTCCCTCAGAAATATTTTCAATTTCCGGGTTGAAAAGCTCTATACAATATTTTCCTCGTGAGCTTTCCTTATACATGTTCCACAATTGATTATTCATAATTTCTGTATTTTCATATCTTTCTTTCATTATATTTGGCTCTGCTCTCGCTATTCCGTCAGTTCAATCAAGTTTCCTTCAAATCCCTTGATGCAACTTTCGTAATATCCGTCACCGGTAAGGCGCGGGCCTGACAGGACTTCATATCCTTGTGAGGACAGGAGCGAAGTCATGCGGTCAACCTCCTCACATGAGCCCAGACAGAACGAAAGATGGATAAAACCACTGCGGTAAACAGGATTGTCTGCAACAGCCACTTCCGGTCTGCTCATTATTTCCAGTCTTCCTCCATCGGGAAATTTGAGAAAGAATGTTCGCAGTCCCGTACGCGGATTATGATACTGCTCATTGGATGTGGCACCGAAAAACTCCGTGAAAAACTTTCTCGCGCCCTCCAAGTTTGCAACATACATCGCGATATGGTCTATTTTGATCATATCTGCTTTCTACTTTTAATCTCTATTCTTTGGTAAATGAATGTATCTCTATCAGATTTCCCTCTGGGTCTGCGATGTAGCAGGTGCGCTGTCCCCACGGCATCGTCTGCGGTGCGAATATAGGTTTCGCGCCCAGCGCTGTCACACGCGCGAATTCCTCGTCCACATCTTTGAACGTCGGAACGTGAAAGGCCAGTTCGACCGTGCCGTTCAGTCCCTGCGGATATGTGTACTCCCGGCTTGTCATCTGCTCAAAGGCCGTGCGTGGGAACATTATCAGCCACATATTGCCCAGCCGCATCATTACATTAGGGTCTTTGCCGTTCCAGTCGGTCGTAAATCCCAGGACGTCGCGATAAAACGCCACCATACTCTTATTGTCGGTCGTGAACAGTCCTACGGTATTGAAGTTAAACTTGCTCTCCATGTCTTTATACTTTATTATTTCTTCTTCATAGTCTGGCATCTGCGCCTTGTCATCTCGTCGGCAAAGGCCTCTTCGCCATGCTCCCTGATGTAGCGGATGCACGCTGGACGGTCCGAACGGAACACAAAGGCAAAAATCTTTCCGATGAGATTGGAGTATGTCCTGCACTCAGTCACATCCTTGCCGCATCCGGCGCATGACCGAAATCCGTTTTGAAGCACGCAGCTCCTTATCTTGCACCACGAAGCCCTGTCGTTGAGCCGGCAACCGGGACATCGCTCCGCAAGATACTTCCTGCAGGCTCCGCAGTAGAGTCCACACGCCGCTATAAGCTGTTGGTCTGATTCAATATTTTTCATACCTTATTATACATACGATGCTCCTCAGTCCGGCGGAGCGGGTTATTAAATGCGGAAGCGCGGAACTGTATGCCACGTCTTAATGCGAAGGTGGTAGGAATACCTTTATGAGCAGATATGGAATAACAGCCCCACGCTTATACACGCGGAGACTATCATGCCGTCTCTTGCTCATGTGATTAAAGTTTCCTACGCTTATCGCATACAAGAAGAAGACATAACGCCTCTATTTTCTCTAATAAGTCTTTGGAGTGAGTCTCCTCAATCCTGCGCAAAGTTAATAATTTCCTCTGATAATCCTATATAAAAGAACGTTTTTGTTAAGCGGGAGCACATAGTGCAGAGTCCAAGGGCAAATGCAATATTAGCAAAAATGTTTGAAAAACTCTATTG
>CAMWVS010000099.1 GCA_947177775.1 uncultured Prevotella sp.
CTATCAGGCTCTGGAGCAGACCGTGGCAGACGGAACGAAGACCAAGCTCGACATGCCGACGACAAGCAACGTGCTCCAGTGGTTCTGCGAAGACGGCACAAAGGTGAGCGTCCGTCCTTCCGGAACAGAGCCGAAGATAAAGTTCTACATCGAGATTAAGGACAGCTCGATGAAGTGCGCCGGATGCTATGAGCGCTGCTCTAACGACGCTGACGCCAAGGTAGAGGCAATCAAGAAGGCCCTCAATCTCTGATTGGCAGTCTTATAACGGTATATGTCAAATCCCCGGAGGCACGTTTTGGCTTCCGGGGATTTTTTATATAAGCAAGTCTTTAATATTAGTTATACGGACAAACGACAGGGAATACCATCCCATTGACGGCAATAAAAAAATCTCCGAAAGCATACGTAGTGCCTACGGAGATTCGATTTTTAGCCTGTTATAGGCTCGGGTATTATTTTATAAGTTCGATTGAGCGCTTCAGGAAGGCGTCCAGTGATGCGCCTTTCAGCATGCCGTTCTGCAGCAGTGCGAGATCAATGAGCTGATGAACGATGCTGTTGCTCTTGGCATAGTCAGCGAGAACAGTCTTCTTTTTGTCGCGCTGTTCATTGACAGCCTTCTCGGTGTTCTGCAGGTCGTCCTTCTCTTCCTGTGAGATTTCCTCCGGCTTCTTTCCGTTCTGCGACTGGCGAAGTGCGGCCAGACGGGCCTCCTGTCCCTTGATTTCGCTCACGATAGGTTTCAGAGCGTCAGCTGTGCCTGCTTTGCAGTCCTCCAAAACTTTCTTGATGAGGGCGTGGTCGCTGTTGAGCACGAGGCTGTAGCTGTCAGGCATCTGTGCGTAGAAACTCATACCGGCCTGATAGCGGCTCATGTCCTTCATGCGGCGCATATACTCGCTCTGTGTTATGGTCACGGGCGAAGCCTTTTCGCCGAGGCTCTGGACCTCAACATAGAAGTCAACCTTTTCGATGGCCGGAATCTGAGAACGGAATACAGATGACAGATTGTCACTTTCTTCCTCATCCAATTCGTTCTTCTTCATGTCCTCCTTGACAATCAGACGGTCGATGATGTCGCTGTCCACACGTGTGAAGCGGCTCTTCTCAAACTTCTGTTCCAGCATCGAAATTACCGGAACGTCAAGCTGTCCGTCAAGTAACAGGACGCTGTAACCCTTCTCCTTGGCAGCCTCGATGTAGCTGTATTGGTCTTCCTTGGCCGTGGCATACAGATAGATGAGCTGTCCGTCCTTGTCGGTCTGGTTGTCCTTGATGAGTGTCTTGTATTCCTCAAAAGTGAAAGACTTGCCTTCCGTATCCTTCATCAGGGCGAAATCCTTGGCGCGATCGTAGAAACTCTCTTCGCTCAGCATACCGTAGTTGATAAATAGTTTGAGGTCGTCCCACTTCTCCTCATATCCTTTTCGGTCCTCCTTGAATATGCTCTGCAGACGGTCGCTGACCTTCTTGGTGATGTACGTTGAAATCTTTTTCACGTCGCGGTCGCTCTGGAGATAAGAACGGCTGACATTCAGCGGAATGTCCGGAGAGTCGATGACACCGTGGAGCAGTGTGAGGAATTCGGGAACGATACCCTCAACCTGATCTGTGACGAACACCTGATTGCAGTAGAGCTGGATCTTGTTGCGCTGGAGATCGATGTTAGACTTGATTCGAGGGAAATAGAGAATACCAGTAAGGTTGAACGGATAGTCAACATTGAGATGAATCCAGAACATGGGTTCGTCCTGCATGGGGTAGAGTGTGCGGTAGAACGACTTGTAGTCTTCGTCCTTGAGTGTGCTCGGAGCTTTGGTCCAGAGCGGCTCCACATTATTTATAATATTATCTTCGTCGGTGTCAACCTGCTTTCCGTCTTTCCATTCCGTCTTCTTGCCGAAAGCCACCGGCACGGGGAGGAACTTGCAGTATTTGTTGAGCAGACCCTCAATCTTGTTTTTCTCCAGAAATTCCTTGCAGTCGTCGTCCACATAGAGGATGATGTCAGAGCCGCGGCTCTCCTTCTCGGCGTCGTCAATCTCGTAGGCGGGGCTGCCGTCACAGCTCCATTTCACGGCCTTGGCACCGTCCTTATAGCTGCGTGTGACGATTTCTACCTTTTTGCTAACCATGAACGAAGAGTAGAATCCGAGACCGAAATGACCAATGATATTGTTTGCGTTGTCTTTGTATTTCTCTAAAAAGTCGTTGACACCGGAGAAGGCTATCTGATTGATGTACTTGTCGATTTCTTCCTCGGTCATACCTATGCCGTGGTCGCTGATGGTGATGGTTCCGGCTTTTTCGTCGATGCTGACACGTACGGTCAGGTCGCCCAACTCGCCTTTGAATTCTCCCTTGTCGGCCAGAGTTTTCATTTTCTGTGTCGCGTCAACTGCGTTTGACACGATTTCGCGCAGGAAAATCTCATGGTCTGAGTATAAGAACTTTTTGATGACGGGGAAAATGTTCTCTGTCGTAACCCCGATATTACCTTTCTGCATGATATTTTATTTTGGTTTTGATTCTATTTGTCGATAAGCAAATATCATGCCAGAGTCGGTTGGGAATCGGAGGAATTAAGGTATAAAACACGGCTGTTTCATTTAGGCAATGGAATAGACAAAAGAGCTTTTATTACATGGCCTGCGTAACGGTGTTACACGGGCCATGTAACGATATTACGCGGCTCAAGTAACGGTGTTACACGGGCCGTGTAACAATGGTAAATGAAAGAGCCGTGGAGCTAAAAGGGAGTTGGGGCCGTTGTCTTGCAATCGGTCAAATACCGAGGCAAAGCCGATCGCCGGCATAAATGGTGAATTGTGGAATTATGCTTCTTCTATTTGAGGTATCCATTTCCTAAAAACTCATCCTTTATGTTATATGTCGTCTTTAATTCCCGATTGACCACTGGGAGAGACAACTTCTTTGACTCCTGTAACTCATAAATGAGAGTGTCCATTTTGTTATTTAGGGATGATTTTTTGTTTCGGCGGCGTTTTTTTTATACCTGTGTTCTGTTTTCTCGGAGATAAATATTAACTTTGCCTTAGAAAAACTAAAAACCGCTATAAATCTATGATGACGGAATCTGAAGTTTCAAAGAAGTTGGTGACAGACTTCTATTCTCAGCATGCAGACGAAGTGAAAGCATTCGTTGCAAAGCGTCTCGGTTATTCGTATGAGAGCGAAGATCTCGTGCAGAATATCTTTCTGAAGTTGCTTGAATCAGACAAGATGATTTCCCCCGTCACCCTCCCATGTCTCATATATACGATGGCCCGCAATATGATATCCGACTATTGGAGACACCATTCTTCTGTAAGCGAATACGAACATTATATTAAAACGACATATAGTATTTATCCGGAGCGTGCAGAGATACGCTCAGTCTATTCGTCTGTCGAGCTTAATGACATTCTGGAGCGTGGCATAGCGCGTCTGACAGACCGTCAGCGTCATATCTACCGCATGAATGTCATAGATGGAATGCAGGTGTCCGAGATATCGGAACGTCTTCAGGAAAACTACAAGAGTGTCGAGAACAGGCTCGGAGCAGCAAGAAAGGTTGTCCGGCAGTATGTCAGAAAGATGTTGGCTTGAGCCGGAAAAGACATTCCGACGGCAATTTTGGGGTATAATTGGCTGTTATTTAATGGAAAAGTTGTACTTTTGCAACGTTTAATATGCACAGGCAATTATGTTTAAGAAAAAGAAAAGGTGGCATGCCATCTCCGGACAGGAACTCACGGAGATGGACAAGCGCGTTATGTATTGGGAGAACAAAGGTAAGCTCGTGCCTACCCGCGACTTGATCAAGACCCCCGAACAGATAGATGGAATCCGCAAGAGCGGAATCGTAAACACAGGCGTGCTCGACGAAGTGGCGCGGCAGATTCATGCCGGAATGAGCACGCTTGAGATAGACAAGATTTGTTATGACTATTGCGTGGCTCACGGAGCCGTGCCTGCGTGTCTTGACTATGAAGGTTTCCCGAAGAGCGTATGCACGAGCATCAACGAGGTGGTCTGCCACGGAATTCCCAAGGAGGAAGATATACTGGAGGAGGGCGACATCATCAATGTCGACTTCACGACTATTCTTGACGGCTATTATGCCGATGCCTCACGTATGTTCATTATCGGAAAGACAACACCGGAGAAAGAACAGCTGGTGCGCGTGGCCCGTGAGTGTTTGGAAATAGGAGCCGAGGCGGCCAAACCCTATAGCTTTGTGGGCGACATTGGTCATGCCATACAGAAGCATGCTGAGAAATACCATTACGGCGTTGTGCGAGACTTGTGTGGTCACGGCGTCGGATTGAAGTTTCATGAAGACCCCGAGGTCGCTCATTTCGGCCATCGCGGTACAGGAATGTTACTCGTGCCAGGCATGGTATTCACCATAGAGCCTATGATAAATATGGGCACGTGGAAAGTTTTCATTGATGCTGATGACAAATACGGTTGGGAAGTTATCACTGGTGATGAGCTGCCCAGCGCCCAGTGGGAGCACACGTTCCTCATGACGGAACACGGCGTAGAGATACTGACACACTGACATACGTAGAGAGAAAGTGCTATGGAGAGTAAGGATATATATATATTAGGTATAGAGAGCAGCTGTGACGACACCTCTGCGGCAGTGTTGCGCAATGGTGTTCTGTTAAGCAATGTCACAGCCGGTCAGGATGTTCACATGGCCTATGGGGGTGTCGTTCCCGAGCTGGCTTCGCGGGCCCATCAGCAGAATGTCGTGCCCGTTGTCGACCAAGCCTTGAAGCGCGCAGGTGTCACCCGTGAACAGCTGTCGGCCATTGCTTTCACGCGCGGCCCCGGTCTGATGGGCTCTTTGCTCGTCGGGGTGAGCTTCGCCAAGGGTCTCGCTCGTTCGCTGGACATCCCGATGATTGACGTCAATCATCTTCAAGGGCACGTTATGGCCCATTTCATAAAGGAGAGCGACGACGACACGTCGGCTCCGCCGATGCCGTTTCTCTGTCTGCTGGTGAGTGGCGGAAATTCCCAGATTGTGCGTGTCAACGCCTATAACGACATGGAAGTGCTCGGTCAGACTATTGACGACGCCGCAGGCGAGGCTATTGATAAGTGTTCAAAGGTCATGGGACTGGGTTATCCCGGCGGTCCCATCATCGACCGTTTGGCCCGTCAGGGGAATCCCATGGCCTATAAGTTTGCCGAACCCCATATCCCCGGGCTGGACTACAGTTTCAGCGGCCTGAAGACCTCGTTTCTCTATTCGTTGCGCGATTGGGTGGCGGAAGAACCGGACTTCATCGAACGCCATAAAGAAGATATTGCTGCAAGTCTTGAACACACAATCGTCAGCATCCTGATGGGCAAGCTTCGCAAGGCTGTCAAGCAGACCGGCATAAAGCATGTGGCCGTTGCCGGAGGTGTCAGTGCCAACAATGGTCTGCGCAACGCCTTTCATGACCATGCCCGCCGTTACGGCTGGACGATATATATACCTAAATTCAGCTATACGACGGACAACGCGGCGATGATTGGTATCACCGGTTATTATAAGTATCTTGACGGCGATTTCTGTACGAT
>CAMWVS010000100.1 GCA_947177775.1 uncultured Prevotella sp.
GTCATACGAGATACGGCTCGTTCCCTCCTTGCCGCCTTTCGTAGTGACAAGAATAACGCCGTTGGCGGCCTGCGCACCATATATGGCGGCAGATGCAGCATCTTTCAGAACGTCAATGCGTTCGATGTCGGCGGGATTGAGGTTGGTGATGTCACCGGCGATACCGTCGATGAGATAGAGCGGCTGCGAATTGCCCACCGTACCGAGACCGCGGATAGTGACACTCATTGCAGCGCCGGGCTGTCCCGACGTAGACACGATGTTCACACCCGGCGTCTGTCCCTGCATGGCAGACAGCGGGTTGACCGTGTTGAGCTTCTGGATGTCGTCGCCCTTAATCTGCATTGTGGCTCCGGTGACGAGCTTCTTTTTCATAGTTCCATAGCCGATGACAACGACATCTTCAAGAGTCTTGCTGTCGCTGTCAAGCTTGACGTTCATTATGGTCTGGCCGGTATAGGCCTGCTCCTTTTTGAGGTAGCCGATATAGGAGAAGACTATGACATCTCCCTTTTTCAGTCCGGTCAGGGTGTAGTTTCCGTCATAGTCAGTAACACTGCCCTTGGTCGTTCCCTTGACCACGGCACTGACACCAATCAGCGGTTCACCGTCAGACGCACCGGTCACCTTTCCCTTCAGCGTGCCGTTCTGGGCGGCGGCGCCTGTGGAAATAATGACAAGCATTAGCATGAGGAAGAGACATCTGATGCTCTCCGTCAGCCCGAAAAGTTTTTTTCGCTTCATCATTTCATGTTTTTTATGTTAGTAATTATTGTTAGTTATTAGCTATCAGTCGTCAGATGATATAACGATTATAATGGTTTAAGGTAAAGATCCGTTATCGGATTATGTGTGCAAAAGTAATCTGAAAATGCAAAAACAATAAGGCAAATTGTTACAAAAATAGGCGTTTTTGTTATCCGGCAGAAGAATAACAAAACGCCCTTTTCACGTCATTCGCGTTATCTATCAGCGAGTTAGACACTTCCCACAAAACACAAAGGCCGCAAAAACTTTTTTTAAAAATTTAAGAAAGGCCGCAAAGACTTTTTAAGAATTTAAGGAATCAAAAAAGTTTGTTCAGCGCCTGACATTGCGTTTCTTATATTCACTCGGCGTTATTCCGAACTCAGCCTTGAAGTTCTCCGTGAAGCGTTTCACGGTATTGTAGCCGACGGCATAGGCTATCTCCGAAACATTCATCTCGCCGCCGTCAAGCAACCGCAGTCCGCGCTTGACACGGATGGAGCGTATGAAGTCGGCCGGTCCCTTGCCGGTGATGGCCTGGAGTTTCTTCCACAGAGCAACGCGGTTCATGGCCAGCTCCTGACCGAGCGCCTCAACCGAGAAGTCGGAGTCGCTGATGTGGCGTTCCACAACCTCGATGGCGCGTTTGAGAAACTGCTCGTCAAGCGGCGTGCTGGTGATTTCGTCCGGCGTCACGTCCACCTCCAGCCGGAACTGACGGTGACTCATCTTGGCCTGTTCGATGAACTTATTGATGCGCAGTTTGAGCATTTCGATGTTGAAGGGCTTGACCATATAATCGTCGGCACCCGCCTCATAACCCTCCATGACCGACCCTTCTGCCGTTTTGGCCGTGAGGAGGATAACGGGGATATGGGATAGCTGAAGTTCGCCCTTGATACGGCGGCACAGTTCGAGACCGTCCATAACCGGCATCATCACGTCGCTTACCACAAGGCTCACCGTTTCGTGACGCAGCACACCGAGCGCCGCCTCGCCGTCCGGTGCCGTGAGCACACGGTAACGGTCGGAAAGCGACGTGCCGATGAACTCACACATGTCCTGATTGTCGTCGACAACGAGCACGGTGAAGGCATCCGCCGTTCCGCACGCGCCGTCGAACACCTGTTCCGCAGCGCCCTGACCGGCGGTTTCAGCCACAGGAATGCAGCATGTGAAGACTGCGCCGCCTTCCGGCCCGTCGCTGACACCGACCGTTCCTCCCATCAGCTTGACATATTCGCTGACGATATGGAGCCCTATTCCGCTGCCCGTGAGATGCTGGCTTCCGGAGACGGAGGCATGGGCCGCCGACTGATAGAAGCGCTCGAAAATGAGCTGCTTGTCACCGTCGGCAACTCCCGGACCGCTGTCGGCCACGTTAAGCTCCACACCGTCGTCCGTTCTACTCAGGCTCACGGTGACGGACTTTCCGTCGGGAGTATATTTAAAGGCATTGGAAAGAAGGTTGTAGATGATTTTATGAATCTTGTCGCTGTCATACTTCGCAGGCAACGACACAACATCGCTTTCAAACGAAAAGCTGATGCAGCGGTCGGCGGCGTATGACGAGAACTGCTCGCACTCATCGCGGACAAAGGCCGCAATGTCTCCCGGCTGCAGCTTCAGCCGCTCTGCACCGACGTCGAGACGCCGGAAATCGAGCAGCGTGTTGATCTGTTCCTGAAGCAGACGCGCGTTTCTCTCCATTATCTGGAGCCGGCGCATGATTCCGTCGGGCAAATTCTCGCTCAACAATGTTTGCAGCGGACTGATGATGAGCGTCAGCGGCGTGCGCAGATCGTGGCTGACGTTGGTGAAGAAACGGAGCTTCATCTCGGCCAGACGGACGTTCTTCTCCTGTTCCATCTGACGCCGCTCACGGTGCAGACGGCGTGCCGTGCGCCGACGCGAGCCGACGACAAACACCGCAGCGCCGGCCAAAATCAGCACGGCATAGAGACAGAACATCAGCGGCGAACGCCACAGCGGCGGCGCAACGTCAATCGTGAGGCTGCGCTCACTGCTCCAGACGCCGTCACCGTTGCACGCCTTCACGCGCATGACGTATGTTCCCGAGGCCAGCGAGGCGAACGATATGACGGGACTGTTGGTGCATATCCAATCATTATTACCGCCTATGGCGTAGGCATAGGCGGTAGCCGGCGCGCCGGCCGGATTGTCCGTCATGAGACGAAGTTCGATTGTGTGGTCGCTGTAGCTGAGACTGATTTCCTCTGCCGTCTCGTCGAAAGGCCGTCCGCCAACGGTGATGGAGGAGAAAAAGACCTGCGGCGGAGCACTTTCGGCGGCCTGATAGTTCTGCGGACGAATGGCAACATAGCCGTTGACACAACCGAAGAGCACCGCACCGTCGGCTGCGAGTGTGGAGGAATTGTTGTTGAAATAGTTATTGCTCTCGTTGACAACATGGCTGAAATTATGAACGTGGAAATCGCCCGTCTGCCAGTCTGCCATACTTATGCGCGAAATGCCGCCAGCAGTGCTGACCCAGACGTTGCCCTGAGAGTCCTCGCGGATGCTCTTCACGAGATTGTTGGAAATTCTCCGCTTCCCGGCATTGAATGTCCAGAGCGAGTCCGTGCGTGTGTCCCATGCCTCCAGACCGTTGTAGTGGCCCATCCAGAGAATGCCGCGGCTGTCATAGCAGAGAGCCATTATCTGCTGGTTGATGAACTGACGGTCGCCCCGCCGGTTGCCGTAGACGCAGGTGGCGCGCCCCGTTCTCGTGTCGACGACGCACAGTCCGTAGATTGTTCCGATGTAGAGCCGCCCCGTCCGGTCCTGCGACATGGACAGTCCGAAGACGTCGGCCCCATCCTGATTCTTACAGTAGGTATATCGGCCGGTGACGGGATTGAGGCGCATCAGCGGGTGGAACGCCGAACATATCCATATCTGGCCCGCCGCGTCCTCGGCAATCTTCCACGACATGTCCGTAGGGAGGCTGCCGTCGTCCGTGGAGTATCGCTTCACAACCCGCCCGCCGTCGAGACAGTAGAGGCCGCTGTTGTATGTTCCGGCCCAGATGCGCCCCTGGCGGTCCTCCACGAGCGAGGCCACAACCATGTCGCGCAGCGGCGTGCGGCTGATGTCGTCGCCGGAGGAGCGGAAGAGGCCGTTGCCGTCGGTGCCTATCCAGAGCGTTCCGTCGCGCGAGGTGAGCATGGTCGTCACGTCGCCGCAGTCCTTGGCAAGGCGGTTGAACATGCTGAACTCGGGACTGCTGTATGATATTCCGCGCTTATAGTGGCCGAGCCACAGCGTCCCGTGGCGGTCGAAAATCATCGTGTTGACATTGTTCTCGGCCATCTCGCCGCAATCGCCGCAGTTGGCGTCGGCCGTGATATGGGACGTGACGGCCTCCCCCACCGTATCGTAGCGGAAGAGTCCGCGGTGGTCGGTGGCAATCCACAGGCTTCCCTTGCCGTCATCGGCCATGCGGCGTATGGCGTTGGGCGAGCCGTGAAGCGGAGCGTCGCCGTCTGACGGCAGCGGAACGGAGGTCCACTCCCCTGCCCCGCCCGACTGACGGTAGAGCCGCTCGCTGAGCGTGGAGTATATCCAAAGCAGTCCCCGGCTGTCAACAAAAACACAGGGACGGCTGTGGCTCAGCACCGCCGGAATATGTATTGAGCCGGTGGCGCCGCTCTCCTTGTCAACCGACGACATGACTGTTCCGGGACAGGCGAGTATATATATGTTGCGGCCATCTTCAGCTATGGAAACATGTTCTGCCTTTGTCCACTGTTGCTGAGCCGGGGCCATCGTGCGCAGCCGGCGGCGGACAAAGTCGTAGCAGTAGAGATGACGTTCGGTAAGCACCCAAAGACGGTCACTTCTGTCCGTAACAAGAGTTTTCTTTGCCGATGCGTCGATGCCGATGGATGCAAAAAAGGCTTCTGTGTTGTCGTCTATCCTGTGGTCGCGACGCAGATAGCGGAAATAAGCGTCGCCGGAATGAATCCACAGATTGTGATCTCCGTCCTCGAAGATGTCTGAAACGGCATTGTCAGCCACGGTCGTGGCAACATGGCCGTCATACCGGGCCAGCCCGGCGTTCGTCCCGATCCACAGCGTTCCGCGGTGGTCGGTGATGAGGCTGGTGATCTCGCCGTCCGGCAGTCCCTTCTCGGCTCCTATATACTGGAACTTCCTCTGCCCCACCGCCGCCTGACAGCAGAACGCCAGCGCCAGCAGCACGAGACTAAAAGCACTGGAGCGGCCGGCGGCGGAAAATGACATGACAACGCGACGCACAATGACTTCCGTCAGACGTGACGTTGTCTGAAAGCGGCAAACCGGGGTTGATGGACTTCTCATATATCTGCCATAATATTAGGTATGTGCAAATATACACATTATTTACAAATATAAGAAACCAATCCGGACAAAATATCAACAGAAGCCGCAGAATTTCATCGGTTCATCCCTCCTGTTTTCCATTAAACGTATTGGTATGTATATATTCCGCTCCCTTATCCGTAATATATTTGCATTTCAGTTTTATATGGAAATAGCGGTTCTTTCCCGTCGTGTTCGGCTGGACGGTTATCTTGATTTCCTTGCCTTTGTTTTCCAGCCGAACCCATTCAAACTCAGCCTCAC
>CAMWVS010000101.1 GCA_947177775.1 uncultured Prevotella sp.
GTGGAGTTCTTCGGCGGCTTCGACGAGGGCATCGAGTTCGCGTTTGCGGGTTTTCCCGGATGTCATGTCATAGCAGACTTGGATTAGTTGTTCAACCTTTGTGCCTTTGCGGGTAACGAAATCAATCTCCTTGTCGTTGCGTGTACGGTAGTAGAACAGTGTTTGACCGGGGATATAGCCACGGCGCAGCAGTTCTACAAACACCTGATTTTCCAACAATCTACCGAGGTTTTCACTGAGGTTGAAAGCTGTGCTTTGCACAAATCCGTTGTCAACGACATATACCTTTTTCGGTGCTTTGTTCATTAATTTCAGCTTGTTGTTGAAGCGGGGCAAATAGAAGAAAAGGTATGGTTCGTTTAGATAGTCGCAATATTTCTTTGTCGTAGTCACGCTTGAAAGCCCAAGCTCTACGGCAAGGTCGTTGGCTGAAATCGGATTGCAGAAATTTGACAGCAGATATGTGGCAAGGTCGTATAAATCGGTAGTATTCCGCACTTTATGTCGTTTGGCAACATCTTTCAGCAGAATTGAATCAAACAGCGTTGAAAGATAACTCTTGGTAATACTGCGGGTAGGGATAGTTTCCGGATAGCCACCGTTGCGCATATAGTCGTCAGTCAGCATTATCGCCTGTGCGGAGTGTTCCTCAAGCATCGGATTGACATTTTTCCAGCTCATTGTTTCTTCAAGGCTGAAAGGCAACATTTCAATCTGAATATAACGCCCGGTCAAAACGGTTGCCATTTCGCTACTCAACATCTTGGCATTGCTGCCTGTGATTATCAAGTTCTTTCCACGACGATATAGTTTGCTGATCCACAAATCCCAGTCGGGGAGATTCTGGACTTCATCAAGCAACATGAAATCATAGCCGGGATATACATCATCAAGTGCCGGCATCACCAAATCCTCATCCCACTTTTCAAGCAGTTGGCTGTCATCGAAATTGAGATAAGCGAAATTCCTGCCTTGCAGCATAAGCAGGGCAAAGACCGATTTGCCCACACGACGAGGTCCGGTTATAAGTTTAATAAGCGGATTTTGCAGCAGTTCTTCAGCATCATACTTGGTATGTCGTTGTTGGTATGGGCGTGACATAAGTTCGTCACACTCCACCCGCTGATTGAGTATCGTTGTTTTCATCGCAATCTATTTTAGATTGCAAATATAGCGAATTATATCCAATCAAAACGCTGTATTGGATAAAATAAGTGGTATTTTATCCAATACAAGTATGTTATTGGTTGTTTTGGAATGATATCAGGTGGTGCAATGTACCACCAACGGCTAAATATACCACCTCGAAAGTGGTACGTTATATCAATCCGTACTTCTTTCTTTTCTCCCAGAGTGTTCTATGGGATATTCCGAGGAGATTGGCTGCTTGGGTGAGATTGCCGTTGGCATGGACTATGGCGCACATATCAATTTTCGCCAAAAAGCATTCTTTTTCCGTTCCTGGCGGTGCGTAACCGATTTATTTTCATTACCTTTGCAGCGCAATACCCCTAAACGGTCGGTTCCCGATAAGGAAGATAGGTTAGGGCAAGCACAGTTATTATAAAGTATTTTTAATTTGAAGACATTTGAAGAATTGGGCGTAAGCGAAGAGATTCGCCGCGCCATCGAAGAACTTGGATTTGAGCATCCCATGCCCGTTCAGGAAGAAGTAATCCCCTATCTGCTTGGCAACCGTAACGACGTTATCGCGCTGGCACAGACCGGCACGGGAAAGACCGCCGCTTTCGGCATACCCGTACTCCAGCGCATTGACCCCGAAAGGCGCGAGACTCAGGCGCTGATACTCAGCCCCACACGCGAGCTGTGCCTCCAGATAGCCGACGACCTGAAGGATTTCTCTAAATACATGCGCGGCATCAACGTCGTCGCCGTCTACGGCGGAGCATCCATCGAGACGCAGATCCGCTCGCTCAACCACGGCGCCCACATCATAGTGGCCACGCCGGGACGCCTCATCGACCTGATGAACCGCGGCAAGGCCCGGCTCGACGCCGTGCGCAACGTCGTGCTGGACGAAGCCGACGAAATGCTCAACATGGGCTTCTCCGACAGCATCAACGAGATATTCGAAGGCATGCCGGAAGACCGCAACACGCTGCTCTTCTCGGCTACGATGAGCAAGGAAATCGAGAAGATAGCCAAGTCATATCTGAGAGACCACAAGGAAATTGTCGTCGGAAGCCGCAACGAGGGCGCCGAGAACGTCAACCACGTCTACTATATGGTCAGCGCCAAAGACAAATATCTGGCCCTGAAACGCGTCGTCGACTACTACCCGCGCATATTCGCCATCATCTTCTGCCGCACAAAGCGTGAGACCCAGGAGATTGCCGACAAGCTGATCAATGACGGCTACAATGCCGAGTCGCTCCATGGAGACCTCTCACAGCAGCAGCGCGACCAGACGATGCAGAAGTTCCGTCAGCACCTGACACAGCTGCTCGTGGCAACGGACGTGGCCGCACGCGGTCTGGACGTCGACGACCTGACCCATGTCATCAACTTCGGCATGCCCGACGACACCGAGTCCTACACCCACCGCAGCGGACGTACCGGACGCGCCGGAAAGAAGGGAACCTCCATCGCCATCATCCACACGCGCGAGCGTCACAAAGTGCGCGCCGTGGAGAAAATCATCGGCAAGGAGTTTGTCACGGGAAAGATACCCTCGCCGCAGGAAATATGCACCAAACAGCTCTACAAGGTGATGGACGAAATCGTCAAGGTCGACGTTGACGACGAACAGATTGCACCGTTCATGGAGGAAATCAACCGCCACTTCGAGTTCATCGACAAGGAAGACATCATCAAGAAAATTGTCAGTCAGGCCTTCGGCCGCTTCCTGGCTTATTATGCCGACGCTCCCGAGATAGACGTAACGCCGGAGAAGAAATCCGGAAAGGGTGCCCGCGGAGAGAAGAACGGAGGCCGCGGCAACGCCGGACCGGCATCACGCCGCAAGGCCGAACGGGGCTACCGCCGGCTGTTCGTCAACCTCGGAAAGGCCGACGGATTCTATCCCGGAGAGGTCATGCAGTTTGTCAACCGGCATGTTCAGGGCCGTCAGGAAATCGGCCACATCGACCTGCTGGACAAGTTCTCCTACATCGAAGTGCCGGGCGAGGACGCACGCAAGGTGATGGACGCGCTCAACGGTACGCGGTATAAGGGCCGCGAAGTGAGATGCAACGACGCCGACGACCGCGGCAACAGAACCACGGGACACAGCGACAGGACTGCCGGACGAGGAAAGAGACGCGACGAAGGAAGAAACGCACAGGGCTTCGAACAGTATGAGAAGAAGTCGAAGCGGCGCAACGACACCGACGAAGGACCGCAGCAGCCAAAAAGCCGACGCGGACAGCGCGGCGAAATGCGCATGGAAAGCGGACGCAAGGACGACTGGCGTCAGTTCTTCCAGGGTCATGACATCCAGCTGATAGGCGACGAACCGGACTTCAGCGAGGAAGGATGGGCAAGGAGAAGACCGAAAAAGAAATGAGCTACAACACACATACACTGCCAAACGGACTGCGGATAATCCATCTCCCGTCCGCGTCGCCCGTGGTCTATTGCGGCTACGGGATTGCCGCCGGGACACGCCACGAGCCGGAGGGAGAGGAAGGCATGGCCCACTTCTGCGAGCACGCGACGTTCAAGGGGACGTCGCGGCGGAGCGCCCTGCGGGTGATCAACACTCTTGAAAGCGTCGGGGGAGACCTCAACGCTTTCACGAACAAGGAGTCCACGGTCTACTATTCGTCCGTCCTGCGCGACCATTTCCCACGGGCCGTCGACCTGCTGACCGACATTGTCTTCAACAGCACCTACCCGCAGGCCGAACTGGACCGCGAGGTGGAGGTGGTGTGCGACGAGATTGAGAGCTACAACGACTCGCCGGCGGAACTGATATACGACGAGTTTGAGAACCTCATCTTCAGCGGCCATCCGCTCGGTCACGGCATCCTCGGCTCGGCCGACCGGCTCCGCACCTACCGCCGGGAGGACGTCGAGCGATTCGCCCGCCGCCACTATCGTCCTGACAACGCCGTATTCTTTGTCTACGGCGACATCGACTTCCGCCGTCTGACAACGCTTCTCGGCCGCCAGACGGCCTCTCTGACGGCTTCCGGCAATGTATGCGGCGATTCCACCACCCGACATCCTCTGGCGTGCGACAGCACCGCTGCCGCAACTTCCGAATCATCCACTGCCCTGCCGCCCTACACCGCCAGTGAGGTCGTCCGCCACCACGGAACCCATCAGGCCCACGTCATGACCGGATGCCGGACGTTCGGCGCCGGTGACGACCGCCGCATGGCGCTCTATCTGCTCAACAACATCCTCGGCGGTCCGGGAATGAACGCCCGCCTCAACATATCGCTCCGCGAACGCCACGGACTGGTCTACACCGTCGAGAGCACGATGGTCACCTATTCCGACACGGGTCTGTGGTCCGTCTATTTCGGCTGTGACCCTCACGACATCGCCCGCTGCCGCAAGCTTGTCCGCCGCGAGCTGGACCGCATGATGGACCGGCCGCTGACCGCCACGGCCCTCGCCACGGCAAAAAGACAGCTCAAAGGCCAGCTGGCCGTGGCCTGCGACAATCGCGAGAGCTTCGCCCTTAACTTCGGGAAGAGTTTCCTCCACTACGGCCACGGACGCGACATCAATACCCTCTTCAATCGCATAGACGCCGTAACGGCCGGCCAGATACAGGACGTAGCCCGCGAGTTTTTCGCTCCCGACCGGCTCACAACGCTGATATTCGAATAAGTGAAGTGCCCCCCAAAAAGTCGGATTGTTACTTTTTTGGGGCACGTCACATATTAGAATATAAAATAAACAAAAATCTCTCCGGTCTGTT
>CAMWVS010000102.1 GCA_947177775.1 uncultured Prevotella sp.
AGGTATGACTGCTCCGTTGAGTAAATCCAACAAGAGTAATCATACCTCTTCGCTCATAACTCTTACTTCTGCACTAAAATTCGCTCATAACTCTTACTTCTGCACTAAAAGGTAACCATACCTCAGCATTCTGACTTAAACTAAAATCTCACGCAGAATTCCACGTCAACCATGCTGTAGTTGTGTTTGTCGAGCGTGCGGTCGTTGATGAGAGCGTATTCCGCCTGAATTTCCAGATTTTTGTGTATCAGATAGTTGAGGCCTGCCTCATATTGAGTGCGTGCTCCGCTCCATTCCGCCGTAGGGCGGTAGAGGTCGTAGCGTGCTTTGGCGCGTAGCTTGCCGCGGACGATGGGGGCTATACAGAGCGCATAGATGCCGTCGGCCTTGTTGCCGGCCGCGGTGTTGACCCCGGCATCTTTCAGATTGGCCGACTGCTGATATGTCGTCTTAAATCCGTAGCCCGTCGAATGAATATATTCCGAGCGGATCTGCCAGTCGGCGTCCTTATATTCCGCGCTGATGGCATAGCGGTATTGACTCAGACTTCTCACACCGGATACCGTCCGTCCGTCGGCGTCAGTCCACGAACCGTTGCGTGCGTGAGAGCCTACCCATCCGAACGCACCTACGCGCAGTCCCTTTGCCGGCATGACCCAGAGGCCGCCGATGATGTCCTTCCGGTTGTCCACGTCCTTGACGTTTATTCCCTGTCCGTTGAATACACCCGCCTGATAGTGAACCAGCGGGCGTCCCGAAGCGTCGTTGAGGAAGTCGCCCTGAATCTGGACACCGATATCGCGTCCGTTGCTGGAGTGCTCGCCTGTGCGGTCGCTGAAGCCGGACAAGCTGTTGACCACCTGCGCATAGCCCATGAATCCCTGGTCAATCGGGTTCATCGGGTTCTCGAACGTGAAAGGACGTTTGAACTGACCGGCCTTTATTTTCAGAAAGCTGTATTTCTGCCATTCCACGAAGAGGTCGACCAGTCGCGGGCTGCTGCCCAGTGTGGATGTGTTTCCGTTGATCTGTCCCTGTATCTTATATTCAAAATCGTCCATAATCCGTCCGCCTACCGACAGTCGTGCCATGCGTAGGTTGAACGAATTGCTGTTGTCGCCGTCTTTCAGCGACGCCTGATACTGGCCGAGAAAATAGCCGCTGAACTGCGGTTTGCTGACTATATTTCCGCTATTCTGGGCGTTGGCGGCTACGGTGCCGAGGAGTAGGGCGGCAGTGATAAACAGTCTGTTCATGGATAACTGGTAAAATTGGTTGAAATTGTGTGTGTCACACAACGTCACCCAACCGTAGGGACATCATCTTGTTTTTTTTGTCGTTCAGCCGTTGTTGCCGGCCGGAATGTCGTGTCCGGACAAAAACAAGATGATGTCCCTACGGTTGGATGGCGTCTGTGATGCTTGTCATTCTAAGTTGGTTATGATGGCTTTGAATAGCCTTTATATATATAAATGTGTGTGCGGCGGCATCCTTCGGTTTCGCCGTGCATTCGTTTCATGCTTCCTGCGCCGTTCTTCTTTCGAGCAGTACGACATTCTCGACATGGGGCGTATGGGGGAACATGTCTACCGGCTGAACCTCCATGACCTTGTAGTCAGTGTCCAGTGCGGCCAAGTCGCGGGCCTGTGTGGCGGGATTGCAGCTCACGTAGACGATGCGCTTTGGCGCGGCGCGTAGTATTGTGCTGATGACATCGGCGTGCATACCGGCGCGTGGAGGGTCGGTGATGATGACGTCAGGACGTCCGTGGGCGGCAATGAAGCTGTCGTTGAGGATGTCCTTCATGTCGCCGGCATAGAACAGCGTGTTTCCGATGCCGTTTATCTCGGAGTTTATCTTTGCGTCCTCAATGGCCTCGGGAACATATTCTATGCCGATGACCTTGCGGGCGTTGCGCGCCACAAAGTTGGCGATGGTTCCCGTTCCGGTGTATAGGTCGTAGACAAGCTCGTCTCCCGTGAGAGCGGCAAATTCGCGTGCCACGGCATAGAGATGATACGCCTGCTCAGTGTTCGTCTGATAGAAACTCTTCGGACCGACCTTGAAGCGCAGCTCCTCCATCTTCTCGAAGATGTGGTCATTGCCCCGGAATGTCAGAATGTCCTGATCGCCGATGGTGTCGTTGCATTTCTGATTGTCGAGATACATCAGCGACGTAATCTCGGGGAATGTGTCGGCCACGTGCTGCAGCAGTGCCTTGGCGCGCTCGTCGTCACCCTCCTCGTCATAGTGGAACTGGATGATGACCATCCATTCGCCCGTGTTGGAATTGCGGATGATGATGTCGCGCAGCAGTCCCTTCTGTGCCCTGAGGTCGAAGAAGGTCATTCCGGTAGCGATGGCATAGTCGCGGATGGTGTTGCGTATGCGGTTGTGCAGGTCGTCCATCAGCCAGCACTTCTCGATGGGAAGTATTTTGTCGAACGCACCGGTTATATGGAATCCGATGGCGTTGCGCTCGATGTCCGCTCCCGCTTCATTCTCTTTCGGGAGTGTGGCAATCTCTTCTTTTGTCATCCAGCGCCGGTTGGAACATCCGAATTCGAGTTTGTTGCGGTATTCGCTCGTTTTCACCGAGCCGAGAATCGGCCGGAACTCCGGAAGCTCAACCTTTCCTATGCGGCGCAGCTGGTCGTGAACCTGCTTCTGCTTGGCCTTGAGCTGCTGCTCGTAGGGGAGATTCTGCCACTTACATCCGCCGCAGACCCCGAAGTGGCTGCACATCGGGGTTTCGCGCACCTTGCTGTATTCGCGGAAGCGGACAACTTCCGCCTCACAGTAGCTGTGTTTCTTCTTTCTTATCTGAAGGTCAACGACGTCGCCCGGAACCGTGAACGGCACGAAAATGACCTTGTCGTCAACTCTTGCCAGCGACTTGCCCTCGGCGGCTACGTCCGTGATGGTCACGTTCTCAAGTATTGGCAACGCTTTTTTCTTTCTGCTCATTTATCTTTGTCTTTGTTATTCGTTCTCTATTTGCTTTTGTTTCTCTGAAATTGCGGCTTCCCGCCAATCTGTCTGCAAAATTAATAATTTCCTGTCAGATAAGCTCTTTGTTGATGATAATTTTCGGCTTATGCTGTTGTTGCGCATTTGGTTGGCGGATGAATTAATAGTGACGCATCCGGAATTTGGAGGGATATTACAGGATGTGTGGGACGGCTGTGCCTTGGATGTGAAGCTGAAGAGCTTGCGAATAAAGGTAGGGTGTTCAATATTGAATTTAAGTATGTTCCAATTACAGGTGGGTGTTGCAGAACTCGCAGAGGAAGTCTTTAAGTGGAGATTCCCACTCGGGTTCTGTAACCTCCTCAGTGAGAATCCCCACTTAAAGGCTTCCTCTGCAAGTACTGTAACATCCCCCCCCCCAAGTCCCATGCATCCTGTGATATAACTCCCAATGTCGGATGAACCTTAATTATCCGATATATGGATTGAGACAAAACGCTGTCATTATAATATCACGGAATTTAACATTTGAAATTTTTAATTCTGGAGCGTGGCGCCGCCGAAATCATGACATTTCGCCGCCATCGTCCTCCCGTTTTTCCGTCGTCGCCGACCCGGGAGGGCCTTACGGCACTGCACCGGGGCCGCTTTCGCATGATGACGGCGGCCCCGTTGCAATGCAACGAGGGCCTTGTCGCAAGGCCGTAAGGCCCTTACGGCAGAACTTTCGGGCTGATTTTATTGCACACTTTTGCTGTTTCTGTTGTAACGCTCTGATGGTCAGATGATAAAAGATGCACGCGCAAAACTCGCGAATTTGCGGCCAAATGATTTTAATTTCTGAAAAACGCAAGGATTTTGAGGCATTTGTCCGCTTAATTCTGAATTTTTAACGGTTGGAGAGCAGCCCCTCCCGGCGGTGTGGTTCTGCAGCATCTTCAATCCGGAGGGGATGAAGGGAATTGTAGAGACGTCACACCGTGGCGTCTCACATGTTTGTATGTGGATTGGGCAGGATAAACGTGGATTTGAGACGCCACGGTGTGACGTCTCTACAATGGCTTCCATTATAAACAAAGCAGAAAGAGGAGGTATGATTACTTTTGTCGTGTCAATCACATAAAAGTAATCATACCTATTCATTCTTCACTCAAACCATACCTCTTAACTCTTCACTCAAACCATGAGGCTGTGTCGTAATGAACTGCACCCCAAAAGTTAGACAAAAAACTTTTGGA
>CAMWVS010000103.1 GCA_947177775.1 uncultured Prevotella sp.
TTTAGAGTAACTACTCACCTATAGTGAAGCTGACAAAGTCTGAGGCTCGTCGACCTTGAATTTATGCCATTTGTCAATAGCAGTTACCAATGACATAAACCCCGTTGTTTTCAATAAATTAGACTCAAAATAGTCACTGATTTTCTTGCGTGTTTCAAAGATATTTTGTATCTTTGAAACAGTGAATCAGCAAGTTGACATAGCGAAATGTCTTGAAGAATTCCGGGCAGAGATCAGACAACTGAATAAATCCGTCAAGGATTTATCGGATGACAACGCGCGCCTTAACCGTCGTGTCGAAGCCCAGAATGTAGAGATAAAGTCGCTCCGATCCGAGAACAAAGACTTGCGTGGCCGACTGTCAAAGTATGAGGATCCACAGCCGCCAAAGAACTCCGGCAACAGTAGCGTGCCGCCATCTAAAGAACGCATGGGGGATGAAATCAAAAGGCGCACATCTTCATTGCGTGAGAAAAGCGGCAAGAAACCCGGTGGCCAGCCCGGGCATGAGGGCAATACCCGTATGATGTCAGCTCAACCTGATGAGACCGAGGATATGCAGTCCAATTACTGCCGTGAGTGTGGTCGTGAGCTGTCAGATATTGAGGGCGTGGAGGAATATCGGGAGGAATGTGTCGGCGTCAGGATTATCCCTGTTATAAAAAGACTTCGTTTTCTCAACAAGACCTGCACCTGCGGATGCTGTAACCGTGTAGAATACACACGCCGTAAGAACCCGGTTTATTTGTCATCTGAAGTAAGGGCTCTCGTTGTCTATCTCAATATAGTGATGTGCATGCCATACAACCGCATCAAAATTTTTCTTCATGACGTGATGCGCATTGACATAAGCGAAGGCTCGATACGCAACTTCATAGAGGATGCCGGAGACAAGGCCGACAAAATATGTGACCGCATAGCCTCGGAACTTGTCAAAAGCCCTGTGGCAGGCGCGGATGAATCGGGGTTTTATGTCAACGGCAAACTCAACTGGACGTGGATATTGCAGAATCCGAAACTTACACTGACTTGGATTGCCAAAGGACGTGGCGCCAAAGAGATGGCTGACCGTTTTGGCCGGAACGCATTGAAGAATACCGTGCTGACCACCGACCGTCACAGCGCGTACTTCTCGATGAATGTCAAGGGTCATCAGATATGCATCGCCCATCTGCTGAGAAATCTGAACTACCTCAACGACCTTGACAGGAATCAGAACTGGTCATTGCGGCTACAGGAGCTGTTGAGAAAAGCCGTGCATTGGCGAAACTCAAATCCCGATGCCATAGCCGACACATCAACGTGGACAGAGAGCCTCGACAAACTTCTCAATGAGAATATCGACAAGTTCAAGAAGCCGTTCCGACAAATCCGCAACAGTTTGCGAAAACTCAAAGACCATGTGTTCCACTTTCTGAAAGACCCGCGGGTGCCGTCACACAACAATGCATCGGAAGGCGGAATAAGAATCCTGAAAGTGAAACAGAAACGGAGTGGCTGCTTTCGAAGTCAGGCCGGAGCGGAAGACTTCATGGCAATCCACTCGGTTGCCGATACCGCCAAGAAAAACGATTTCTCCCGTTGGGATGCCGTTTTAGCGTTGGTCTAATAGACCGACCAAATCAGTGTGCCCTACCATACCTGAGTAGTTACTTGAGTTATCTTGTATGTTAAATAACCTTAAACATACAACTGATGGCAAATCGAAAACTGAGCATGAACAAAATAAGACAGGTGCTCCGCTGTCACGCCAACGGCAACGGGGCCAAGAGTATCAGCAACCTGACGGGCATAGCGCGCAACACGGTGCGTAAATACCTCCGCCGGTTCATGGAACTGAACCGGGACATTGATGATCTTCTTAAACTGGAAGATCCGGACCTGAATGACATTTTCGGAGTCAGGACCGCCACCACGGAGCCATCCTCGGGGCGTCATCAGGAGCTTATGGAACTTATGCCTGATTATGTCAGGCGTCTGAAAAAGAAGGGTATGACGCGTCAGAAGCTTTATGACGAGTATATTGGTAGTCACCCCGGAGGGTATTCATGGTCGACGTTCAGCCGTCTGATGCGTCTGTATGTGGCGCAGATGCACCCGATAGCGCATCTGGAACACAAGGCGGGCGACAAGATGTATGTCGATTATGCCGGCGACCGTCTGGAGCTGACCGACCGTGACAGCGGAGAGGTCATCGCCGTGGAGGTGTTCGTGGCTATCCTTCCGTGCTCGCAGCTCACCTATGTTGAGGCCGTGATGAGCCAGCGCAAGGAAGACTTCATACGCTGCTGCGAGAATGCGCTCCATTTTTACGGCGGAGCTCCGGCTGCCATCGTGCCCGACAATCTCAAGGCTGCCGTCAAGAAGGCGAGCCGTTACGAGGCGGAGCTCAATGAGGATTACGCGGCCTTCGCCGAACACCACGGCTGCGCCGTCATACCGGCACGCGTCCGCAAGCCGCGAGACAAGGCTCTGGTGGAGGGAGCCGTCAAGCTCATCTACCGAAGCATATACCCGCTTGTACGTCAGCGCACGCACCATGACCTGTCATCGCTGAACGCCTCCATCCGCACGGCCCTGGAGCTCCATAACAACGCCCGCATGAGCGGACGACCGTACAGCCGCCGCGAGCAGTTCGAGGATCTCGAGCGCATGTACCTGAGGCCGCTCAATCCAATACGGTTCGAACTAAAGGAGCGGCATACAGCCACAGTGCAGCGCAACGGACACATACGTCTGGAGCGTCACTACTACAGCGTGCCCCACCGTATTATCGGCCGCAAGGTCAACGTGCTGTATGACTCACGCACCGTTGAGATATACTTAGGAGGAGACCGCGTGGCCGTACACCCCAGAGGATGGCGCCCATACGGATACACCACCGAGTCCTCGCACCTGGCCTCTGCACACCGCGATCTGAGCGGCTGGAGCGCCGAGAGCTTCCTGCGTCAGGGGGCGCGCATACATGCCGACGTGGAGGACTTCCTGCGGCATGTGATCGAGTCAAAGACCCATCCCGAACAGACCTGCAAATCCTGCAAGGGGATACTGTCCTTCGCATCCAGGGTCGGCAATGACCGTCTGGTCAGGGCCTGCCGCAGGGCCGCGTCATCGGGACTTTACAACTACAGTGCCGTCGACTCGATACTGCGCAGCCGCCATGACTGCCTCGATGACGACACTCTCCCTGAAGAGGATCGCGAGGAGACAGCAGACATGCCACAGCATGCGAACATACGCGGAAAGGAATACTTCAGATAATACATCAATCCAACAATACATATGACAATGGAAATGAATCAACAGACACTCGCCCGGATGTTGCAGATGCGGCTGCTGGGCATGCACGCGGCCTTCCGCACATCGATGGAATCGTTCAAAAGCGAAGGCATGACCACAGACCAGTTCGTGGCATGGCTCGTGGAAAACGAATGGGACGACCGCACCAACCGCCTTATACAGCGCCTGCAGAAACAGGCCTCGTTCCGTTACCGCGCCTCGATCGAGGAGATAGACTACTCACTCGAGCGCGGTCTTGACCGCAACCTGCTGATGCGGCTCTCCGAGATGACCTTCGTCACCGAGCCTCGCGACATCTTCATCACCGGCAGTGCCGGCACAGGCAAAAGCTACATAGCCACCGCCCTGGGCTACCGGGCCTGCCAGAAAGGCATGCGCGTGCTATACGCCAGCACAGCGCGCCTGATGGGCCAGCTCAAGGCCGCAAAGGCCAAAGGCACGATACTTACCGAACTGAAAAGGATCGAGCGCACCGACCTTCTCATCCTTGACGACTTCGGCATCCATCCATTCGACGCGGCCGCCCGTTCAAGCCTGATGGACATAATCGAGGACCGTCACGGACGACGGGCCACCATCATCACCTCCCAGGTCCCCGTATGCGACTGGCACGACGTTATCGGCGAGAAGACAATCGCCGATGCGATCCTTGACAGGATCGTCCACCACTCTATCAGGATAGAGCTCTTCGGAGAGTCCATCCGTAAATTGCAGAATAAAATAAAATGATTATTTTTGTGAATAAATCTTAATTACTAACCCGCCATCAGAAGATCCAATTCTCTACTGTCAAAATCCGTAATTACCATCCAAAAATCACAGGTTATCTACGGGGGTCAATTTAAATAATCCT
>CAMWVS010000104.1 GCA_947177775.1 uncultured Prevotella sp.
TGCAGAGGTATGATTACTCTCAAGAGCAAACGCCATGCAACAAAGGTAATCATACTTCTTCACTCATCACTCTTCACTCTGACTTGAAAGTCTTCACTCCCGTGGAGCGTACTCTCCACGAAGGTTTTGTGGATGACGACATGCGCGTTTGCTTCTTCACCGACCATCAGATATTCGACCGTTTCCATAAATACAATCTGAAGTCCGACCGTGCGCGCAGCGGCAAGATGTCGCTCACGCTGAAAGAAATTCGCCAGTTTGAGCCGGGTGACTATGTCGTCCACGTAGACCACGGCATCGGGCGATTTGGCGGACTCGTGCGCATGCCGCAGGCTGACGGCGGCTATCAGGAGATGATCAAGATACAGTATCAGAACGGCGATTCCATCTACGTGTCGATACATTCGCTGTATAAGGTGTCGAAGTATAAGGCGCAGGACAACGGCGAACCGCCACGCCTGAGCCATCTCGGCACGGGCCAGTGGGAACGGCTGAAGGAACGCACAAAGAAGAAACTGAAAGACATCGCCCGCGACCTTATCAGGCTCTATGCCCAGCGTCGTCAGGAACAGGGTTTCGCATTCAGTCCCGACTGCTTCATGCAGCATGAACTTGAGGCGAGCTTCCTCTATGAGGACACGCCCGACCAGCTCAAAGCTACCAACGACGTGAAGGCCGACATGGAGCGGCGCCGGCCGATGGACCGCCTTGTCTGCGGCGATGTTGGTTTCGGAAAGACGGAAGTGGCCGTGCGAGCGGCGTTCAAGGCGGCGTGCGACTCGAAGCAGGTGGCCGTGCTTGTGCCCACCACGGTGCTCGCCTATCAGCACTATCAGACGTTCCGCAAGCGGTTGAAGGACTTCCCCGTGCGCGTCGACTATATCACGCGTGCCCGCTCGGCCAAGCAGACCAGGGAACTGCTGAAAGACCTCGAAGACGGAAAGATAGATATATTGATAGGTACACATAAGCTGATAGGCAAGTCGGTGAAGTTCCATGACCTCGGTCTGCTCATCATCGACGAGGAACAGAAGTTCGGCGTAGCCGTCAAGGAGAAGCTGCGCCAGATGAAGGTCAACGTCGACACTCTCACGATGTCGGCCACGCCCATTCCCCGCACGCTCCAGTTCTCGCTTGTCGGTGCCCGCGACCTGAGCACGATACAGACGCCGCCGCCAAACCGCTATCCCATTCAGACGGAGATACACACGTTCACCCCCGAGATTATCGCCGATGCCGTGAACTTTGAGATGAGCCGCAACGGACAGGTCTATATCGTCAACAACCGCATCAGCGAGCTGCAGCGCATCGCCGACATGATCCACAAGTATATTCCCGACGCGCGCATCGCCATCGGTCACGGGCAGATGAAGCCGGAGGAACTGGAGCATATCATCCTCGATTTCGCCAACTACGACTACGACGTGCTTGTCTCGACAACCATCGTCGAGAGCGGTATCGACATACCCAACGCAAACACCATCATCATCAACGGCGCCAACAACTTCGGACTGAGCGACCTCCATCAGATGCGCGGCCGTGTGGGGCGTGGCAACCGCAAGGCTTTCTGCTACTTGCTTGCCCCTCCGCTGTCGGCACTGCCGCAGGAGTCGCGCCGCCGGCTGGAGGCCCTCGAAAACTTCTCGGAGCTGGGCAGCGGAATCAACATCGCCATGCAGGACCTCGACATCCGCGGCGCGGGTAATCTGCTTGGTGCCGAGCAAAGCGGTTTCATTGCCGATCTGGGATATGAAACCTACCAAAAGATTCTCAATCAGGCCGTGGCCGAACTTAAGAACGACGAGTTCGCCGACCTCTATGCCGACGAGACGGCCGCACAGGAGATGGCCGCCTCCGATTTCGTTGACGACTGCGCGCTGGAGAGCGACATCGAGATGTATTTCCCGCCGACATACATCCCCAACGACAGCGAGCGCATGTTGCTCTACCGTGAGCTTGACAATCTGACCGAAGACGCCGAAGTGGAGCAGTTCCGCCTGCGTCTGCGCGACCGTTTCGGCGCTATTCCCGCTGTGGGCGAGGAACTGATGCGCGTAGTCCCGCTGCGACGCATGGGCAAGGGCCTTGGCTGTGAGAAGATAATGCTGAAGCAGCACCGCATGACCCTTTTCTTCGTCAGCAATCCGAACAGCCCCTACTATCGCAGCGCCGCCTTCGACAGTATCCTCAGATACATCGCCTCCCATCCCCGCCGCTGCAATCTGCGCGAGCACAACGGCAAGCGCTCCATCGTCATTTCCGATGTCAAGACAGTCGGCGCTGGTGTAGACGTGTTGCGGGAGATAATGAGCTGTAAGTAATGAAGCATTTTAGCTGCTGTCTGAAGCATTTTGCTGTCTGCGGTATCGTTACGTGGCCCGTGTAATGATGTTACATGGCCCGTGTAACGTTGCTACGCGGGCCGTGTAACATCATTACATGGGCCGTGTAACATCATTACATGGGCCACGTAACATCATTACATGGGCCACGTAACGTTTCCGTTGATACTTCTCAATGTGACTGCGATTGTGTATCAAAATGGCTATATGGTACTTGGGTGGGACATATAGCCATTTTGATACATCCTCATATTCAAATCAGTTCTTTTTATAATTTCCTTTTATAAAACTTCAGTGAGTTTCAATTACACTTCGATGAATTTCGTTTAAACGAAATATGCTGTCAGAAAAATTGGAAAATATTTTGTTCGGATAAATACTTTTTATTATATTTGCACCAATTCCGGCACACCGAAGTGTCAGGAGCCGGAAGGACATATAAAAGAAAGGGCGTTTAGCTTAAATTATCCCTTGTTGGAATCTGGACAATTCTACCGTATGGATGATGAGCAGGAACGCCCACACCATTTGTTTATACACGCATCCTATTTCTGTATAGGAGGATTGTATATTATCATGGTGTGGGCTTTGCTTATTACATACGGTGGGCAGTCCAGAACTCGCGGCAATAATGCTGGGAGAGCCTCAACAAGATAATAAGCAAAAGTACCCACACCTTATTTCTATATATGTATAAGCAAAAAATTAAATAAATGCTTCTTTTGGGGTATGGAGTAGCGAAATGTTTTTGATGTGATGAACTTTGCAACAATAAAGGTCTTTTTGAGAGATTTGCATGAATATTTATTTGGGACGATTTAATGTATTTGGTCTCTTTTAGAATATTTTATGTTTAATAGCTAATATATTTTTCCAAACAGTAAATTATTGTATAATGAGAGATAATAAAGAACAATTTATATTTTATAAATATCACTCGATGCAGAATCTTAAGTTTTTCTTTGATATAATTATTAACTCAAGAATATATGCAGCAACGTATAATCAAATGAATGACCCTATGGAAGGATGTTATTTATTTGAAACTAAGAATACAAAAATTTTGCATGATTTGAAGACGAAGCTATATAAAACACGCATTTTATCATTAACCGATAATGATACTAATTGGTTAATGTGGGCTCATTATGCAAATTCACATTATGGTTGTTGTTTCAAACTGCGGTTAAAACCACGTAGCAAATTAGAAATTAAAAAAGTTATATATACAAACGAAATACCAATGATTAAAGATAAGGTTAGTAGTGGAATTGATTTATTATTGCATAAATCGAATATCTGGAATTATGAAAATGAGAGTTGTGTGTTCACAAAAGCGTCATATGTATCCATTGTGATAGAAGGTGTTACATTCGGTTATTTAGTTAAAGATTCTGATTTTAAACTTTATAAGTCTTTGATATTGAAATTTCATCCTCAATTAGAAGGCAAAATAAAAAGAATAACAAAGTCGCAACTTTATGATGATTTTTAGTATCTTAATTGGTCTTATAT
>CAMWVS010000105.1 GCA_947177775.1 uncultured Prevotella sp.
GGTCAGGTCGCCCGGTTCCTTCACCGCGATGCCGTCGGCCACGGTCGATACGGAATCGAGTGCTTCCTTATGTCTCACCGTCAGGCTGTGGACCATGCTTGCCGCCCCTGCCGCCTGTATGCCGTAGACCTTGATGGCCGGGTTGAGTGACTTCACGGCAAAGGCTATGCCGCTGATGAGTCCGCCGCCTCCAACTGGAACGACGATGGCCTCTACGTCAGGCAGCTGTTCGAGCACTTCGAGTCCTATCGTGCCTTGTCCGGCGATTACGTTTTCGTCGTCAAACGGATGAACGAACGTATAGCCCTTTTCCTCTTTCAGTTCGAGCGCCTTTCGATAGGCGTCGTCATATACTCCTGGAACGAGACACACCTCGGCTCCGTAGCTCTTCGTGGCTTCCACCTTGCTGATTGGCGCTCCTTCCGGCAGACATATCAGCGACTTTATGCCGTGGGCCGTGGCTCCGAGCGCTACTCCCTGGGCGTGGTTTCCGGCCGAGCAGGCTATCACGCCGCGGGCCTTTTCTTCGTCGGTGAGCTGCGAAATCTTGTAGCATGCTCCGCGTACCTTGAACGAGCCTGTTTCCTGAAGGTTCTCCGGTTTCAGATAGACGTCGCATTCGGGGTTGATTTTCGGTGCTCTCACCAGCTCCGTCTTGCGTATAGTCCTGCTGAGGACATAGCGCGCCTTGTAGAAATTGTCTAAGTTGAGCATTTCTTTATGTTTCTTTATTGTAGTCACAAAATTAACATATAATTCTTCATCCGGCAAACTTTCACCGATGTTTTTTTATCTGAAATGTCACATGAAGTATCTTTGCTAATCCTGAATACAGGTGTGGGCGCGATAGCGTTTGAACCGCAATTCATATTCCGGATAATGATGACAGGCGAATTTGTCTGCGCCGTAGGCCAATATATGAAAAAAGGAACAGGCAATGGTTGTCAGCCGTCATTGCCTGTTCCTTTGTGAAACGTCTTTTTCTTTGAAATCGTTCAGTCAATCCGGATAGCTTCTATCTCTTCCGTAGTCAGTCCTGTCGCAGCTGCAATTTTATCAGCCGTCAGTCCCATTGCCTTCAGCTGTCCGGCTATGTCCGTCTTAGCCTTCTTTTCTCCTTCGGCGAGTCCTTTCTCCAGTCCTTCGGCGAGTCCTTTCTCCAGTCCTTCGGCGAGCCCTTTCTCCAGTCCTTCGGCAAGTCCTTCGGCAAGTCCGTCAATCCGTCCCTCATTTCTTGCTGTATAGATATTGTCTCTCAGCACCACTACATTGTCCAGATGATGATAGTATGCGTTCAGCTCGGCTTTTGTCATTCGTTCGAGCTTTAGTTTTTCGCGTGCTTCGTTCAGTCCCGGGGCGGTGGCGTCATCTGGAATTTCGCCGGTGTTGAGGAAGTAAATCCACTGTTCCAGCGGGACCTTTGACCATCGGTTGAAGTCGTTGACCTTCAGTATATAGTATTCCGGATAGAGTTCGCTCACTTCGCTGACGTCGAATTTCTGCTTTTGGAACGTGGAAAGACTGAGCAGTTCGTTGTTGTGTATTCCCCTGAACTCTGTCTTGCCGTGATATACGATATCCGTTCCGCATCCGATATTGAAATAGACGATATTGATGCTGTAGACCTTGCGTATGTTTTCGTATCCCTGTCCGCGTTTGATATATTCAGTCACGAGTTTCGACGTACCGAAGAGCATGCGCTGGAAATAGGCAAACTCCGTCTCGTTCTGCACTTCAATCAGATAGAGCCCGCCGTTTTCGTCTTCGGCGAGTATGTCCACACGGTTGTATTTGTCGTCGGCGTCGTCCTGATTGCTTTCGCTTTCGAGCAGCTTCTGTATGTGTATTTTCTTGTTGAGCAGCGTCGTGATGAGCCCCTCCAGTATTCCGTGGTTGACTTTGTCGCGCAGCAGGCGCTTCATTGCCCAATCAAATCTGATCAGTTCCGGTCCGTTTCCTTTCATGTCCATATCTGTATTGATGATGCTGCAAAGATACGTTTTTTCTTCGTATTTCAATGGATTGACAGCAGAATTTTTGTCGTGGGCGGTTCATGCGGTTTCCACTTGCGTTTTCCTGACGCTGTTTCCTCATACAGGGGATTTCTCAAAACCATGAAATAGCAGGGACGTGGCTTTTTCACGTTGACGTAGTCTGTTGATGTTCAATAAACATCCCCAAACCGATGTCCCTGCAAGTTGTGGAAATTATATGGTTCTGAAACATCCTCCATCCTATATATAATATATAAGGTGAACATCCCGATGCTGTCATAATGACACATAAAACCGACATAATGACAGTATAGGATGATTCTGGTACGTTTGTTGCATTAAGATAAGCGAGAGCCTTGGAAGAGGCTTCGGAAAAAAGAATCAAAACAATAACAATTAAAAAAATAACAGGAGGACAAAACAATGCCAAACGTAAGAAGAAACTCAGGATGGTTACCGGAAGTGTTCAACGACTTTTTTGTAACGGACTTCATGCCGAAGACAAATGCCACGGCACCGGCCATCAACGTTAAGGAATCGAACAAGGGCTACATCGTGGAGCTGGCGGCTCCGGGAATGACAAAGGAGGACTTCTGCGTTCACATCAACGACGAGGGCAACCTCATCATAAAGATGGAGAACAGGCAGGAGAAGAAGGAGGAAGAAGCAAACGTGCGCTACCTGCGTCGTGAGTTCTCATACTCAAAGTTCGAGCAGACACTCATCCTTCCGGATGATGTCGACAAGGAGAAGATTGCCGCGCGTGTTGAGAACGGTGTGCTGACCGTTGAACTTCCCAAGATGGAGGAGACAAAGGTCAAGGTGGCCCGTCAGATAACCGTCGGATAGGAGTCAGTCGGCTGACTTAATAATGAATTCCCAATTATAAACTATGAGAGTCTTCATAGCTTCCGTAGTTTATGATTGGGATTTTTTTGTTCCCCCATATTCCGACCTCCTCTCCACTTTGTGTGAGAAGTCTGAGGCCCGGGATGCCCTTGCGGCAAAACAGAAGCGTTTCTGTCACGCTTCTCTCTAAGGTCTGCCGATAGTGAAAATCGGCATCAACTTCGAATGCAATACCAGAACCGTCTCAGGCTGGAGATAGAATAGTGTTGAAGAAAAGGACACGAGGCTTGATGCTTCAATCAAATTCGTCATACACATTAATATATATAAGAGTATTGTCGTTTCCAAAGGCGCAATTAATAGATTAGATTTATAGATTAGTGTGACCGGATTACTTTCTTCGCGAAAAATTTGCAGGGATGAAATAAAAGTATTACCTTTGCACCGCATTTGAGCGATAATGCTTTCATAAAGTCTCTCTAAGACTTATCTTACGTAGGACGAATGGTCGATTCATCTAATGGTTAGGATACAAGATTCTCAATCTTGGCATAGGGGTTCGATTCCCCTATCGACTACGATAGGCACACCTTTGGAATGTTCTGAAGGTGTGCTTTTTTTATTTTTCGAAAAGAAGAGGATTTGGGAGTAGTGGAATATTGATATATTGAAATAATTGTTGGCGTCCACTTTGGAATATTTATAACGGTAAGTCATGTCAATGTCGTGGACTTGTGTTCATAAAAGCCCTATGTTTGTTTCTTGCACTTCGCCATCTGTCCGGATATTTGTGTTTATTTGACTTTCAGGCTGCTGAATGATGTTCTTGAGCATCGCTTCTGATGTAGGATGAGCCCCAAAATCTTATCATAAATCAATTATACGGCTTGTTGATATGTGATTTTGCATTTTTTTTGATATTTTAAAAGATTTTCGGGGGGGGGTGTTGTAAGTTTGTTGTAATTTTGCGCCGTATTTGAGAT
>CAMWVS010000106.1 GCA_947177775.1 uncultured Prevotella sp.
ACTAAAGAGTAATCATACCTCTGCACTCATCACTCTGAACTCTGAACTAAAGAGTAATCATACCTCTGCACTCATCACTCTGAACTCTGCACTAAAGAGTAATCATACCTCTGCACTCATCACTCTGAACTCTGCACTAAAGAGTAATCATACCTCTGCACTCATCACTCTTCACTCTGCACTATAAGAACTTCACTCTGCACTAAAATCTTAGTTTACTTTCCTAATATCTTCTTTATTTCATTCAGCTTGTTCAGCGCCTCCACGGGCGTAAGGTTGTTTATGTCCAGCCCGATGATTTCGTCGCGGATCTGTGCGAGCACGGGATCGTCAAGCTGAAAGAACGACAGCTGCATGCCGTCCTGACCGCCGGAATGGACGGAGGGAGTCGCCGGTTTGCCCTCGGAGCCAACCGAGGCGTTGTCCGCCTCAAGCTGACGGAGAATGACGTTGGCACGGCTGACGATGCTCTTGGGCATGCCCGCGATGTCGGCTACGTGGATACCGAACGAATGTTCCGAGCCGCCGCGGGTCAGCTTACGGACAAAGATGACCTTGTCGCCAGCCTCCTTGACACTGACATTGTAGTTGCGGATGCGCTTGAAGTTCTTCTCCATCTCGTTCAGCTCGTGGTAGTGGGTGGCGAAGAGCGTGCGTGCCTGTGCCCGCCGGTTCTCGTGCAGATATTCGACGATGGCCCACGCTATGCTGATACCGTCGTATGTCGACGTTCCGCGGCCCAGCTCGTCAAAGAGCACAAGCGAGCGCGGCGAGACATTATTGAGGATGTTTGCCGCCTCGGTCATCTCGACCATGAAGGTCGATTCGCCCAGCGAGATATTGTCGCTCGCCCCTACGCGGGTGAAGACCTTGTCCACCATACCTATGCGGGCACTCTCCGCCGGAACGAAACATCCCGTCTGGGCCATCAGCACGATGAGCGCCGTCTGACGCAGGAGGGCCGACTTACCGGCCATGTTCGGACCGGTGATAATCATTATCTGCTGTTTCTCGCTGTCGAGATAGATATCGTTGGGGACGAAAGGCTCGCCCGGCGGCAGTTGCGTCTCGATGACGGGGTGGCGTCCCTGACGGATGTCGATTACGTCGGTGTCGTCGATGACAGGCCTGACATAGCCGTGTTCTTCGGCCGCCTTGGCGAACGACAGCAGACAGTCGATGCGTGCGAGCAGGCTGGCGTCAATCTGTATCTGGGGGATAAACTCCTGCATGGAGCCTATCAGGTCGTTGAACAGCCGCGCTTCGAGCGACAGAATCTTGTCCTCCGCACCCAGAATCTTTTCCTCATATTCCTTCAGTTCCTGCGTGATGTAGCGCTCGGCCTGTGCGAGCGTCTGCTTGCGCACCCAGTCCTGCGGCACGCGGTCCTTATATGTGTTGCGCACTTCGAGGTAGTAGCCGAAGACATTGTTGTAGCCAATCTTCAGACTGGCAATTCCCGTCTGCTCCGTCTCCCGCTCCTGAATACGCATGAGATAATCCTTGCCGCTGTATGCGATGTGGCGCAGTTCGTCCAGCTCGCTGCTGACACCGCTCCGGATGACGCCTCCGCGACCGACAATCTGCGGCGCGTCCGGCTCAATCTCCCGTTCAATCCTGTCGCGAAGCGACTCGCAGAGGCTGAACTGCTCGCCCATCCGGCGGAGCACTTCGTTATCGGCCTGCTGGCATGCCTCCTTAATGGGGCGCACAGCCTGCAGCGCCGTCTTCAGCTGGACGACCTCGCGGGGCGACACGCGCCCCGTGGCAACCTTCGATATGATGCGTTCGAGGTCGCCCGTGCGGTGGAGCTGTTCGTCAACGCAGCAGCGGAAGTCCGGATGGCGGAAGAAATAGTCCACCACGTCGAGCCTGTCCGTCACGCGCCGCCCGTCCTTCAGCGGAAAGACCAGCCAGCGGCGCAACAGGCGGCCGCCCATGGGCGAGACCGTACGGTCGATGACATCAAGCAGCGAAGAGCCGTCGTCCTGCATGGGCTGGAGCAGTTCGAGACTGCGTATGGTGAACTTGTCGAGCCTCACGTAGCGCTCCTCCTCAATGCGTGTGAGCGCCGTGATATGGCCAATCTGCGTGTGCTGCGTCATCTCCAGATACTGGAGAATGGCGCCGGCGGCCACGATGCCCGACTCAAGATGATCGACACCGAAGCCTTTGAGGTTCTTCACGCCGAAATGGCGCAGCAGCTTCTGGCGCCCGCCCTGTCCGGCGAACACCCAGTCGTCAAGCTCGAAGGTGAAGAAACGGTTGCCGAAACAGCATTCGAAATCCTTTTTGCGGCCACGGTCGTAGAGCACTTCCTTGGGCGAGAAGTTTCCCAGCAGCTTGTCCACATAGTCGTGTGTGCCCTCTCCTGTGAGAAACTCGCCCGTCGATATGTCCAGAAAGGCAACGCCGCAGGCCGACTTGCCGAAATGGACGGCAGCCAGAAAGTTGTTCTCCTTATAGTTCAGGACGTTGTCACCCATGGCTACGCCCGGCGTGACCAGCTCCGTGATGCCGCGCTTGACGAGCTTCTTGGTCAGCTTCGGGTCCTCCAGCTGGTCGCAGATGGCGACACGCTTTCCGGCCCTGACGAGCTTTGGCAGATAGGTGTCAAGCGCATGATGGGGAAAGCCGGCCATCTCCGTTCCCCCGTTGCTCCGTCGGGTGAGCGTGATACCGAGTATGCGTGAAGCCGTCACGGCATCCTCGCAGTAGGTCTCATAGAAATCACCGCAACGGAAAAGCAGAACGGCATCAGGGTGTTTCGCCTTGAGGTCGAAAAATTGCTTCATCATCGGGGTCAATTCCTTGTCTTTCTTAGCCATAAGTATGATTTGGTTGTGAGCTGCAAAGTTACGCCAAATGAAGTGAAAAACAAAATTTCACTTCGCTTTTCTCTGTGGTTTCTCAGGTATAGAGACGCGAGTGGGGGCAACACAAAGATTTTAAATCTGAACACAAAGACACAGAGACACGGAGATTTTCTTTAAAAACGCAAAGGCCACGGAGACGCAAAGGTTTTGGTTTTTTATCAGACGGAAGGGCAGAGGAACAGAAGGCTGGCGCATAACTCAAACTGCAGCCGATTTGCGATACCGCAGTCGGGGTCAGTCGGAGTGAAAGTTGAGGCTTTTGCTTAATTTTTTGTGGGATGTTCTGCAACACCCACGATTACAAGTTAAGATATGTCCTGAGTGCATCGACATACTCTTCAAATGCCTTTCTTCCCTCGGCTGTAACGGAGCATGAGGTTCGCGGTCGTTTGCCAGACATCCCTTTTTCAATGGATATATATCCGGCAGATGATAGTTTGTCGAGTTGTACGCTCAGATTTCCGGCTGTAGATTCGGTTTTCTCTTTGAGATATACGAAATCTGCTTCCTCCACACTCATGAGAATAGACATTATTGCAAGCCGGAGTTGCG
>CAMWVS010000107.1 GCA_947177775.1 uncultured Prevotella sp.
TCGGCGGCGGAATGTTTTTGGGATGAAAAGGGCTGTGGAATGTAAAAGTTTCGGCTTCGGCACGCTCCAGAATTGGAATTTTCAAGTGTTAAATTCCGGAATATTTTTATTACAGAATCCAGACAGGAACCAATAGTGAGGGGAAAGGCAGGGAAAGAAAAAAAAGGAAAAGTGGAAGATGACATTCAAAAAAAACAGCAGATGGCAGAACGAATGTTCGTTCTGCCATCTGCTGTATCCGTCTCAGTACAGTCCGGGAGCCTCGGATTATTTTCCGTGGTGCTCGTCAGAAACGGTTAACTTCTTGCGACCCTTCGCACGGCGTGAAGCCAATACGCGGCGGCCGTTCTTTGTTGCCATTCTCTCGCGGAAGCCGTGCTTGTTCACTCTTCTTCTGTTGTGCGGCTGAAATGTTCTTTTCATTGCTTTATTATTTTATTGTTATATATACGCTTTTGGGCTGCAAAATTACTTATTAATTTCGAAATAACCAAACCCGTGCATGATTTTTAGCTCAAAGATTAATGTTTTTTCCATTTTTTCAGTACCTTTGCAGTCATAAAATGACCGTAAGGGACGATAATAATTCATAAAACAATAATATTTAGAACATCATGATTAAGTCACAAGACATCAAGAAAGGTACTTGCATCCGCATGGACGGCAAGCTGTATTTCTGTATCGACTTCCTGCACGTAAAGCCCGGAAAGGGTAACACCATCATGCGCACCACACTGAAGGACGTGGTCAGCGGCCGTGTGCTGGAAAAGCGTTTCAACATCGGTGAGGCTCTCGAAGACGTACGCGTGGAGCGCCGCCCCTATCAGTTCCTCTACATGGAGGGCAGCGACTATATCTTCATGAACCAGGAGACCTTCGACCAGGTGCCAATCCAGAAGGACCTCATCACCGGCGTTGACTTCATGAAGGAGAGCGACGTTGTAGAGGTTGTCAGCGACGCCGACACCGAGACCATCCTCTATGCAGAAATGCCCGTGAAGACAAACCTGCGCATCACTCACAGCGAGCCGGGAATCAAGGGTGACACTGCCACAAACGCTACGAAGCCCGCTACGCTGGAAACAGGCGTTGAGGTGCGCGTGCCGCTGTTCATCAACGAGGGCGACCTCATTCAGGTGGACACACGCGACGGAAGCTATCTGCAGCGCGTGAAGGAGTAAAACGAGGGACATTATAGGTCAGAGTTAAGAGTGATGAGTGAAGAGGTATGATTACCATGCTTATAGGACTGCGCGAAGCTCTTATAGGGCAGAGTGAAGCTCTTATAGGGCAGAGTTATGAGTGAAGAGTGAAGAGGTATGATTACCATTAAGCTCTGAGCCTTGGATGATTTTTAAAGCTCTGAACTATAAAATCTCCTTTTACATTGGATTTAAAGTATAGATGGAAGAGATATGATTACTCTTGTTACTAAAACGGGAGCCGTCATGTCTCTTCATCGGTTATCACACCATCTATCACATTTGTCCCAGCCCCATTTGTCCCAGCCCTATTTGTCCCATTTGTCACATTTATCCCATTTGTCACATTCGTCCCATTCGTCCCATTACCAAACGTTTATCATGGTAATCACACCTCTTCACTCATCACTCTGAACTCTGAACTTTATAAACTCTGAACTCTCTTAACTCTCTGACCTCTAAAATAAAAAAGAAATGAAATACTCATTCATCATCCCCGTATTCAACCGTCCCGACGAGGTGGACGAGCTGCTCGACAGCCTCACCCGCCAGACGCTGCGCGACTTCGAGGTTGTCATCGTAGAGGACGGTTCTTCCGTCGACTGCCGCGACGTGGCTGACAGATATGCCGGCCGGCTGGACATCAGCTATTATGCGAAGCCCAACTCCGGCCCCGGACAGAGCCGCAACTACGGAGCCGAACGGGCGAAGGGCGAATGGCTCATCGTGCTTGACTCTGACGTCGTCCTGCCCGAGGGCTATCTGCAGGCCGTTGACGACGAGCTGAAACGCGAGCCGGCCGACGCTTTCGGCGGTCCCGACTGCGCCCATCCCTCGTTCACCGACACCCAGAAGGCCATCTCCTACTCCATGACGAGCTTCTTCACCACCGGCGGCATTCGCGGCGGACGGAAAAAGCTCGACAAGTTCTATCCCCGCTCGTTCAACATGGGCATCCGCCGCGATGTCTACGCCCGCCTCGGCGGTTTCTCCCGCATGCGCTTCGGCGAGGACATAGACTTCAGCATACGCATCTTCAAGGCAGGATGCCGCTGCCGCCTGTTCCCCGGGGCGTGGGTGTGGCACAAGCGCCGCACCGACCTGAAGAAATTCTTCCGTCAGGTCTACAACAGCGGCATAGCCCGCATCAATCTCTACAAGAAATATCCCGAGTCGCTGAAGCTCGTCCACCTGCTCCCGATGGTGTTCACCGTAGGCGTTGTAGCCCTCGTGCTCGCCTCCGCCGCAGGCCGCGTCCTCATGCACTATGACGACATTGACCGCTGGTACTGGCTCTGCGCCGCCCCATGGCTGCCGCTGCTGGCCTACTCCGCCCTCATCTTCGCCGACTCCGCCCGTCAGAACCACAGCCTGCGCATCGGCGCCATCTCTGTGGCCGCCGCCTTCACCCAGCTTATGGGCTACGGCTTCGGATTTATCGGCGCCTGGTGGAAACGCTGTGTCATGAGACACGAGGAGTTTCAGGCATTTGAAAAGACGTTCTACAAGTAAGAGTGAAGAAAGTTCAGAGTTCAGAGTGATGAGTGGTTAGTTTAGAGTTATGAGTGATGATTGCAGAGGTATGATTACCTTTAAGTCTTGAACTCAGGGTGAGAATATAATAATAAAGCGGATATTATGTTAGAAAGAAAAGAGTTTGTTCTGATGACAAAGTCGGAGAAATTCTCTGGAAGAATTATAAGGATGTATAAGCATCTCAGAGACGCAAGACATGAGCATGTCCTGTCAAAACAGATATTGCGTAGCGGTACAAGCATAGGAGCCAATATCGCTGAAAGCAGACGGGCGCAAAGCAAACTCGATTTCATAAGTAAACTACATATAGCCCTGAAAGAAGCAGAAGAAACTGAATATTGGCTGAAATGTCTCAATGGCGGAGGATATATAACAGAAGAAGAATTCGACTCTATGAGCAGAGACAATGAAGAACTTATCAAGATGTTAGTCAGTTCCATTAAGACGACAAAAGAAAGAATCGGTAAATAATGACCATAAGAATTAATGCTATGAAAAAGAATATAATGCATCACAATGGCGACAATACCCTGGTTCCACAAGACAATCAGACATCTTGTTCTATCACTAAATCCTCCGACATCCAACATGATGCAACAAACTCAGAGCTAAAAGGTAATCATACCTCTGCAATCATCACTCATCACTCTGAACTAACCACTCATCACTC
>CAMWVS010000108.1 GCA_947177775.1 uncultured Prevotella sp.
CCGTCGATGCACGGCTGGAGAAGCCGCTTGTAGTCCTTTTCCTTCAGGTCGGTCAGCTTTTCGCGGACTATGCGGAAATTCTCCAGAAAACACTTCTTGCGTATTTGGTTTTTGCTTGTTATGTCGGCCTCGCAGAGTGTCATGAGGTCATCGATGTCGTCGCCGGCGTCATTCATGAGCCTTCTCACGGCACTGTCTGTAACCACCTCGTCGGCAATCACAATCGGACGCATGTGGAGATCAACCAGTTTCTGAACATATTTCATCTTGGCGTCCATCGGTAGCATGAGCCTGCGGAAGAGCGGGGGAACCATCTTTGCGCCAATGAAATTGTGGTTGTGGAAGGTCCATCCGGCGGCGTTGTCCCATCGCTTTGAGCGTGTTTTTCCTATGTCGTGGAGCAGTGCGGCCCAGCGGAGCCACAGTGAGTCCGTACGGCGGCAGATGTTGTCGAGCACCTCCAGCGTGTGGTAGAAATTGTTCTTGTGTGCCCGCCCGTTGCGCGTCTCTACGATGTCGAGTGCAGCCAGTTCGGGCATAATCAGGTTGAGCAGCCCCGAACGTTGCAGATCTACGAATCCGCGGCTCGGGGTGGGGGTGAGCATTATCTTGTTGAGCTCGTCCTTTATGCGCTCGCCGCTGATGATTCTGATGCGGTCGGCATTGCGTTCGAGGGCGGCGAAAGTCTCGTCTTCAATCTGAAAGTTGAGCTGAGTGGCGAAGCGTATGCAGCGCAGCATGCGCAGCGGGTCGTCAGAAAAGGTGACGTCAGGGTCGAGCGGGGTGCAGATGATGCCGTCTTCAAGGTCGTAGATGCCGTCGAATGGGTCTACGAGCTCGCCGAAACGGTTGCGATTCAGGCAGATGGCCATGGCGTTGATGGTGAAGTCGCGGCGGTTTTGGTCGTCTTCCAGCGTTCCGTCCTCGACTACAGGCTTGCGTGAGTCGTGGCTGTAGCTCTCGCGGCGTGCTCCGACAAACTCCACTTCCGTGTTGCCGAATTTGACTTGTGCCGTGCCGAAGTTGCGGAACACGGAAAGATGGGCCTTGCGTCCGAGAGTCTGTTTCAGCTCGGAGGCAACTCTGATGCCGCTGCCCACTACGACAACGTCAATGTCGTTCGATGGGCGCTGAAGGAAAATGTCGCGTACGTATCCGCCAACCACATAGCATTCCACACCGAGGTTGTCGGCTACCGTCGATATCTGGCGGAAGATTTCTTTGTCGAGTATCTCCGCCAGTTCTTCGTCAGAATAAATCTTCATTTTTGTTCTTTGGATATATCTGAATTTGGGCTGCAAAATTACACAAAAAGTTTAAGAAAGGTGAATGTTGCATGAAAAAAAGGGCGGTGGAAGGATCGTGGGTGTCCACTGAAAGCCCATCCCGGCAAAAGTGGGGCAGAACACACAGTAGGGGCACGGCTATTTCATTTAGGCAATAGAATAGACAAAACGGCTTTTGTTACATGGCCCGCGTAACACTGTTACACGGGCCATGTAACGATATTACGCGGCTCATGTAACGGTGTTACACAGGCCGTGTAACACTAATGTGGTAAATGAAAGAGTCGTGCTGTAGGGGCAGAGCGGATGAAGGGAATTCTGGAGGACATCGGAATGGGCATGATTTCATTTTCCCGATTCACGAATCGTCATTGCCCCGCTGTGACGGCCGCTGTGTGTGGAGTGGGGGGAGCCGGTGTGCAGTATGGCACAAACGGTTGCCGGCACGTTAAATTGTTGTAATAATATGGTCATTTCGAAAAAGATGCTTAAATTTGCGGAGTAAAATGCGCCGTTCGGCCGTTCTCGTGAGGTAGGGCGTGCTGTGTCAGGGCGCGAAGAAAAAATGTTTATATCACATTATTATTGATTAATGAAGTTATGAGTAAGTTAAGACTTTCTATCATATTGTTTATTGCGGCAACGCTGATGGCTTCTTGTGGCGGCAGTGCGCAGCAGAAAGCGGAAGAGTTGCTGAGGCAGGCCGATTTTGACTTTGAACATGGTCATTATGACATGGCGCTGGCCTCTATTGACTCGTTGCGCAAGATATATCCCAATGCCGTTGATGTGCGCCGTAGGGCGCTTGTGCTCTATCAGAACATCTCGCTCAAGCAGGCGCAGGAAGATCTCGAACGGACCGACAGGCTTCTTCAGGTGGCACGCCGCGACTATGAGTACATCAAACGTGAGGTGGAGAAACGGCGTTCGGACCTCAACGCTACGGCAGAACAGTTGCAGACACTGACGCTGACGAAAATGAAACTGGACTCCCTGCAAGTGAGATTCGACATGCAGTGCGCCAAGATAAAGTATATTCACAAGCGTCAGAAGGAAGAACGGTGAGACGGACGGAAGGAATTTCCAAAGTGAATGGGATGCGTATTTTTGGTGTTCTCGTAATAAATTCTTAATTTTGCAGCGCATAACAGGAATGCCACGTCCGCTGTCCATGGCGGTTATATCGCCGGAGGAGATACCACAGAACGGGTGTGGCAGCGAATATATCGGATATGAACCATCTTTCAACCAATGAACAGTTTGAGCAGGCCATGGCCGGATGTCGGGCTCTGTTCGTAAAGAAACTGCACGACTATAAGGCATCGTGGCGCATTCTGCGCCCATCGTCACTGACCGACCAGCTCTTCATCAAGGCTAAGCGCATACGCTCGCTTGAGATGAAAGGCGAAGCTATGGTTGACGAGGGTATCAAGCCGGAGTTTGTGGCACTCATCAACTATGGTATCGTAGGACTGATACAGATGGAGCTCGGATTTGCCGATACAGTGGATATATCCAACGAGAAGGCCGCAGAACTCTACGACCGTCATGCGCGTGAGGCTCTGGAACTGATGAAACGGAAGAACCATGACTATGATGAGGCGTGGCGTTCCATGCGTGTGAGCAGTTATACGGACTTTATTCTGACCAAAATCGAACGCGTCAAGGAAATCGAGAACCTGCAGGGAGCAACGCTTGTCAGCGAGGGAATCGAGTCGAACTATATGGACATCATCAACTATGCCGTGTTCGGGGTGATAAAACTGGAAGAACGTGACTCTGTTCAGAGTGATTGCTCTTTAGTTCAGAGTGATGAGTGAAGAGGTGTGATTACTCTTTAGTTCAGAGTTCAGAGT
>CAMWVS010000109.1 GCA_947177775.1 uncultured Prevotella sp.
CATAACCGACAGCTGTTATATATATAGAGATGTGTATGTTGTCTTAGAACGGCTGCCTCCATGTGCAGCCCTCTTTCCAGCGGGAACATCCGTATGCCGTCTTGCCTTTGATGACAGGGGCGCCGCAGACGGGGCAGGCTGTGGGGGGATTGATGGGGTTTTCTTGAGAAGGCTGAGAGGACTGGGAAAGTTGAGCAGACTGAGCTGGCTGAGCTGGCTGTGATGGCATGAAACCCTGAGGGTCTTGGGCACTCTGGACAGCTTTGGGCTTTGCGGACTTAGTCGTGGTCTTAGTTGCTGTTTTCGCCGCAGTTTTCGCTTTCGGCGCCATTTTCTTCTTCAGGTCTTCCTCTGTGGTTATCGTTATGCGTCGGGCGGTGCTGTCGCCCATCACATCGGACACGATGGCTGTGACCTGATGTTTCAGTTCCTCAACAAACATAGCCGGGTCGTATTTGCCGCGTTCGATGTCGCGCAGTTTCTTCTCCCATATACCCGTCAGTTCGCAGCTCTTCAGCAAGTCTTCACGTATGATGTCAATCAGCTCGATGCCTGTAGGTGTAGCTATGAGGTTCTTCCGCTCGCGCTTGATATAGTGGCGTTTGAAGAGCGTTTCGATGATGCTGGCGCGTGACGACGGGCGTCCGATGCCGTTCTCCTTCAGTGCGGCGCGCAGTTCTTCGTCCTCCACAAATTTTCCTGCCGTCTCCATTGCCCGCAGCAGCAGGGCCTCAGTGTAGAACTTCGGCGGTGTTGTCCATTTCTCCGTCAGACAGGGTGCGTGCGGTCCGCTCTCACCCTTGACGAACGGCGGCAGCGTCCGTTCCTCGTCGTCCTTCTTCGCCTCTTCCTCTTCGGCCTGGCTCTTGACGTCTTTAGCGTAGATCGTGCGCCATCCGGCGTCGAGTATGGTTTTTCCCGTCACCTTGAACTCAACGTCCTCTACTTTTCCAAGGACGGTTGTAGTGGCGAACTTACAGTCGGGATAGAACACGCTGATGAAGCGCCGCGTGACCAGATCGTAGACATGGCGTTCCATGTCGGTGAGGTTCATGGCCGGCACGCCGGTTGGTATGATGGCATGGTGGTCGGTCACTTTCGACGAGTCGAAGACCTTCTTCGATTTCTTTAGCTTCGTTCCGGCGAGCGGCTGTGTCAGCTGCTCATATCCACGCAGTCCGCGCAGCGTCGCCTCACACTTTGGGTATATGTCGTCGCTGAGGAACTGGGTGTCCACACGCGGATATGTCGTCAGCTTCTTCTCGTAGAGACTCTGAATCGTGTTGAGCGTCATTTCGGCGCTCATCGAGAACTTTCTGTTGCAGTCCACCTGCAGCGAGGTCAGGTCATAGAGATGGGGCGGGGCTTCGGTTCCGTTCTTCTTCTGAACGTCGGTCACGGTGAACGGCTTGTCGGCTATGGTGGCAAACGACTGTTCGCCCTCCTCCTTCGACTGGAACTTGCCTTTCGTGGCTGTGAACGTCGTGTCACGATAGACCGTCGACAGAATCCAGTAGGGTTCGGGCTTGAAATTCTCGATTTCCTTCTGGCGGTTGACAATCAGCGCGAGCGTAGGCGTCTGAACCCGGCCGATGCTGAGCACCTGACGGTTCTGGCCGTATTTCAGCGTGTAGAGCCGCGTCGCGTTCATTCCCAGCAGCCAGTCGCCGATGGCCCGGCTCAGACCTGCAAGATAGAGCGGCTGATATTCCTTCTGGTCTTTGAGCTTATTGAATCCCTCGCGTATGGCCTCGTCCGTCATTGACGAAATCCACAGACGCCGCACGGGACATTTTGCTCCGGCCTTCTGCATGACCCATCGCTGGATGAGTTCACCTTCTTGGCCGGCGTCACCGCAGTTTATTATACCGTCGGCGGCCTGCATGAGGCGCTCTATGACGGCAAACTGGCGTTTGATGCCTTGGTCTTCAATGAGTTTTATACCGAAGCGTTGGGGTATCATGGGCAGCGCGCTCAGCGTCCATCGTTTCCACACCTGCGTATAGTCGTCCGGCTCTTTCAGCGTACACAGATGGCCGAAGGTCCACGTCACCTGATAGCCGTTGCCTTCCATATAGCCGTCTTTCGACGCCGTTGCTCCTATGATGCGGGCGATGTCACGCGCCACGCTTGGTTTCTCTGCTATGCAAACAATCATTGGTTTCCTATAAAGTCTTTGGGGTCTTTGGGGTCTTTAGGGTCTTTAAGGTCTTTGGGGTCTTTAAGGACTTTAGGGTCTTTAAGGACCTTAAGGACTTTAAGGACCTTAAAACTCCTCACTCAATCAATACCCCAGCGTTTCCCCAACGAGCACGACCGTGTGGCGGCGTCGCGGGGAGTTGCGCAGGAAGTGAATGTGGTTACAGATTGATTCCGGCGAATTGCAGTTATGGCAGACGCCGTCCACCTTGCAGGGTGTGCTGATGTCAAACCGCGCCGTGTTTATCGGTCCGGCCGTAGAGCGTGCGCGTGCCAGTGCGGCGTCCACCGTCTGGGCCACCTTGTTCAGTCCGATGACAAAGATAACGTGCCCCGGACCGAATGTGATGGCAGCCACGCGGTTGCCGTTGCCGTCGATATTGACAATCACACCGTCCTCGCTGATAGCGTTGGCACTCGACAGGTAATAGTCGGCCCGGAACGCCTGAAGATAAATCTCAACGGCTTCGGTCCTGTCCTTTGCCTTGTCGCGGTCCAGCAGATGGAGCGTTCCGCGTTCGTGGAGCGCGTTTGTCAGTCCCATGTCGCGCAGGGTCATCGAACCGCCCCATGCCACGGTGCTGCCGTCGGCTATCAGTTCCTGTACCTTGGCGATGGCCTCGGCCGAAGTCGGACAGTAGTAGGCGTCCATGTTCCTTCGGTTCAGAGCCTTTATCATCCGCTGTGCCAGCAGCAGGTTTCTTTGTTCTATAGGTGTCATAATCGAATTGTTGTGCTTTTAAATTGCGGCTGTAGTACCTTGTTATTGCGTATGCAGTACCTTGTTATTGCGTATGCAGTACCTTGTT
>CAMWVS010000110.1 GCA_947177775.1 uncultured Prevotella sp.
AAAAACAAAACCCGATAGCTTGATATACAGGGGCTACCGGGATTCAACACTGCAAAGGTAGTGCTTTTTATCCTATAAACAAAACATTGCCCCAAAAAGATTAAGATTTTCTGATGAAATACACGGATTTTGAAAAAATAATGTCCGCCAAAAGGATGGAACGGTATCTGACAGCCTGCGGTGGCGACACTCGTAAGGCTATGACGCTCTATCGCTATAATCTACATATTTCACAGGAAATGTTTACCATTGTAAGCTGTTTCGAGGTTGCTCTGCGTAATGCTATTGACCGTAAACTTAGTGATAATCTTGGGGCGGATTGGCTGAGAGATTCAATTATGCCAAACGGAGTATTTACTGAGCCGATTTTGAGAAAGACACGTGATATTATAACCTTTGCTCATCGCAAACTGATACAATCCCATTCATATAGTCACTCCAAACTATTGGCTGAAATGGAATTTGGCATCTGGAAGTATATGTTCTCGCCGATACAATATAGAGTGACCGGGCGTAATCTCCTCTCGATATTCCCCAATAAGCCCCGTTCATCGAGAGAGATGCAGTATAATCAGACTTACATTTTCAATGAGCTTGATAAGGTCAATTCATTGCGAAACCGTATTGCACACCACGAGACTATCTGTTTTGCTACAAATACGTCAACAATAGACACTTCCTATGTGATAAACATATATTCCAAGATAAAAACATTGTTTTCGTGGATGGATATTGACTGCAATTCGCTCTTATATGGATTAGATCATATAAACCGTGTCTGCGCTCAAATCAATCAGTTAAAAGCAAAAACAGCTCCATAACGCAGATTCGCCCTCAGAGGCTTCAAAAAATTGAATATTTCGTAACTTTTTTATAGCTTAGCCACCGAAATAAGAATCAAGCAGGAATTATTAAAGACACTCATCTGTCAATGTCAGACCAATATCGGACATGGCTGATGGACTTCAACATGGAATGGCTTGGCCTTTGTCGCGATAAACTAAAGGATAACGGCACTATTTGGATTTCCGGCACATGTCATAACATCTTTTCCGTTGCCAATTGCTTGATAGAATATGGGATATAAGATTCATTCTTTCCTGCCGGTGGGGAGCATGCGGCGGCATAACTCCAAATACCGAAACCAAAATTTTGTCCTTGCGTTTTTTTTGTGTACTTTTGTAACAGACAATATATAAACGACATAACACATTCCGAAGACATGTCCAAACCGAACAACTGGTCAGATGAATATTGGTTGCTGCTGCTTCAGCTCTATCAGAGCCGTCCGGCAGGCGTCAAACCCGTCTACAGCCGACCGATGGTCGACCTCAGTCTTGAACTTCATATCCATCCCGAGATACTGCACAGCCGTATGGAATCCATCGCACGGCTTGAAACGCCGCGCATAGAAAACATCTGGAAGACATACGGAAACAATCCGAAACGCTTGGCACGTGCCGTGAAGATGGTCAGGAGCATGAACGGCTTCAATAATGTCGCCGACTTTTTTGATGGTGTGGACACCAATGAGACCTTTGAACGCGATTTCCGTCCCATCGACGGATGCGGCAATCTGACGCCTGTCGTGCTCATTCTCACGCTCGACCTCTACTTCCGTCTTGTGCCCGACACGATGGTGGCCATAACTCCGGAGATTGTCAGTCTGTCGCGGATGACGTCGGTTGACGTCGATATAATAGTCGAGGCGATGGCCTGTTTCCGCCGTAATGACCCATATTTCCGTCGTGGAAGCGGACGCAACATTTCCGACACCATCACGACACCGCTCAGCGCCGCCTGCCGCAGTGTCTGGCAGCGTTTCGGCAACGACGCTCCGGAAACATTGGCCGCTTTTGCAAGCGAGCTGAGCGAATACTTCAGGAAAATTTAAAATAAAAAGAAATAGTCATCTGGGCGCTGCTGTCCTTAAGGGCTTTAAAGTCCTTAATGACCTTAATGACCTTAAAGTCTTTAAAGTCTTTAAAGGAAGCTCCCTTAAAAAAACAAATCGAAAAATGAGAAAGAACATCATTACATTGTTACTCTGTCTGCTGACCGTCATGCCCGCGGCTGCACAGCAGGCCATCACCCATCCATGGCAGGGCAAGCGCGTTGCCTATCTCGGCGACTCCATCACCGACCCGCGCAACAAGGCGGCAAAGAAGAAATATTGGAGCTGGCTGCAGGAATGGCTCGGCATAACGCCATACGTCTATGCTGTCAGCGGCCGCCAGTGGAACGACATCCCGCGTCAGGCAACCCAGCTCAAGCAGGACCACGGTGACGACGTCGACGCCATCATGATTTTCGTAGGGACGAACGACTATAACAATGCCGTGCCCATGGGGCGCTGGTGGGACGAGCGTATGGAGAGTGTGGAATATGGCCATGGCTATGTCCGGCGAAAGGAAGACCGTATGCGCCGCATACCTGTGATGGACAACACGACCTACCGCGGCCGCATCAACATCGCCCTTGACAGCCTGAAGCGTCTCTATCCCACCAAACAGATAGTCCTTCTCACACCCATCCACCGCGCCGGCTTCTATGCCAACGACAAGAACTGGCAGTGCACGGAAGACTATGCCAACCGCTGCGGCGAATATCTCGATGCTTACGTTGCGGCGACACGTGAGGCCGGCGGCGTCTGGGCCGTGCCAGTAGTTGACCTTTATTCGCTCTGCGGCCTTATGCCCATGCTTGACGAACATGCGCAATACTTCAACAACGCCGATACTGACCGCCTCCATCCCAATGACAGCGGGCATGAGCGCATCGCAAAAACGCTGATGTATCAGCTGATGATGATATTTTAAATGAAGAGTGAAGAAAGTTCAGAGTTCAGAAAGTTCAGAGTTCAGAAAGTTCAGAGTTCAGAGTTATGAGTGAAGAGGTGTAATTACTCTTTAGTGCAGAGTTCAGAGTGATGAGTGAAGAGGT